>NZ_AVCH01000133.1 GCF_000747075.1 Arenimonas malthae CC-JY-1
CCCAGGGCGGCCGGGTCGCGCGGCGCGTCGGCGCGGTCGATGGCGGCCACGGCGGCGCCCTGCGCCTGCAGCGCCGTGACGACGGCGGTGCCCAGCGCCCCGAAGGCGCCGGTGACGGCGATGGTTTTTCCGGCAAGGGACATGGTCGGTTCCTCCAGTGCGATGCCGGCGATGTTACCCGAGGTGGCGGTTCAGCCCGCGTGGAAATCCGCGGGCACCCGCACCGCGCCTTCCATCAGCACGCGCGCGCTGCGGCTCATGATGGCCTTGCGCACCACCCACTGGCCGTTTTCGCTGGCCGCCTCGGCGCCCACGCGCAGGGTGCCGCTGGGGTGGCCGAAACGCACGGCGGTGCGTGCGCCGCCGCCGGCCGCGCGGTTCACCAGCGTGCCGGGGATGGCCGCGGCGGTGCCGATGGCCACGGCGCAGGTGCCCATCATGGCGTGGTGCAGCTTGCCCATGCTGAGCGCGCGCACGTGCAGGTCGATGTCGGCGGCGGCGATGCGCTTGCCGCTGCTGGTGGCGTAATCGGCCGGCGGCGCCACGAAGGCGACCTTGGGCGTGTGCTGGCGCTTTGCGGCGTCGGCCACGTCCTTGATCAGGCCCATGCGCACGGCGCCGTGGGCGCGGATGGTTTCGAACCTGGCCAGCGCCGCCGGGTCGCCGTTGATGGCGTCCTGCAGTTCGGTGCCGGTGTAGCCGATGTCCTTCGCGTTGACGAACACGGTGGGGATGCCGGCGTTGATCATCGTCACCTCGAGCGTGCCGACGCCGGGCACCTCGAGCCTGTCGGTGAGATTGCCGGTGGGGAACATGGCGCCGCCGCCCTCGCCTTCGCCCTCGTCGGCCGGGTCGATGAACTCGAGCACGATCTCGGCCGCCGGGAAGGTGACGCCGTCGAGCTCGAAGTCGCCGGTTTCCTGCACCTCGCCATTCGTGACCGGCACGTGGCAAATGATGGTCTTGCCGATGTTGGCCTGCCACACCTTCACCGGGAACACGCCGTTTTCCGGCAGCCGCGCCTTGTCGATGAAGCCGTTGGCGATGGCGAACGGGCCCACCGCGGTGCTGAGGTTGCCGCAGTTGCCGCTCCAGTCGACGAAGGCGGTGTCGATGGACACCTGGCCGTAGAGGTAGTCGACGTCGTGGCCGGGCTGCGTGCTCTTGGAGATGATCACGCACTTGCTGGTGCTGGACGTGGCGCCGCCCATGCCATCGGTGTGCTTGCCGTAGGGATCGGGCGAACCGATGACGCGCATCAGCAGCGCGTCGCGCGCCGGGCCGGGCACGCGCGCGGCTTCGGGCAGGTCTTCCAGGCGGAAGAACACGCCCTTGGAAGTGCCGCCGCGCATGTAGGTGGCGGGAATCTTGATCTGCGGTGCGTGGGTCATCTTCTTCCTCATGCGGGTTTCCCCTCTCCCCAACCCCTCTCCCGCAAGCGGGAGAGGGGCTAGTAGCGCGCCTTGCTCCCCTCTCCCGCCAGGGGGGAAGGGCTAGAGGCGCGCCTTGCTCCCCTCTCCCGCTTGCGGGAGAGGGGCCGGGGGAGAGGGCTCGGGCGAGAGCCGGGCCCCAAGGGCATTCCAGATGACCTCAAGGACCACCTGCGTATTTTGCAGTATCTCGTGGTTCCAGAAACGCAGTACCCGATAGCCGTGCCGCTGCAGCCAAGCATCGCGCTCCCCGTCGCCCGCTGGTCCGTTGTGTTGCCCGCCATCGGCTTCGACCACCAGCCCTGCGCCGTGGTGGAGGAAATCCACGATGTAGGGGCCGACCGGCACCTGCCGCCGGAACTTGTGGCCGCCGAAGCGATGGGCGCGCAGGTGGTACCAGAGGCGGCGTTCGGCCTCGGTCATGGATTGGCGGAGGTGTTTGGCGAAGTCTCGCTGGTGCAAAGCCCCTCTCCCCAACCCCTCTCCCGGGGGGAGAGGGGCTTCAAGGTCCTGGGCTTCATGCTCCCCTCTCCCCTTGCGGGAGAGGGGTCGGGGGAGAGGGGCAAGTCCCGTCGGAGAAGCGCCCTCTCCCCAACCCCTCTCCCGGGGGGAGAGGGGCTCAAACCGGTTCAGGCGGCCTGGGTGGATTCGAGGAAATCCTGGGCGAAGCGCTGCAGCACGCCGCCGGCTTCGTAGATGGACACTTCCTCGTCGGAATCGAGGCGGCAGCGCACCGGCACTTCCAGGCGTTCGCCGTTGCGGCGGTTGACCACCAGCGTCAGGGAGGCGCGCGGGGAACGTTCGCCCAGCACGTCGTAGGTTTCGGTGCCGTCCAGGCCGAGGGTCTTGCGGGTGGTGCCGGGCAGGAACTCCAGCGGCAGCACGCCCATGCCGATCAGGTTGGTGCGGTGGATGCGCTCGAAGCCCTCGGCCACGATGGCTTCCACGCCGGCCAGGCGCACGCCCTTGGCGGCCCAGTCGCGCGAGCTGCCCTGGCCGTAGTCGGCGCCGGCGATGATGACCAGCGGCTGGCCGCGCTCCATGTAGGTTTCGATCGCCTCCCACATGCGCATCACCCGGCCTTCCGGCTCCACGCGCGCCAGCGAACCCTTCTTCACCGCGCCGTCCACCACCGCCATTTCATTGAGCAGCGTGGGGTTGGCGAAGGTGGCGCGCTGCGCGGTCAGGTGGTCGCCGCGGTGGGTGGCGTAGGAATTGAAGTCCTCTTCCGGCAAGCCCATCTTCGCCAGGTATTCGCCGGCCGCGCTGGAGGCGAGGATGGCGTTCGATGGCGAGAGGTGGTCGGTGGTGATGTTGTCGCCCAGCAGCGCCAGCGGGCGCATGCCGGTGAGCGTGCGCGGCTTGGCCAGCGCGCCTTCCCAATAGGGCGGGCGGCGGATGTAGGTGCTCTGCGCGCGCCAGTCGTACAGCGGGCTCACGGCCTCGCCCGACTCCACCGCGATCTTGAACATCGGCTCGTACACCTTGCGGAACTGCTCCGGCTTCACGGCCGCCTTCACGATCGCGTCGATCTCGGCGTCGCTCGGCCACAGGTCCTTGAGCAGGATGGGCGTGCCGTCGGCGCGGTGGCCCAGCGCGTCCTTCTCGATGTCGAAGCGGATGGTGCCGGCGATGGCATAAGCCACCACCAGCGGCGGCGAGGCCAGGAAGGCCTGCTTCGCGTAGGGATGGATGCGGCCGTCGAAGTTGCGGTTGCCGCTGAGCACGGCGGTGGCGTACAGGTCGCGCTCGATGATTTCCTGCTGGATCACCGGGTCAAGCGCGCCGCTCATGCCGTTGCAGGTGGTGCAGGCGAAGGCGACGATGCCGAAGCCCAGCTGCTCGAGCTCGGCCTTCAGGCCGGCTTCCTCCAGGTACAGCGCCACGGCCTTGGAGCCCGGCGCCAGCGACGACTTCACCCAGGGCTTGCGTACCAGGCCCAGCGCATTCGCCTTCTTGGCCAGCAGGCCGGCGGCGATGACGTTGCGCGGGTTGGACGTATTCGTGCACGAGGTGATGGCGGCGATGATCACCGCGCCGTCGGGCATCAGGCCCTCGGCTTCCTGCGCCTGCGCGGCGGCCAGGTTGCCGGCGATGCCCTTGGCGGCGAGGTCGCTGGTGGCCACGCGGGCGTGCGGGTTCGACGGGCCGGCCATCGTGCGCACCACGGTGGACAGGTCGAAGTGCAGCGTGCGCTCGTACTGCGCGGTGGCCAGCGCGTCGGCCCACAGGCCCGAGATCTTGGCGTAATTCTCAACCAGCGCCACCTGCTCGTCGGTGCGGCCGGTCAGGCGCAGGTAGTCGAGCGTGTTGCCGTCGATGAAGAACATGGCGGCAGTGGCGCCGTATTCCGGGGCCATGTTGGAAATGGTGGCGCGGTCGCCCAGCGTGAGCGCCGCCGCGCCTTCGCCGCGGAACTCCAGGTACGCGCCCACGACCTTCTGCTTGCGCAGGAATTCGGTGAGCGAGAGCACGATGTCGGTGGCGGTGATGCCCGGCTGCGGCCTGCCGCTGAGCTCGACGCCGATGATGTCGGGCAGGCGCATCCACGAGGCGCGGCCCAGCATGACGTTCTCGGCCTCGAGGCCGCCCACGCCGATGGCGATCACGCCCAGCGCGTCCACGTGCGGCGTGTGGCTGTCGGTACCCACGCAGGTATCCGGGAAGGCCACGCCGTCCTGCACGCAGATGACGGGCGACATCTTCTCCAGGTTGATCTGGTGCATGATCCCGTTGCCCGGCGGGATCACGTCCACGTTCTTGAACGCCAGCTTGGTCCAGTCGATGAAGTGGAAGCGGTCTTCGTTGCGGCGGTCCTCGATGGCGCGGTTCTTGGCGAAGGCATCGGGGTCGAAGCCGCCGCATTCCACCGCCAGCGAGTGGTCCACGATCAGCTGCACCGGCACCACCGGGTTCACCTGGGCCGGGTCGCCGCCCTGGTCGGCGATGGCGTCGCGCAGGCCGGCCAGGTCCACCAGCGCGGTCTGCCCCAGGATGTCGTGGCAGACCACGCGGGCCGGGAACCAGGGGAAGTCGAGGTCGCGCTTGCGCTCGATGAGCTGGCGCAGCGAGGCCTCCAGGTTGGCCGGCTCGCAGCGGCGCACCAGGTTCTCGGCCAGCACGCGCGAGGTGTAGGGCAGGCCCGCCCAGGCCCCGGGCCGGATCGCGTCCACCGCCGCGCGGGCGTCGAAGTAGTCGAGGGCGGTGCCGGGCAGCGGCTTGCGGTGCTGGGAATTCATGCGGGCGGGGCCTTGGGGGAGCTGAGCCCGCCATTATCCGGCAGCCGCCCAACACCGTCACCCGTCATGGCGCGCCGGGCTTGCCGGCCGCCTCATTCCCGGTCCGTGGCTTCCTCCGACGCCTGCGTGTAGGGGAAGCGCAGGTGGCCGTAGCGCACGATGAACACGCCCACCGCCAGCAGCACGATGGCGCCGGCGCCGGCGATCATCAGCCAGGGGTCGTGGTAGGAGGAATCGGCCATCAGGTGCCGGGCGATGCCGACCATGGCGATGTACAGCGGCATGCGCACCGGCAGCTTGCCCATGCGCCAGTAGGTTTCCACCATGGAAACCATCTCGAGGTACATGAAGAGCAGCAGCAGGTCGGAAATGCCCACCTTGCCGCTTGAGAACATGCGCCACACCTCGTGGCCGCCGGCCAGCAGCGTGGCCGCCAGCACGATCACCAGGCCCACGTATTCGAGCAGGCGGATGCCCTTGCCCACGCCGCGCGCGCTCAGCAGTGCCAGTTCCAGCCGGGTTGCCATGCCTTCGCTCCCCACGATGCGGACCCGTGGCCAGCATATACCCCCACGGGTATATGATTGCAACATGGCCCGGCCCCTCCTGCCCGCGCTGCTGCTGGCCCTGCTGCTGCCCCTGCCGGGCGGTGCGGCGGTGCCCGCGCAGGCCGCCCCGGCAGCGGAGGCGCGCGACGACTGGGCCCGCCTGGCGTCCGGCCACTGGGTGGCCGACGGCCGCGCCGACGCGCCGCGCCTTGTTTATGCCTTCGCCGACCCGAACTGCGGCTACTGCAACCGCTTCTGGCTGGCCGCTCGTCCCTTCGTGGAATCGGGCCAGGTGCAGCTGCGCCACCTGATGGTGGGCATCATCGGCGACGACAGCCCGGGCAAGGCGGCGGCCATCCTGGGCGCCGACGTGCCGGCCGACGCGCTGGCCCGGAACGAGCGCCATTACCGCGAAGGCGGCATACGCCCGCTGCCGGCCGTGCCGCCGGCGCTGAAGGCCAAGCTCGACGCCAACGAGAAGCTGCTGCGCGCCCTGGGTTTCCACGGCACGCCGGGGCTGGTCTACCTCGACGCCGAGGGTCGCCTCAAGCGCTTCCCCGGCCTGCCCGACACCGCCGACCTCGCGGAGATCCTCGGCGCGCCCTAGCCGTCGCCGCAGTGCAGTTCACCGGCGTTTCCTACCCTGCTCCCGCCAACCCCGCCGGCATGGGGATGCGCCGGCGGGGCCAGCAGGACCCGGCTCAGAACTTCGCCGGGAACTGCTTGGCCAGTGCGGCCGTCAGTGCATCGGCGATGGTGAACATGTGCTGGCGCATCGCGGCCCAGGTCCGGGCTTCCGCGGCGTAGTCGCGCTTGGAAACCTGCTGGATCTGGGCGATGTGGTGGGCACCATGGGCGCTCAGCAGGCCCACCAGGGTCGCCTCGGGCAGGTAGGGATTGGCCTTCGCCAGGAAGGCGGCGATGTCCTTGGCGTTCGCCGTCAGCGCGGCCGCGGCGGCCTGCTGGGCCGCAGCATCGACCTGGCCGAAGCTGGCATCGGCGTAATCCTTCACCGCCCCCCAGTGCCCGGCCAACAGGCCGAGCAGGTGGTCGCCGGCCGGCTTGCCGTAGAAGCCCGCTACCGCGCCCGAGATGGCCGTGGCGTTGGCGACGACCTGGTCGGCGGCCACGCGCTGCCGGGCGGCATCACCCTCGGCGCGGGCGTTGACGTAGTCGCGGATCCAGAACACGTGCTCGACCCACAGGTCGCGCAGGGCGGCTTGGGTCGTGGCCTGCTTGGCGCTGGACATGGCCGCCGCGTCGGCCGCGGGCGGGACGGCGTGGGCGGGATGGGCGCTTTCGTCGGCCTGCGCTTCGGTACCGAAGGCGAACGCGACGGAAAGTGCGAGGACGAGGGCTGTGGCTTTCATGGGATGAGGCTCCGTAAGGAAGGGGCGCCGCGGGCGCGGCGTGGAAGCACCCTATCGGGGGTCTCGACGATACGGAATATATCTATGTGTAAAGCTTCTATTTAGAGCCTTACCGTCAGACTGGCTTCACCCGGAAGCGGCAGACGTGCTGGCCGTGCAGGATGCAGGCCGTGAGCGCCACCTTCCGGCCGCTGACCGCCTCGAGATACGCGAGGTCGAACTTGCAGACCTGGGGGTTTTGCCGCGCCAGGGCGTGGAAGACGCAGTTGAACGCCTCCACCTGCCACTCGCCGTCGCTGCGCGCCGCCACGGCCTCGTAGCCCAGGCTGTCGAGGCGATCGGCCAACGCCTTGGCCAGGGCCTCTTCGTCACCACCAGCCGGCAACGGCAGCTGCGACGCAGCCACGGTGGCCCCCAGCTCGACCAGCAGCCCGGACACCGCATCCTGGCCCAACTGGCTTTCCAGCCGCGCCAGCAAGGCGCCGGCGATGGCGCCGTAGTTGCGCGGGAAGAGTTCGCGGCCTTCCAGCGTGATCGCATATCGAACCTGCGGCCGGCCGCCCGTGGCGACGGCCTCGGCGCGTTCGACGTAACGTTGCCCGATCAGCGCGGTCAGGTGCTGGCGGACCGCGTTGTGAGTGATCTTCAGGCGCAGGCAAAGATCCTCGACCGTGCAGCCACCGCCCGACATCAGCAGCTGGCGCAGCAGCCGCTGCTGGGTGGAGCCCAGGCGTAGCAGTCCGTGGCTCATGGCCCGTCCAGCAGGTCCGTTTCACGGGCCGTGTGGAAGTGTCGCTTGAACGGCACCTCGCCCGTCTTCGCTTCGCCCAGCTCCTGCGCGTAACGATGGCCCGCGTACACCGCGTGGGCGATGAGGCCCGGCGCCAGCGCGTCGCCGATGCAGTCCACGCTTTGGATGCCGGCGTCGGCCCACTCGGCTTCGCGGGCCTTCAGCGCGTGGAAAAGTTCGTCGTTCGGCAGGCGCGCGGTGACGGTGAGCAGCGCGTCCACGTCCAGCGTTGAAGTGGCATCGGACCACACGTCTTCCAGCACCAGCGTGCGCCCGGCGAAACCGGTGATGTTGGTCGACACGCGGATCTCCACGCCCAGCGCCGCCAGCCGCTTGCGCACGTGCCGGTATTCCAGCGTGTAGGCGCCCCAGGACGCCGGCGTGTCGTCGGGCGTGATGAAGACCACTCGGCAGCCCGCCTTCGCCAGCGCTTCGGCGGCGACGGTGGCGTAGTAGAAATAATCGTCGTCGAACACGGCCACGGTGCCGGTGGGCAGGCGGCCGTCCATCAGGTCGTCGGGCGTGAACACGGCCGGGTGCTCCGCCAGCCCGGGGATGCCCAGGCCGTTGCTGCGGCCGTACCCGTCGCGGCGCCAGCGGCAGCCGGTGGCCAGCACCACGTGCCGGGCGCCGAAGTCGAGCACGTCCTGCGCCGACATCGTCGAATCCAGGTACGTCGACACGTTCGGCAGCTTGCGGATCTGCCCCAGGCGCCAGTCGCGCACGCGGCCCCATTCGGCCAGGCCGGGCAGGCGCGCCTCCCGGCTGACACGGCCGCCGAGCTCCTTCGAGGCCTCCGCCAGCGCCACCTCGTGGCCGCGCTGGCCCAGCGCCCGCGCCGCCTCCAGCCCGGCCGGGCCGCCGCCCACCACCAGCACGCGCGCGTCGGAGGCCCTGGGCGCGATGCGCTCGGGGTGCCAGCCCTTGCGCCACTCCTCGCCCATGCTCGGGTTCTGGGTGCAGCGGATGGGCGTGATGGTGTTGTCGCCGGTGATGCAGATGTTGCAGCCGATGCACTCGCGGATGTCGTCGAACCGGCCTTCTTCGATCTTGCGCGGCAGGAAGGGATCGGCGATGGACGGGCGCGCGGCGCCAATGAAGTCCACCACGCCGCGGCGGACCTGGCTGACCATGGTGTCGGGCGAAGTGAAGCGGCCCACGCCCACCACCGGCTTGCTCGTCGCCTTCTTCACGAAGTCGATGAAGGGCTCCTGCGCGCCTTCCGGCGCGAAGCGCGAGGGCACGGAATCGTTGTACCAGGCGGCCACGTTCACGTCCCACAGGTCGGGCAGCTCGGCCAGCATGGCCACGATGTCGCGCGCCTCGGCCAGCTCCACGCCGCCCGGGCCCAGGAATTCGTCGGTGGCGAAACGCAGGGCCACGCCGCAGCGGTGGCCCACGGCCTCCTTCGTGTCCTGCAGCACCTCGCGCAGCAGGCGCACGCGGTTCTCCAGCGAACCGCCGTATTCGTCGGTGCGCTGGTTGCGGCGCCGCTGCAGGAAGTGCATGGGCAGCGACAGGTCGTGCGCGGCGTAGACGTAGACGATGTCCATGCCGGCGCGCATGCCGCGCACGGCGGCGTCGCGGTGCCACTGGCGGTAGGCGCGGATGTCGGCCTTGTCCATGGCCCGCGCCTGCGCCGGGTAGCCGTACTTCGAGGGCTGGTGCGAAGGCGCCAGCAGCACCTCGCGGGAGTACAGGTTCGAAGCGGTGGGACCGTTGTGGCTGAGCTCGATGGCGGCCAGCGCGCCAAACGCGTGCACCTTGTCGGCCATGAGCGAAAGCGCGGGGATGTCCCGGTCGTCCCACAGCCGCGCCTCGACGTAGGGCGTGAGGTCGGAGCTGGGGTGGATTTCGCATTCCTCGGTGGAGATCACCGCCCAGCCGCCCTCGGCCTTCGCCTCGCGCATGGCGGCGTGCGCCAGCGGCATCTGGTGGCCCATGCCGTTGCAGTGCGGCACCTGGAAGAAACGGTTCTTCGCCACCACCGGGCCGATGCGCACCGGCTCGAACAGGATGTCGTAGCGCGGGTCACGCATGGCCGGCGACCTTCTTCGGGCGAAGGCGCAGGAAGGCATACAGCGGCAGGCCCGCCACCGCCAGCACCAGCGCCCACAGGAAGGGCTCGCGGCCCATGCCGACGAAGGCGAACACCACGAAGGCCAGGGCCAGCACCGAGGCCACCAGCATGCCCGTGCGGATGCCGCCGCCGCGGCGCCAGGTCACCACCAGCGCCAGCGAGCAGCAGGCGTACAGCGGCAGGTTGGCGGCGGTGACCACGGTGGTGAGGAAGGTGAAACCGGCCACCAGGGTCTTGCTGTAGCTCATCAGCACCATCGCGCTGCCCAGCAGGCCCGTCACCAGCAGGGCGCGGCCCGGCGCACCGGCGCGGTTCGAAGAAGCCAGGAAAGCCGGCAGCACGCCGTGGCCGGCCATGGTGCGGGTGAGCTCGCCCACCAGCAGGGTCCAGCCGTTGAGCGCGCCCAGGCCCGACACCACCACGAACAGCGCCAGCCAGCGCCCGGAGCCATCGCCGCCGAACAGCGACATCAGCAGCGCGAACGGCGCGCTCGATTCGGCCAGCTGCGCCTCGGGAATCAGCAGCAGCGGCACGGTGGAAACGATGAGGTAGATCACCGCCACCACCAGCGTGCCCACCAGCGTGGCGCGCGGGATGGTGATGCCCGGGTCGCGCACCTTCGAGGCCGGCACCGTGGCCGATTCGATGCCCAGCATGGCGAACAGCGCGATGGTGGCCGCCGACATCGTGGCGCCCAGCGTGATGGCCGGCGTCGGCGGGTGCGCCACGTATTCGCCCGGCGTGGTGAACAGCACCCAGGCGCCCAGCGCCGCCACCGCCACCATCGGCAGCAGCTTGAGGCCGGTGGTGACGATCTGCACCGCGCCACCGCTGCGCACCCCGGCGGAGTTGATGGCCACGAACACCCACAGCAGCACCAGCGCGCACAGCGACGGATGCAGCACCACCAGCTCCGGGAACACCGCCTGCAGGTAGCCCACCACGCCGGTGGCCAGCGCCGCGTTGGTGATCCACAGCGACACCCAGTAGCACCACAGCGCCACGTAGGCCGGCAGTTCGCCCAGGGTGGAGCGCACGTAGCCGTAGGGCCCCTCGGCCTGCGGCAGCTCGCGCGCCAGGTGCGCGAACACCCGCGCCAGCGCCAGGCAGCCCAGCACCACCACCACCCAGCCGATCAGGGCGTTGAGCCCGAACGGCGCCAGCGAGGCCGGCAGCAGGAAGATGCCCATGCCGATGGTGTTGCCCACCACGAGGGCGGTGCAGGTCCAGAAACCGATCTTCTTGGTGTCGTTCATCCAGGGTCCGGAAAGGGTCAGGGCATCGGAACGGGGTCGCCGGCCTTCACCACGCCGCGAACATGCTCGCGCTCAAGGCAGGTGATGTCGGACAGCGGGTTGCAGGCCACGGCCACCAGGTCGGCGGCCTTGCCCACGGTGATCGAGCCCAGCGTGGCCTCCTGGCCCAGCAGGCGCGCGGAATCGAGCGTGGCCGAGCGCAGGGCCTGCAGCGGCGTCATGCCATGCCGCACCATGTAGGCGAACTGGCGGCCGTTGTCGCCGTGCGGGTAGACGCCGGCGTCGGTGCCGTAGGCGTTGTTCACGCCGGCGGCCACGGCCTTGCGGAAGCCGGCGCGCTGGGCGTCGGTGGTTTCGGTGTTCTTGCGCAGGATCTCTTCCGACCAGCCGTCGCGGCGGCCGACGGCGTCGATGTAGTCGCCGTTGTAGATGTCGGCCACCAGCCAGGTGCCGTGTTTTTTCATTTCGGCGATGGCGGCGTCGTCCATCAGCGAACCGTGTTCGATGCTGCGGGCGCCGGCGCGGGCCGCGGCGGCGATGCCTTCGGCGCCGTGGGCGTGCGCGGCCACCCAGCTGCCACGCGCGGCCGCCGCTTCCACGGCAGCGCGCACTTCGGCTTCGGAGTATTCCGACTGGCCCGGCTCGGTGCCGGCGGTGAGCACGGCGCCGGTGGCGATGACCTTGATGAAGTCGGCGCCGCCGTCCAGGAAACGATCCACCGCGCTGCGCACCTGCGCTTCATCGTCGGCCACGCCGACGCGGAGCTCGGGCGTCACCACGCTGCCTTCCGGCAGGCCGGTGAGCTCGCCGCCGCCGCCGGTGACGGTGACGTAACCGCCGGCCACGAACATTCGCGGGCCCGGCACCAGGCCCTGGTTGATGGCGTCGCGCAGGGCCACGTCGGCGAAGCCGCGGTAGGCGCCCACGTCGCGCACGGTGGTGAAGCCGGCGCGCAGGGTGGCGGCGGCGTTGCGGGCACCGACGAAGGCGGCGCGGGCCGGGGTGGCCTTGAGCGGCGCGGCCAGGTCGGCGCTCTGGTCTTCTTCGGCCAGGTGGGTGTGCATGTCCATCAGGCCCGGCACCACCACGTGCGCGGACCAGTCGAGCAGGCGCGCACCTTCGGGCGCATCGCCGGTCCAGGGCGCGATGGCGGCGATGCGGCCGTCGCGCACTGTGATGGCCTGGTCGGCACGAATCTCGCCGGTTTCCACGTCCACCACGTGGCCGGCGCGCACCAGCAGGTCCTGCGCGGCGGCCGGCGCCGCCAGTGCGACCGCCAGGGTCATCGCCAGGCCGGCGCGCCTCACGCGGCATCCCCCGCGGCGGCGTAGGCCGCGCGCAGCTGGTTGTGGAACAGCCACAGCGCGCTCTCACGCTTGGGGCACAGCCGGCCGGCCTCGTAGGTGCCCGACACCAGGCCCTTCTGCACCGCTTCGCAGATGGTGATGTCCTCGGCCTGCACCTCGTCGCTGAAGGCCTGGTCGTTGGCAATGCGGGCCTGGGCCTGCTCGTCCTGGGCGTAGTAGTAGTCGAACTCCACCCGGCAGCGGCCGGGGCCCAGCGGCAGGATGCGGTTGGTCTGCAGGCGGCCCGGCATGATGTTGAGCATCACGTTCGGGTAGACGAAGTAGTAGAAGGCTTCGCCGTCGCCATAGATGTCGCCGCTGTTGCGCAGCGGCGAGTGCTGCAGCGAATGCCAGGGGAAGAGTTCGGTGTCGTAGACGCGGTAGTCCAGCACCTTCGACAGCCCCGGGTGCACGTGCGGCAGGTGGTAGCCCTCCAGGAAGTTGTCGATGTAAACCTTCCAGTTGCAGGCGATGTCGTAGCTGTCGCGGCGCAGGAAGCGCATGGCGGCCAGGTCGATGGGCGCGATACGTTCGGTGATGCCGGCGTACACCTCCTCGAAGGGTGGCACGTTGTCGCTCAGCGCCACGAACACCAGGCCCTGCCACTCCACCACCCGCAGCGGCGGCAGGCGGATGGCCGACACGTCGAAATCCGCCGCGCCCTGCATTTCCGGCGCCGAGCGCAGCTGGCCCTCGAGCGTGTAGCTCCAGCCGTGGTACTTGCAGTGCAGTGCGCGGGCGCCCTTGCCGTTGCACAGCGCCAGCGGGCCGGCGCGGTGGCGGCAGACGTTGGGGAAGGCGCGCAGCACGCCGTCCTGGCCGCGCACCACGATCACCGGCACGTCGCCCACCTGCTCCACCACGTGGTCGCCCGGCTCGGCCAGCTGGCCCTGGTGCGCCACCAGCTGCCAGCTGCGTGCGAATACCGCACGTTTTTCCATCGCCAGCATGGCCTCGCCGACATAGAAGCGCGCGGGCAGCGCGGTGGCGGATTCAAGCGCGGTGATCTTGTCGGGTGTGTGCATGGGGCCTGCCGGGTTCGATTAAGCTTCGGGTGGTACCGCCATCCTCGGGGAGAAACCATGGTCCGCGCCAGCCTGCTGCTGCTTGCCCTCGCCACCGGCGCCTCGGCGGCCGAACCCCGGGCGCGCGACCTGGGCATTCCCTTCGAGGGCCAGCCCGGCCCGCTCAACGCCATCACCGACGTGGCCGGGGTCACGGTGGGCCACGCCACGGTCGTCCGCGACGAGGCCGACGGCCGCAAGGTGCGCACCGGCGTCACCGCCGTGCTGCCGCGCGGACAGGCCAGCGCGGCCACGCCGGTGTTCGGCGGCTGGTTCGCGCTCAACGGCAACGGCGAGATGACCGGCACCGCCTGGCTGGAGGAATCGGGCCAGCTGGAAGGCCCGGTGATGCTCACCAACACCCACAGCGTAGGCGTGGTGCGCGACGCCGTCATCGCCGAACGCGTGCGCGCCGGCGGCGCCGACGCCACCGGCTACTGGTGGTCGCTGCCGGTGGTGGCGGAAACCTGGGACGGGCACCTCAACGACATCAACGGCTTCCACGTGACCCCGGCGCACGTGGCCGAGGCCCTTCGGGGCGCGAAGGGCGGCCCCGTGGCCGAGGGCAACGTGGGCGGCGGCACCGGCATGGTCTGCCACGAATTCAAGTGCGGCATCGGCACCGCCTCGCGGGTGCGCGGCAACTACACCGTGGGCGTGCTGGTGCAGGCGAACTACGGCCTGCGCGACAGCCTGCGCATCGCCGGCGTGCCGGTGGGCCAGTTCCTGCGCAATGACCGCGTGTACACCGAACCCAACCCGCTGGCCGGCGACACCGGCTCGATCATCATCATCGTGGCCACCGACGCGCCCCTGCTGCCGCACCAGCTCAAGCGCCTGGCCCGCCGCGCCAGCCTGGGCCTGGCGCGTTTGGGCAGCTACGCCGGCAACGGCTCGGGCGACATCTTCGTGGCCTTCTCCACCGCCAATGCCGAAGCGCTCGACGGCGGCGAACTCGAGCAGGCGCGCTTCGTCGGCAACGACCGCATGGACCCGCTGTTCGAAGCCACGGTGCAGGCCACCGAAGAAGCCATCACCAACGCCATGGTGGCCGCGCGCGACATGCAGGGCCACGGCGGCAACTACGCCAGGGCCATCGACCACGCCGCGCTGGTGGAAGTCCTGCGCCAGCACCGGCGGCTCGCGCCGGGCAAGTGAGGGCGCGGCGCGGTTCACTTCGCGCCGCCCTGCCCCAGGTAACGCCCGTACCAGTCCAGGTTGCGCTGCATGCGGTCGCGCAGGTAGCTGGGCACGGTGAGGCCGTGGTTTTCGCCCGGATAGATCACCAGCTGGGTCGGCACCCGCAGTTCGCGCAGGGCCTGGTACATCTGCTCCGACCCGAGGCAAGGCACGTTGTAGTCCATCTCCGCGCACTGGTAGAGCGTGGGCGTGCTGATGCGGTCGGCGTGCAGGAAGGGGAAGCTGGCGCGGTCGTACTGTTCGCGCTGTGACCAGGGGTTGCCGAGTTCGAGCCGGTATTCGCGCGTGTACTGGTCGTGGCCGTACAGGCCGTACACGTTCGCCACGCCGGCGCCAGCGATGGCGGCCTTGAAGCGGCCGTCGCGGGCGATGACCGAATTGGTCAGGATGCCGCCGTAGCTCCAGCCGCCGATGCCCAGCCGTTCCGGGTCGGCCACGCCCATCGCCACCACGTGGTCCACGCCGGCGAGCACGTCGGCCGTGTCGAGGCTGCCCCAGTCGGCGTAGATGGCGCGCGCGAAGTCGAAGCCGCGGCCCGAACTGCCGCGCGGGTTCACCGCCACCACGGCGTAGCCGCTGGCGGCGTACACCTGCCAGTCGGGCATGAACTCGTGGCTGTACTGGTACACCGGGCCGCCGTGGATGCGCAGGATCGTGGGGTAGCGCCGGCCGGGCTGGTGGTCGAGCGGCTTCACCAGCAGGCCCTCGAGCGCGGTGCCGTCGGCGCTCTTGAAGAAGATGGGCTCCACCGGCGCCAGGCGGCGCTGCGCCAGCCAGCGGTTGTGGTCGGCCAGCAGGCGCAGCGCGGGCTCGCCGCCGGCATCGGATTCGACGGCGGACAGCGCATAGGGCTGGTGGTCGGTGCCGCCGAGCACCACGATGCGCTCGCTTTCCACGTCCAGGTCGTAGTCGAAGCGCAGGCCGCCGGTGAGCGGCGTGACCTGCCCGCTGGCCAGCTCGACGCGCGAGAGGTGGGTGACGCGGCTGTGTTCGAACAGCGCATACAGCGCGCGGCCGTCGGCCGACCAGCGCGGCTTGGTCACGCAGCGGTCGATGGGCGCCGGCAGCGTGGCCTTTCCGCTGGCCACGTCCACCACCGCGAGTTGCCAGGGGGCGTAGTAGATCCACCGGTCCTCGCCGCCCTGCAGGTAGGCGATTCGGGTGGAATCCGGGCTCCAGGTGGGCCGCGTTTCCCAGTACGGGTCGAGGTCGGCGCCGATGAAGGTGGTGAGCTGGCGCGCGCGGGCGCCGGCTTCCGGCGCGATCAGGTAGAGGTCGGTGTTGAGGTGGC
The DNA here is from genome assembly GCF_000747075.1 of Arenimonas malthae CC-JY-1. Lineage (GTDB taxonomy): Bacteria > Pseudomonadota > Gammaproteobacteria > Xanthomonadales > Xanthomonadaceae > Arenimonas > Arenimonas malthae. The sequence goes on from NZ_AVCH01000133.1 coordinate 15,615, forward strand.
GGTCGGGGTCCTCGCCGCGCTTGCTGACGAAGGCGATGGTCCTGCCGTCCGGCGACCAGGCCGGCAGCATTTCGTCGGTGTCGCCCTGCGTGAGTTGCGTGGCACGGCCGCTGCCCACGTCCACCAGGTAAAGGTGCTTGCGCAGGTGGGTGAGGTAGCCGGTGCCGTCTTCCTTGAACTGGTAGCGCGTGGTGACGATGGGCGGCGGCTGTTTCGGCTCGGGCGTGCCGGCGGGGCGCTCCGGGTCCCAGGCCACCACCACCATGCGCGCCCCGTCGGGCGACCAGGCGAAATCCTCGACGCCGCCCGGCAGCGAGGTGATGCGCCGCGCGCGGCCGCCGCCGGCCTTCACCAGCCACACCTGCACGCTGTCGTCGGCGTCGTCGCCGCGGCCGTGCGGGCGGTCGGACAGGAAGGCCACGTGTTTGCCATCCGGCGACCACTGCGGCCGCCATTCGCTGTGCTTCGGCGTGTCGGTGAGCCGCTTCGGTTCGCCGCCGGCGAAGGCCACGCGCCACAGGTCGGACTGGTTGAGGTCTTCTTCGACGTTGGCGGCACTGGCGGTGTAAACGACCCAGCGGCCGTCGTCGCTGAGGTCGGGCTCGGTCAGGTCCACCAGACGGTCGTAGTCGGCGGGCGACAGGCCCGGCGCCGCGGCGAAAGCTGGCAGCGCGGCGGCCAGCAGCAGGGAGGCGCAGTGGCGGAGCTTCATTCGTCGCGTCCTTCGGCCAGGCGGGCGTAACGCGCGCGGGCGGCGCGCAGGTAGTCGAGCGTGGCGTCGAATTCGCCCGCGCCGTTGAAGTCGGCTTCCCGCGCCGTGGCGTTGGCGATCACGCGGTCGAGCCAGGCGGTGAAATAGGCCGCGTCGCCCTGCACGTTTTCGCTGGCGCGGCCGCGGCCGATCCACACCGGGTTGGTGGTGGCGTACGGATACAGGTCGAGCACGCCGGGGTCGGCCTGGTCGTTCCAGGCGCGCAGCAGCAGCCAGCCGTCGCCGAGATCGAGTTCGCCTTCGGCGTCGAGCGTGCGTCGGTCGCCCTCCAGTTCGAAGGCCTTCACCACGCGGCCGTTGTGCACCAGTTCCAGGTGCTGCACCGGCACCGGCGAGCGCAGCGCCAGGCGGAAGGCATGTTTGCCTGCCGGCAGTTCGGCGCCCGGCTTGCGGCCGTCCACCAGCAGGCCCAGCAGCGGGCCGTTGCTGGCGAAGCCTTCGCCTTTGCGCAGCGCGGCCAGCGCGGTCTCCGGGTCGCGGCTGCCGGCCGTGTCCAGGAACACGCGGTTCATGCCGACCGGGCCGCGCAGCGAGGCGTAGTTCGCCATGGCGTCGGTGCCGGCGCCGGCGGCGACGCGCAGGCCCAGGTTGAGCAGGCGGTACCAGACGCCGGCGGTGGCGCGGTGGTCGGAGAAACCAACGACCTCGATGTAGTCCGCCTTGCGGTGCATGGCGTCCGCCGGCAGCTGGTGGCTCAGGCCGGTTTCCTTCGCCGGGTCCGGGTCCCAGTCGAAGGGATGCACGTAACCCACCAGCGCGCCCTGTTCGTGCGCGAGGTCGGCGATCACGCCGTTGTGCGGGTACGGGCTGGCCAGCGCCGTGTGCCGGTAAGCGGAGAAATCCGGCGTCAGGTAGTGGCTGCGCAGCTGCAGCAGGCCCAGGTGGCCCCAGAAACTGGTGTGGTACTCCTGGCCCTGCAGCAGGGTGACGACCGCGTTGCTGGCCGGGTCCACGCCCGGGCGGAAGGCGGCGATGTCGGGGATGCGCTCTTCCTTGTTCACCACCAGGTTGTGCACGACGTCGAGGTCTTCGGCCTCGGCCTGGCGCACCAGGGTTTCCGGCGTGTGCCGGTAGTGGCCGCCGTAGTTCATGTGCACGTGCAGATCGGCGCTGACGAAACCGCCGAACGCGGGCGGCAGCGGCTGCGCCTGCAGGTGGGCGATGAGGGGCTTGCCCGGGCCCGGCGCCACGTCCACTCGGGCATTCCACGGCAGGGTTTCGAAGCCGCGCCGCACCGTAACCTGCGCCGGCCCGGCGGGCAGCTGCAGGCGGCAAGGCGGCGCGCAGTGGAAATAGTGGGTTTCGGTTTTCTGCTGCGCGCGGTCGAAGCCGTCGTCGGCGTGCAGCCAGGCCCCGGCCGGGGCATGCGCGCGCCCGTCGCTGCCGGTGACCGACACGCGCGCCGGCACGCGCTGGCCGGCGCCGTCGCGGATGTCGAGCACCAGCGTGCCCTGCGGCGCCAGCGTCTCGCGGCGCGTGGCCTGCACGGTGTCCGTACGGCCGCCGATGACGTCCATCACCCGCAGCGTGGTGCCGCCGTCGCGGTTGTCGATGTAGGCGACGCGCTGGCCGTTGGGCGACCAGCGCGCATGACGCCGGTCGAATTCGCCGAAGCTCAGCGGAAGCGGCGCCGCGCCGTTCGGCGTGGTCAGCCAGAGCTGGTGCCACTGGCGGCCCCGGTAGCCGGAATACAGGAGGCGCTTGCCATCCGGCGCGAGCTCGGGGCGCGCGGCCCAGCTGGTTTCTTCGGCGTGGACGCGGCGGCGCGCGGCAGGGTCGGCCACGGGCACGGCCCACAGGTCGCCGCTGCCCCAGGCCACTTCCGGATTGGCGACGTAGTAGATCGTTTCGCCGTCGGGCGACCACGAGGGATTGATGGCGTGGTCCACCGGCGCGTAGTAGTAGCGGTCGATGCTGCTGCGGCGCTCGCCCAGCAGCGCGTGCACGTTCGTGAGGCCCGCGGGGCCGAGCTCGGCCACGTACAGGTTGAAGTTGCCGTTGCCGCGGGTGGATACCCAGGCCAGCCGACGGCCGTCGGGCGAAATCCGCGGCTCCACGTTCACCGCGCCTTCGTCGGTCAGCCGCAACTCGCGACCGCTGCTCAGGTCCAGGCGCCACAGCTCCATGGCCGCGCCGTCGTAGCGGGTGAACACCACCGCGTTGCCATCGGGCGCGACGTCGGGCTGGTGGTCGTAGGCGCCACGCGGGTGCGTGAGCTCGGTGGCGAGGTCGTCGCCCAGCGCCTGGCGCCACAGCGAACCGCCCATGCTGTACACCAGCCCCTGGCCATCGGGCAGGAAAGCGGCGGCCGACGGGCCGGTGGTGAGCTGGGGCAGGTAGAGCTCGCGCCAGTAGTAGCTGTGCGGAACCTTGACCTGGTTGAGCACCGGTTCCCGCCCCGCCTGCGCCGCCGTGGCCAGCAGGAGGGCCGCGAGCAGCAAGGGGAGGCGGGCGCGCATGGCTCAGCGTCCCGCCAGCGCCTGGTCGAGGCTGGTTCTCAGCATCGCCATGGCCTCGTCCACCTCCGCCACCGTCACCGTCAGCGGCGGCATGAAGCGCACCGTGCTGGTGCCGCAGGACAGCAGCAGCAGTCCGTTGTGGAAGGCGCGCGTGACCACCGCGTCGCACAGGGCCGCGGCCGGGGTCTTCTTCGCGTCGTCCTCGACCAGCTCCATGCCGATCCACAGGCCCTTGCCGCGCACGTCGCCGATGCAGGGGTAGTCGCGCTGCAGTTCGCGCAGGCGGGCGATGAAGTGCCCGCCCACGCGCGCGGCGTTGTCCACCAGGCCGCCGCGCACCAGGTCGAGCGTGGCATTGGCCGCCGCGCAGGTGACGGGGTTGCCGCCGTAGGTGTTGCCGTGGGCGCCGCGCTTCCACTGCTGCATCAGGCGGCGCTTCGCCACCACCGCGCCGATGGGCAGGCCCGAGCCCAGGCCCTTGGCCAGGCTCATGATGTCGGGCTGCACGCCCCAGTGTTCACTGGCGAACATGCGGCCGGTGCGGCCGATGCCCGACTGCACCTCGTCGAAGATGAGCAGGATGCCGTGTTCGTCGCAGAGCGCGCGCAGGCCGGCCAGGAAGCCGTCGGGCGGCGTCAGGTAGCCGCCTTCGCCCTGCATCGGTTCGATCAGCATGGCCGCCACCTCGCTGGGCGGCACGCTGCGCTGGAACAGCATTCGGATGTACTCCAGCACCGCCTCGCCCTGGTCGTCGCCGGCGAACAGCGGCCGGTACGGGTTCGGGTAAGGCACGTGGGTGACGCCGGCCAGCGTGGTGGCGAAGCCCTTCTGCTGGGTGTACTTGCTGGAGGTGAAGCTCAGCGAGCCCATGGTGCGTCCGTGGAAACCGCCCAGGAAGCCGATGAAACGCGGCCGGCCGGTGACGTAGCGCGCCAGCTTGAGCGCGCCCTCCACCGCTTCGGTGCCGGACTGGCAGATGAAGCTCATGGCCGGTTCGCCCATCGGCGCCACCGCGGCCAGGCGTTCACCCAGGCCCACCATCTCCTCGTGCCAGTAGTCGCTGGAGATGTGCAGGAATTTTTCCGCCGCGCCCTGCACCGCCTTCACCACCGCCGGGTGCGCGTGGCCGGTGGCGCAGACGGCGATGCCGGCCATGAAGTCGAGGAAGCGGTTGCCGTCCACGTCCCAGACTTCGGTGCCACGGCCGTGCGACATCACGAACGGGTAGTCGCGCGGGTAGGACGGCGAAATCACCGCCGCGTCGCGCGCGATCATGGCGCGGGCCTTGGGGCCGGGCAGTTCGGTGTGGATGTGCGGGTGGCTCATGGCGGGTCCTTCGTGAAGTGGCGTGTGCGCTCAGCCCGGCAGCCGCACCGGGCGCCGGTGCGCCTCGGCGGTGCGGGCCTGCAGCTGGCGCAGGGCGGTGAGTTCGGTTTCCGTGGGCGGCGGCAGGCGTTCGAGCGTGTCGGCCACGGCCAGCGGCCAGCCGACGGCGGCTTTCGCTTCGGCGACGTCCACGCCTTCGAACAGCGCCACCAGCTGCAGCTCCTGGCTACCGGGCATGGGCCGCAGCAGGCCGAAGTCGGTGATCACCGCCTGCGGGCCGCCGCCGGGCGCGCCGCTGCGGGCACGCTCGCCGTCGCCGCCGAGGAAGCCGGCGCTGGTGCGGAAGTCGAGCCGTTCCACGAAGCTGCGCGGGCTGGCCTTCATCAGCACGAAGGTCTGGCGCGCGTGCGTGGCGATCTCGGGTGCGCCGCCGGCGCCGGGCAGGCGGGTGGACGGCTGGGCGTAATCGCCGATGACGGTGGAGTTGAGGTTGCCGAAGCGGTCGATCTGCGCCGCGCCCAGGAAACCCACGTCCACCCGGCCACCCTGCAGGTAGAACGCGAACACTTCCGGCAGCGGCACCACGCAGGCGGCGGTGTCGGCCAGTTCGCCGTCGCCGATCGACAGCGGCAGCACGTCGGGACGGGTGCCCAGCGTGCCCGATTCGTACACCAGCACCACGTCGGGCGCGTGCGTCAGCCGCGCCAGGTTGCAGGCGGCGCTGGGCAGGCCGATGCCGACGAAACACACGCAGTCGTCCCACAGCAGCCGCGCCGCGGCCACGGTCATCATTTCGTCGCGGGTCCAGGCGCTCATGCGGCCTTCGCCTTCAGGCGGGCCAGGTAGGCGCCGTGGTCGGGCAGGCCCAGCACGTGCTCGTGCATCCAGGCCTGGAAGGCGGCGCGGTCGCGGGCGATGGCGTCCCAGCGCTGGTAGAAGGCGTTGTCGCGCTCGTAGCAGCCATGCGCGTAGGACGGATAGGCGCCGCCCGGGCAGTGCACCACGGCGCTCACCACCCAGTGCGGCAGCACCACGGCGTTCATGGCCGGCGGCAGTTCGTCCACCACGTCCTCCACGGTGACCACGAGCTTCTTCGCCGCCAGCGCGGCCTCGCGCTGGGCGCCGACGATGCCGTGGATCGAGACATTGCCCTTGCGGTCGGCGCGCTGCGCGTGCAGCACGGTGACGTCCGGGTTGAGGGCCGGCACCGCGGCTAGGCTTTCGCCGGTGAACGGGCATTCGACGCGTCGGATGCGCGGGTTGTTCGCCGGCAGGTCGGTGCCCAGGTAACCACGCAGCAGGCCGAAGGGCAGCTTCGCGGCGCCGGCGGTGTACGCGGCGGCCATGCCGGCGTGGCTGTGTTCGTCGAGCTCCAGCGGCGCCGGCCAGGCGTGTTCCACCGCGTCGCGCAGGCGGTGCAGCGAACCCACGCCCGGGTTGCCGCCCCAGGAAAAGGTGAGCCGGCGCGCGCAGCCCATGCCGATGAGCTGGTCGTACACGAGGTCCGGCGTCATGCGCACCAGGTGCAGGTTGCGCCGGCCCTGGCGGATCAGTTCATGCCCGGCGGCAAACGGGATCAGGTGGGTGAAGCCCTCGAGCGCGACGCAGCTGCCGTCGTGCACGAATTCCGCCATCGCCTCGGCCAGCGACAGCCGCGGCGTCTTCATTCGACCACCGTGCGCGACTGCTCGCGCTGGTACTGCGCCAGGTAATAGAAGGAGGCGATGGCCTTGCCCGTGCTGCCCGAACCCTTCCAGCCGCCGAAGGGCTGGTAGCCCGGCCAGGCGCCGGTGGTGGCGCCCTGCGGCCGGTTGGCGTAGGTGACGCCGGCCTCGATGTTTTCCCAGAAGTAGGCCAGGTCGGCGTCACTGCCGTAGCAGCCGGCGGTGAGGCCCAGCGGCGAATCATTGGCCAGTTGCACGGCCTGGCCGAGGTCCTGCACGCGGTGCAGCATCAGGATGGGCAGGAACATTTCGTCGCGGAACAGCGGGTGCGTCTGCGGCGCCTCGGCCAGCGTGGGCTGCACGTAGAAGCCGTGGGCCAGTTCGCCCTCGTTGAGCCGCTCACCGCCGGCCAGCACGCGGCCGCCGTCGCGGGTGATGGCCGCCACGCAGCGGGCGAAGTTGTCGTAGGCGCGGCGGGTGGTGACCGGGCCCAGCCAGTGTTCCTGGCGGCGCGGGTCGCCGAGCGGGATGGCCGCCATCTTTTCCTTCAGCTTCTGCACCAGCGCGTCGGCCACCGCTTCGTCCACGTACAGGCGCGAGAGCGCCGAGCACTTCTGCCCGCCCATGCCGAAGGCCGAGCGCACGATGCCGGTGGCGGCGCGCTCGAGGTCGGCGTTGGCGGTGACGATGCAGGCGTTCTTGCCACCCATCTCGGTGATGCAGGGCCGCGGCCAGGGGCCGTTGGCCAGGCTGCGGTAGATGCGCATGCCCACGTCGAAGGAGCCGGTGAAGGTGATGCCGGCGGTGCGCGGGTGGTGCACCAGGGCCTGGCCCACCTCGTTGCCGCTGCCGTTGAGGAAGTGGAACACGCCGCGCGGGAAGCCGGCGTCGCGCAGGCAGTCGGCCAGCAGCCGGCCCGCCCAGGGGGTTTCGCTGGCGCTCTTGAACACCACGGTGTTGCCGGTCACCAGCGCCGCGGCCACCGGGCCGCCGGCCAGCGCGAACGGGAAGTTGAAGGGCGCGATCACCACCCAGGCCCCATGCGGCCGCAGCACGCTGCGGTTGTGCGACGTCCAGCCTTCGAGCGGGTCGTCGGGCAGCGGGATGTCGAAGCCGTTCTTTTCCTCGAACTCCTCGGCGTACAGGCGGAAGAAGTCGGCGGTTTCCTGCACTTCGCCCAGCGCTTCCATGCGGTTCTTGCCCACTTCCAGCGTGAGCGCCGCGGCGATGAGGTACACACGCTCCTCGATCAGCGCGGCCACGCGCTTGAGCAGGCGAACGCGTTCGGGCCAGGGCGTGGCGCGCCAGGCCGGGAAGGCGGCGTGCGCGGCTTCCACCGCCTGCCGCGCCTGGTTGGCGCTGGCCACGGCGAAATGGCCCAGCACGCGGCGCTGGTCGATGGGGCTGCGGCGCTCGTCTTCCTCGACGCCGGCAACGTCCTCGCCGTTGAGGTGCAGGCGGTGGCGAGCGCCCAAGGCCTGTTCCACCCCGCGCAACGCCTCGTCGAAGCGGGCGTGCATTTCCGCCGGCGGGTTGAACATGGTGGCGTAGGTCAGCTTGAAGCTCATGCGGCGTCCATTTCGCCCAGCAGGCGGTCCAGCAGGCCGAGGGCGTCGGCCAGGTCGTTTTCTTCGATCACCAGCGGCGGCGCCAGGATCACCAGGTTGCCGCGCACGGCGAAGGAGACGCCGGCCTCGCGCGCCTTCGCCACCAGCGCGCGCAGGCCCGACGGCAGCTGCGGCCAGGGCGCCAGCGGCGTGCGCGTGGCGCGGTCGGATACGAGCTCCAGCACCGCGAACAGGCCGTGGCCGCCGCGCACGTCGCCGATGACGGCGTGGCGCGCCTGCATTGCTTTGAGCGTGGCAAACATCTGCCCGCCCAGCCGGCGCGAGCGCTCGATCAGCCCCTCGTCCTCGTAGGCCTGCAGCGCGGCCAGGCCGGCGGCGCAGCACAGTGGGTGGCCGGCGTAGGTGAGGCCGGTCTGCAGCTGCTGCGGTTCGATCACGGCGGCCACCTCGGGCGACAGCAGCACCGCGCCCAGCGGCAGGTGCGCGCCGGTCAGGCCCTTGGCCACGGTCATCAGGTCGGGGCGGCCTGCCGCGCCGAAACGCTGCCATGCGAACCACTCGCCGCAGCGGCCGAAGCCCGACATCACCTCGTCGGCGATAAGCAGCACGCCGCTGTCGCGGGTCAGCGAACGCAGGCGCGGCCAGTAAGTATCCGGCGCGACGACGCCGTTGGTGCCGGCATTGGTTTCCACCAGCACGGCGGCCACGGTATCGGCGCCGTGCGATTCGATCTGCCGGCCGATGGCCTCGGCCGCGCGTTCGCCGCAGCTGGCGTCGTCGCGGCTGCCGAAGGGGCAGCGGTAGGCGTAGGGCGCCGGCACGTGCAGCACCTGGAAGGCGGCGGGATCCACCTGGCGGCGGGTGCGCTCGTCGTCCGACAGCGCCATGGTGGCGTAGCTGGCGCCGTGGTAGCTGCGCTCGCGGGTGATCACCAGGCCCTGCGGCAGGTCGCGGGCCTGGCGCGCGAACTTCACCGCGTGTTCGTTGGCGTCGGCGCCGCCCAGCGTGAAATAGACGCGGCCGCCTTCGAAGCCGGCCTTTTCCAGCAGGCGCTCGGCCAGCGCGCGGCGGGGTTCGGCGCCCCAGCCGTTGGTGACGAAACACAGGCGTTCGGCCTGGTCGCGAATGGCGCGCACCACGGCCGGGTGCTGGTGGCCCAGGTTGCTGCATTCGGCCAGGCTGGACATGTCCAGCAGCTCGCGGCCGTCCTCGAGCACCAGCCGGGCGCCGCGGCCGCCGACCACGGTGGGCGCGTCCCACATCGCGGGCACGCACCAGGTGTGCAGGACGCTGTCGCGCTCGCGGCTGTGCAACGCGGATCTCCCCTGGCGGCCCGAAATGTTCGATAATCGAACATCAATTCGTATTGCGAACTCATTGGAATCCTCCTAGGCTCGGCCTGTCAACACCAGCCCAAGGGCCCCGATGGCCGACGAACCGTTCGAGGACAGCGCCGACTACGTGCAGTCGCTGGCACGCGGCCTGAGCGTGCTGCGCGCCTTCAGCCGCGACCTGCCCACGCCCAGCCTGTCCGACGTGGCCACCCGCACCGGCCTGTCGCGCGCGGTGGTGCGCCGCAGCCTGATGACGCTGCAGCACCTGGGCTACGTGGGCCAGCGCGGCCGGCAGTTTTTCCTCACCCCGCGGGTGCTGGAGCTGGGCTACAGCTACCTGTCCTCGCTCGACCTCACCGAGCTGGCGCAGCAGGCCATGGAGCAGATGGCGCAGCGCGTGGGCGAATCCTGCTCAATGGCCGTGCTCGACGGCGGCGACATCGTGTACGTGCTGCGCGTGCCGGTGAAGCGCGTGATGAGCATCGCCCTGGGCGTGGGCGCGCGGCTGCCGGCCGCCGCCACCTCGATGGGCCGCGTGATGCTGGCCGCGCTCGACCCCGCCGAACTCGACGCCTGGCTGGAGCAACACCCTCCCAGCGCCCACACCGCGCACACGCTCACCGAGGCGCGCGCGCTCAAGGCCGAACTCAAGCGCGTGCGCGAGCAGGGTTACGCGCTCACCGCGCAGGAGCTGGAGCTGGGCCTGTGTTCGATCGCCCTGCCCGTGCGCACCGCCGACGGCCGCGTGGTGGCGGGCCTGAACGTGGGCATGCCCTACCGCCCGGATTCGAAGAAGCGCGCGGTCGAGGAAATCCTGCCGATCCTGCACGAGACCCAGATGACCATCGAACGCGCCATCCGCCAGGGCGGCTGGCTGCCGGCGCTGCAGGGGCACGGCCGTGGCTGAGGTGTTCCTGGTCGACGCCACCCGCACGCCCTTCGGCCGCTACGGCGGCGCGCTGGCCACGGTGCGCGCCGACGACCTGGCCGCGATGCCCATCGCGGCCCTGATGGCGCGGCACCCGTCGCTCGACTGGGCGGCGCTGGACGAGGTGATGCTGGGCTGCGCCAACCAGTCGGGCGAAGACAACCGCAACGTCGCGCGCATGGCCACGCTGCTGGCCGGCCTGCCGGTGTCGGTGCCGGCGGTGACGGTGAACCGGCTCTGCGCCTCGGGCCTGGAGGCCATCGCCCAGGCCACCCGCGCCATTGCCGTGGGCGACGCCGACCTGGTGCTGGCCGGCGGCGTGGAAAGCATGAGCCGCGCGCCCTACGTGATGGCCAAGGCCGGCGCCGCCTTCGGCCGCGAGCAGCAGCTGCAGGACACCACGCTGGGCTGGCGCTTCGTGAACCCGGCCTTCGAGGCGCGTTACGGCGTGGACCCGATGAGCCAGACCGCCGAAAACCTGGCGCGCGAACACGGCGTCAGCCGCGAACGCCAGGACGGCTTCGCCTGGCGCAGCCAGCAGCGCGCCGCGCACGCGCAGCGCGAAGCTTGGCTGGCCGAAGAGATTTCCCCGATCGTGGCGGGCCAGGGAAGGCGCGCCGCGACCGTTTCTTCCGACGAACACCTGCGCCCCGACACCACGCCCGACGCCCTGGCGGCGCTGCCGCCGCTGCTCGGCCCGGACACCACCATCACCGCCGGCAATGCCTCCGGCCTGAACGACGGCGCCGCCGCGGTACTGCTGGCGTCGGGCGATGCAGTGGCGCGGCACGGCCTGCAGCCACTGGCGCGCGTGCTGGGCCAGGCCGCGGCCGGCGTCGAACCGCGGGTGATGGGCATCGGCCCGGTGCCGGCCATTAACCGCCTGCTGCCGCGCCTCGGGCTCACGCTGGACGACTTCGACCGCATCGAAATCAACGAAGCCTTCGCCGCCCAGGTGCTGGCCTGCGCCCAGGCCCTGGGCCTGCCCGACGACAGCCCGCGGCTCAACGGCAACGGCGGCGCCATCGCCCTGGGCCACCCGCTGGGTGCCAGCGGCGCGCGCCTGGCCATGACCGCTGCCTTCGCACTGCGCCGCCACGGCCAGCGCCGCGCCCTGGTCAGCCTGTGCGTGGGCGTGGGCCAGGGCCTCGCGCTTGCGCTCGAACGCCCCTGACCCGGTACGCCGCATGACACCCCGCCCCGCCCTGCTCGCCCTGGCCCTGCTGCTCGCGACCACGGCGGGCGCCACGCCGCCGCAGGCGCCGGAGCACGAACGCGCGCGCGGCCGCGAGCTGCTGCGCCTGCTCATCGGAACCGACACCACCCCGCGCGCCGGCACCACCGCCGCCGCGGAAAAGCTGGCGGCGCGTTTCCTCGCCGAAGGTTTCCCGCGCGAAGACGTGCTGCTACTCGGCGACGACCCGCTGCGGAAAAACCTGGTGGTGCGCCTGCGCGGCCGCGGCGAACGCAAGCCAGTGCTGCTGATGGCGCACCTGGACGTGGTGGAAGCCCGCCGCGAGGACTGGACGCTCGACCCGTTCGCGCTCACCGAACGCGAGGGCTGGCTGTACGGCCGCGGCACCATGGACATCAAGGGCGGCGCCGCCGGCGCGGCCGCCACGCTCATGCGCCTGCGCGCCGAAGGCCGCGTGCCGCGCGGCGACTTCCTGCTGCTGCTCACCGCCGGCGAAGAAGACGGCGTGGCCAACGGCATCCAGTGGCTGCTGGAAAACCGCCCCGACCTGCTCGACGCCGCCTACGCCATCAACTTCGACGGCGGCGGCCCCGAGGTGCGCGGCGGCCAGCCGGCGGTGCTGCCGGTGCAGACCGCCGAGAAGGTCTACCTGAGCTACACCCTGGAAGTGCGCAACCCCGGCGGCCACAGCTCGGTGCCCACGCCCGACAACGCCATCCACCGGCTGGCGAAAGGCCTGACCGGCCTGGCCGCCTTCGAATTCCCCCTGCGCACCAACTCCGCTACCCGCGGCCATTACGCGCGCCTGTCGAAACTGGAAACCGGCGCCACCGCCGCCGACATGGCCGCCGCCGCCCGCCTGCCCCAGGACGAAGCCGCCCTGCGCCGCCTGGCCGCCCGCTCGGCCTACGACAACGCCCAGTTGCGCACCACCTGCACCCCCACCCTGCTCGAGGGTGGCCACGCCGAAAACGCCCTGCCCCAACTGGCCCGGGCCACGGTGAACTGCCGGATGCTGCCCGACGAAGATCCCGCCCGGGTGGATCGCTGGCTGGCCGCCGCCGTGGCCGACCCGGGCATCACGATCCGCCGGGTGGCCGAACCCACGCCCAGCCCACCCTCGCCGGTGGACGAGGCCCTGTTCCGGGCCATCCGCGACGCCGCCACCCCGCTCTGGGGCCCGATCCCGGTGGCGCCCTACATGTCGGCCGGCGCCACCGACAGCCTGTTCCTGCGCGCCGCCGGCCTGCCGGTGTACGTGTTCAACGGCATCCCCTACGACGTGGACGACGACCGCTCGCACGGCCAGGACGAGCGCATCGGCGCCGCCGCCTACGACCAGTCGCTGGAATTCACCCACCGGCTGCTGGGGGGGCTATGAGGGACTATCCCGCGGCCCGCGACAACGTTAGATTCGGGTGAAGACCCCATGACCCCGGGAACCGCCAGCATCGCCATGGCCACCGCCGAGCCCACCGCAGGTTTGGACGAGGCGCTCGCGCACGCCACCCGGCTGCTTGAAACCCAGCCCGCGCTTGCCGGCGAACAGGCACGCGAAATCATCACGGCCGTCGGCGAACACCCGATGGCCGTTTTGATTCTGGCGGTCTCGCACCGCCTGCAGGGCCAGCTGCCGCCCGCGCTCGAAGCGCTGCGGCCGCTGGTGGCCAGCCAGCCGAACTGGGCCCTGGCGCATTACGAACTGGGCATCGCGCTCGGCCTGGCCGGCGACACGGCCGGCGCCATCGCCGCCCTGCGCCGCGCCGTGTGGCTCAAGCCTGGCCTGCCGCAGGCCTGGCGCGCACTGGGCGACCAGCTCGCCGCCGCCGGCGAACTCGACGCGGCCGACGAGGCCTACGCCAGCCACGTGCGCTTCTCCACCCGCGACCCGCGCCTGCTGGCCGCCGCTTCGGCGCTGCACGCCAACGAACTGCCCAGGGCCGAAGCGCTGCTGCGCGAACACCTGGCCGCCGCGCCCACCGACGTGGCCGCCCTGCGCATGATGGCCGAGCTGGCCGCGCGCATCGGCCGCCAGGAAGACGCCGAGCGCCTGCTCGAACGCTGCCTGGAACTCGCGCCCGGCTTCCTGGCCGCGCGCCAGAACTACGCCCTGGTCCTGCACCGCGGCAACAAGCCACGCGAGGCGCTGGCGCAAATAGACACCCTGCTCGCCACCGACCCGCGCAACCCGAACTACCGCAACCTCAAGGCCGTGGTGCTGTGCCGCACCGGCGACTACGAGCAGGCCATCGCGCTCTACGACGGCATCCTGCACGAGCACCCGGGCCAGTCGAAGATCTGGCTCAGCCAGGGCCACGCGCTCAAGACCGCCGGCCACACCGAGCGCGCCATCGCCGCCTACCGCCGCAGCCTGGCGGTGGACCCGTCCTGCGGCGAAGTCTGGTGGAGCCTGGCCAACCTCAAGACCTTCAAATTCAGCGACGAGGACGTGGCCGCCATGCAGGCCCAGCTCGCGCGACCGGGCCTGTCGCCCGAAGACGTGCAGCACCTGCACTTCGCGCTGGGCAAGGCGCTGGAAGACCGCGCCGACTACGCCGCCTCCTTCGGCCACTACGACCAGGGCAACACGCTGCGCCGCGCCCAGCTGCACTACTCGGCCGACGACACCACGGCGCGGGTGGAGAAGATCGAACGCACCTACACGCCGGCCTTCTTCGCCGCGCGTGCCGGCGCCGGGGCGGCCGCGCCCGACCCCATCTTCGTGCTGGGCCTGCCGCGCGCCGGTTCCACCCTGGTCGAGCAGATCCTCTCCAGCCACTCGGCGGTGGAAGGCACCATGGAGCTGCCCGAGGTGATCTCGATCACCCGCGAGCTGCGCAAGCTCGGCGACGCCGGCCAGTCCCTGCCCTACCACGACGTGCTGGCCTCGCTCGACCCGGCCCGCCTGCGCGAACTGGGCGAACAGTACCTCGAGCACACCCGCATCCAGCGCAAGACCGGCGCGCCGTTCTTCATCGACAAGATGCCGAACAACTTCATGCACATCGGGCTCATCCACCTGATGCTGCCGAACGCGCGCATCATCGACGCCCGCCGGCACCCGCTGGCCTGCTGCTTCTCGGGCTTCAAGCAGCATTTCGCCCGCGGCCAGGCCTTCACCTATTCGCTGGCCGACATCGGCCGCTACTACGCCGACTACGTGCGGCTGATGGCGCACTACGACGCCGTGCTGCCGGGCCGGGTGCACCGCGTGTTCTACGAATCCATGGTGGACGACACCGAAACCGAGGTGCGGCGCCTGCTCGACTACTGCGGCCTGCCCTTCGAGGACGGCTGCCTGCGCTTCTTCGAGAACAAGCGCCCCGTGCGCACCGCCAGCTCCGAGCAGGTGCGCCAGCCCATCTACCGCGACGGCGTCGACCACTGGCGCCACTTCGAGCCCTGGCTCGAGCCGCTCAAGGACGCCCTGGGCCCCGTGCTCACGGCCTACCCGGACGTACCGAATTTCCGCTGACGCAACACCACGCAACACCCACACCAACAGAGCAAGCCGAGGGGAAGGAAATGAGCAAGCAAACAAGCAAGCGGCGGGGCGCGGGGACGGCGCGTTCGCTGTCGCGCGCCTCGCTGGCGGCCGCGATCTACCTGGCGATCGGCTCCGCCGCGTTCGCCCAGGAAGCCGCGCCGGAAGCCGAGCAGCAGGCCGTGACGCTCGACGAGGTCACGGTGACCGCGCAAAAGCGCACCGAAAACCTGCAGAAGGTGCCGATCAGCCTGCAGGTGCTGGACTCCCAGCGCCTTGACGACCTGAACGTCACCAACTTCGAGGACTACGTCAAATACCTGCCCTCGGTCTCCTACCAGACCTTCGGCCCCGGCTTCGCGCAGATCTACATGCGCGGCGTGGCCTCGGGCGGCGACGGCAACCACTCCGGCTCGCTGCCGAGCGTGGGCGTCTACCTCGACGAGCAGCCGATCACCACCATCCAGGGCCCGCTCGACATCCACATCTACGACGTCGAGCGCGTCGAGGCGCTGGCCGGCCCGCAGGGCACGCTGTACGGCGCCAGCTCGCAGGCGGGCACGCTGCGCATCATCACCAACAAGGCCGACCCGAGCGGCTTCGAGGCCGGCTACACCGTGGGCCTCGATTCCACCAGCAACGGCGGCATGGGCCACGTGGCCGAGGGCTTCGTGAACCTGCCGATGGGCGACAACGCCGCCATCCGCCTGGTGGGCTGGAAGGAGAAGGAGGCCGGCTACATCGACAACGTTTCCGGCAGCCGCACCTACCCGTCCTGGGACGCCGACTCGGGCGGCAACGGCACCGAGTTCAACGACGACCTGGCCGGGAAGGACTACAACGACATCGACACGATGGGCGCGCGCATCGGCGCGGTCATCAACCTGGGTGACAACTGGACCATCAGCCCCACCGTGATGCACCAGCGCACCGAGGCCGGCGGCTTCTTCGCCTTCGACCCGGTGGTGGGCGACCTCGAGGTCACCCACTTCAACCCCGAATATTCGGACGACCAGTGGACCCAGGCCGCGCTGACCATCGAGGGCAAGATCGGCAACTTCGACGTCACCTACGCCTTCGCCCACCTCGACCGCGACGTGGACGGCGCCTCGGACTACAGCGACTACGCCTTCTGGTACGACACCCTGGCGGGCTACGGCGCCTACTTCTACGACAACGACGGCAACCTGGTGAACCCGTCGCAGTACATCCAGTTCCGCGACCAGTACAAGAAGGCCAGCCACGAGATCCGCATTTCCTCGCCGCAGGAAAATCGCGTGCGCTTCGTCGGCGGCTTCTTCTTCCAGAAGCAGGACCATGACATCCAGCAGGACTACCGCATCGACGGCATCGCCGACTTCCTGCACGTCACCGGCTGGCCGAACACCATCTGGCTGACCAAGCAGTTCCGCGAGGACGACGACCAGGCGGTGTTCGGCGAAGTGAGCTTCGACTTCACCGACCGCCTGACCGGCACCCTGGGCGCGCGCCACTTCCAGGCCGACAACAGCCTCAAGGGCTTCTTCGGCTACAGCGCGGGCTACAGCAGCGGCACCGGCGAGGCGGCCTGCTTCGACCAGACCGACTTCAACGGCGCGCCCTGCGTGAACCTGGACAAGAAGGTGGACGAGTCGGGCACCATCGGCAAGGCGAACCTGACCTTCCAGGTGGACGACACCAAGATGGTCTACGTCACCTGGTCGGAAGGCTTCCGCCCCGGCGGCATCAACCGCCGCGGCACGCTGCCGCCCTACCTGTCGGACTACCTGACCAACTTCGAGATCGGCTGGAAGACCACCTGGGCCGACAACCGCCTCTCGTTCAACGGCTCGGTGTTCCGCCAGGATTGGGAGGACTTCCAGTTCTCGATCCTGGGCGCGAACGGCCTGACGGAAATCAAGAACGCCAACCAGGCGCAGATCGACGGCATGGAGCTGGAGCTCAACTGGGCGGCCAGCTACAACCTGAGCATCGGCGGCGGCGTGGCCTTCTACGACGCCAAGCTGACCGACAACTACTGCGGCTTCACCGACGCCGAGGGCAACCCGGTGACGGACTGCGCCGACCCGGAGGCGCCGAGCGGCACGCAGCTGCCGGTGACGCCGAAGTTCAAGGGCAACCTGATCGCGCGCTACTCGTTCGACCTGGCCGGCGGCGAAGCCTACTGGCAGGCGGCGCTGTCGCACGTGGGCGAGCGCAAGTCGGACCTGCGCCTGCTCGAGCGCAGCATCCTGGGCGACCTGGGTGCCTACACCACCGCCGACTTCTCGGCGGGCTTCCGCAAGAACGACTGGTCGGTGGACCTGTACGTGTCGAACCTGTTCGACGAGCGCGCCGAGATCTTCAAGTTCACGGCCTGCGGCGAGACGGTGTGCGGCGCGTCGGGCGTGGATCCGGTGTACACGGACGGCCAGGTGTACACGGCCACCATCCGCCCGCGCACCGTGGGCATCCGCTTCTCGCAGTCGTTCTGAGGCGAGTGGCAGGGGCGGGCCTTCGGGCCTGCCCTGCTTCCAGGACCCCGGCTACGGCCGGGGTCTTTTTTTGGTTCTTCTCCCAAGTCCGGGATGGCCTGGGCGGTTTTTCGCTGACCACCGACGTGGCGCCGGCCCCACCGCGAAGGCGAGGGTCGATTCCCGCTCAGGGAGCCTCTTATTTCGCGGGAATCGACCCTCGCCTTCACGGCGCGTCCGGACCGGGGCACCTGGTTGGCTGGACGAAAGGCCCGTGGCTGTCCGCTCCGATGCTTGCGCGTCACGCTCGGGGGCCAAGGCGGCCTATTTTTCTTGCGGATCAGGCTGGGCTAAGTCGGCTGGGGCGCGAACCACTGCGCGACCTATCGTTCGCGTCCCTTCGGACGCGGGGTGTGGCGGCTTCGCCAGCGTGGAAGATGGCCAGTACGAACCTGCGCGCCGCCCGGCGGCGGGTGTGGGTTCGGGGCGGGCATACCGGGACATCCGGCATTCGATCCGACTTGTCGGGCTTGGCGAAGAGCCCTTCGCCTCAGTCCCGCACCCGCCGCCAGGCGGCGAGGACTCGCACGCTGGCCACCTTCCACGCTGGCCCCGCCGCTGCATCAAGTGTCCGAAGGGACACGCAGGCGTACACGGGGTGTCGAACAGGGACCGGAACCATTCAACCGAACGCGCTCCGCGAGAGGAATGCAGCAGGCCTGCCAAGCCAGCACACGCGCAAGCAGCGAAGCCCGCTTCCACCCGCCCTTCGATCAGCGCTCCGTGCCGCCGCGTACCGGACGCGCCGTGGGAGTGCAGGTCTCTTCCTGCGAAATATAGGCTTCACTGAGCAGGAAGAGACCTGCACTCCCGCGGCGTGGCCGGCGCCATGTCGCCGACCACGCGAGCCATTGATGTTCAGGCCGCGGACTCGCGGGCCGGGCCGCTGCCGGCGCGGAAACCCTGCAGCTGCGACAGCACCAGCGAATCCGGGGCGTCGAGGGTGCCGTCGTCGCGGTCCGGGGCGCTGCGGGCGGCGGCGCGCAGCATCAGGGCCTGGGCGTTGTCGCCGTCGGCGGGCGATTCGGCGGTGCCGAACAGCACCTGCAGGCCGCGCGCGGCGAGCGCGTCGGTGGCCTTGCGCCAGCCCGGCAGCAGCCGGCGCGCCACCTCGGCGGCCGACAGGCGCGGTACCAGCACCATCAGCTGGTCGGGCGAGGTGCGGGCAAGGGTGTAGCCCTGCGACTGCAGCGGCGCCAGCACCGCGGCCACCTCGGCCACGCGCTCGCGGGCTTCGTTGCCGGCGGCGTCGAGCACGCGCACGCTCACCAGCGCCAGGCGCGGATCGGCGCGCAGGGCTTCGACCACGAACTGGCCGAAACGCGGGCGGTTCACCAGGCCGGTTTCGCGGTCCATGAAGGCCAGCTGGTTCAGGCGCTCGCTTTCGGCGCGGGCCTGGCGCTTGGCCTGCAGCACGGCGCGGGCGTCGGAAACGGTGAAGAAGAGCGCGAAGCCCAGGCCCAGCAGGCTGGCCAGCACCGTCGGCGTGGCGATGGCGTTGCCGTCGAGCACGTTGCCCGGCGCGCAGAAGGCGTTCGGGTCGAACTGCACCGCGGCCATGCCCGAGTAGTGCATGCCGGCCACGGCCAGGCCCATGATGGCCGCGGCGCCGGCGCGAAGGCCGACATCGCGCCAGGAGCGCACCGTGCGCAGCGCCGCCACGATCACCAGCGCGGCCGCCGAGGCGCCCACCGCGATCAGCACCGAAATGGCGAACCACAGCGGGTCGTAGCCCAGGCCCGGGTCCATGCGCATGGCGCCCATGCCGGCGTAATGCATCACACAGATGCCCGCGCCCATGGCCAGCGCGCCCAGCGTCACCGTGCCCACCGACAGCGCGCGCCGGCTGATCAGGAACAACGCCAGCGCCGACACGGCCACCGCCGCCAGCCACGAGAACACCGTGATGCCCAGGTCGTAGCTCACCGGGATGGGCAGCGTGAAGGCCGCCATGCCCACGAAGTGCATGGCCCAGATGCCGCTGCCCATGGCCAGCGCGCCCGAGACCAGCCAGCGCAGCCACTGCTCCTTGCGCTCGAAGATGCGGCCGGCGAACTCGATGGCCACGTAGGCGGCCAGGGCCGCGATGCCGATGGACAATGCCACCAGGGTTGGATCGTAAGTGCCTTGCATGTCGGACGCCCCCGTTCGATTGAGGGCGCGACCTTGGCCATCGGCGCATCAAGGCGCGGTGACAGCCCGGCGCGCGCCGTGAAGGGCGCGTGTGGCCCCGCCGGGCAAAGCGCGTCGCAGCGGGCTCGTGCCGGGAACGCGGAAACGCATCGTCCTGTCCGCGACAACGCATGGCGCGGGATCAGCCCGCGGGCGCGTCGTCCATCCGGGCGGCGAGGCGCGGCCCGAGGCCACCGGCGCGGGTCATCCTCCGCGACAAGGCGGCGAGCGTGCTGGCCGCCGGCGCCCACAGCTCGACCGAGCGCTTGGCGCGCGACAGGCCGGTGTAGAGCAGCTGGCGCGAAAGGATGCGGTGCTCGGGGTCGGGCGGCAGCATCACCGCCACGTGACCGTACTCGCTGCCCTGGGCCTTGTGGATGGTGATGGCGAAGGCCGGCGCGTGCGCCGGTAGCGCGGCCGGCGGCAGCGCGCGCACGCCCTCGCCGCCGGCCGCGGCGAACCACACGCGCAGGCGGGCGTCGGCGTCGCGCAGGCACAGGCCCACGTCGCCGTTGAACAGGCGTGCGCCGTAGTCGTTGCGCGTCACCATCACCACGCGGCCCGGGTACCAGGCGGCGTCGGCCGGCACGCCCCAAGCCTGGCGCAGTCGGCGCTCGATGACCTCGTTGGCGGCTTCGGCGCCAAACGGGCCGTCGCGCAGCGCGCACAGCAGCTGGCGCCCGGAGAGCGAATTAAGGGCCTGCGTGGCGGCCTTCGCGGCGGCATCCGGGGCCTCGGGCAGCGGCGGCGGCGGGCCGTCGGCAGACAGCGACTGGCTCCAGTCGCGCAGGCGTCGCGCGAGTGCGGCGGCGTCTTCCACCGCGTGCGCCTTCGCCACGCCTTCGGAGCCGGCCAGCGCGGCCTCGAACGCGGCCGGATCGCCGATGCGCACGGCTTCGTTGAGGCGCACCAGCGGCGCGACGGAGCGGAAGCTGTGGCGAAGGCGGACCAGCGCGGGCGCATCACGGGCCTCGAGCACGGCGACCAGGTCCATCAGCACCGAGCCGGCGCCAACCGGGTCGAGCTGGTCGGCGTCGCCCACCAGCACCAGGATGGCGCCGGGGCGCAGCGCGGCCAGCAGCGCGCGCAACTGGTGCAGGTCGAGCATCGAGGCTTCGTCCACCACCACCACGCCGGCGGCGACGGGATCCTCGGGGCCCCGCGCGTAGCGATTGCGGCTGGGCGACCAGCCCAGCAGGCGGTGCACGGTGAGGGCGTTGGCGATGGGCAGGGCGTCGAGGTGCTGCGCCCAGGCCGGCGGCAGCACGCCGCGCAGGCGCTCGCCCTCGTCGCGCAGCGACTGCACCAGGCGCTGCGCGGCCTTGCCGGTGGGCGCGGCCACGGCGATGCCGCCGCGGGC
>NZ_AVCH01000134.1 GCF_000747075.1 Arenimonas malthae CC-JY-1
GGCTTAACTCAGGCGTTAGGCCCCTTTGGATAGAACGTCTCGAAGCGTGATGGAGCGGATGGCTCTACTAGGCATTGGCAGCGCCGCGTCGCTTCTGCTGGTGTGCTGCACCTTCAATCCGACCATCCAGAGAGCCGAGTCCGCGCGCATTGGGCACGAAGACGTCGTTACTGTCTCTCTTCGGCCCGCCGACGCGGACCGTATTAAGAACAGACAGCTCTACTTCTCACTCGTCGTATTCGACTGCGCGGGAAGTCGCGAGGGCTTTCCCGCAACGCCATACATAGGCGGGGATCCAGCCGCCGATTTCACATTTCCTGTGTCCGGTGAGATTATCCAGGTCGTAGGCCGTGTGCCGACCGCAATCTTCGAAAGCTACGATAGTCCTTGTGTATTCCTGCGCGGCGGTGGCTACTTCACCGGCAAGATCTTGTCAGCCCCGGCTCCCGTCACTGTGGCGGCGTCGGGGCCTAACTAATCATTCAAGCC
>NZ_AVCH01000135.1 GCF_000747075.1 Arenimonas malthae CC-JY-1
CCGGGTCCGGGTGGATGAAGCCGATCGGCTGCGGGCCGACAAGCCGGCCCGGCGGGTGGTCAAGACATCGCGCTGGCTACTGCTGCGCAACCGCGAGAACGTGCCCGACGAGCAGGTCGTGCGGCTGGAGGAACTGCTGGCGGCCAACAAGGCCTTGCTGACGGTCTATTTGTTGAAGGACGACCTGAAGAGCCTATGGCGCTACCGCTCCGAGGCGTGGGCACGAAAGGCTTGGAGGAGCTGGAAGCGACGGGCGTTGCGCAGCGGCCTGGAGCCGCTGCGCGTGTTCGTACGCCGGATCGAGCCTTACCTGGCCGGCATCCTGGCCCACTGTCGCTGGCCGCTGGGTACCAACCTGGTCGAAGGCATCAACAACAAGATCAAGGTCATCAAGCGGGTGGCCTACGGCTACCGGGATGACGCCTACTTCTTCCTGAAGATCCGGGCGGCCTTCCCCGGACTTCGGTGAAGAACC
>NZ_AVCH01000136.1 GCF_000747075.1 Arenimonas malthae CC-JY-1
CGCTGCAGGCCGACCTGCGCCGCAGCGACGCGCGCCGCGTGCAGGCGGAAGCCGCGACGCAGTCCGCGCGCGACGACGCTGCCCGGGCCGCCGAAGCCGCGCGCGCCGAACAGGCGCGCCTGGGCGAAGAGATCGCCGGCCTCGAACTGCGCCTGCACCAGCTCGAACGCCAGGTCGCCGAATCGCACGGCTACTACCAGCGCGACACCACCGACCTGGCGCGCCAGCGTGACATCGCGCTGGCGCAGCGCGACGAGGCCCAGCAGTTGCTCGACCACCTGCGCGCCAGCCTGGCCTGGCGCCTCACCAGCATGCCGCGCCGCCTGGCCCGCAGCCTGCGCCTGCGCGGGCAGGCCCTGGCCTTCCACGCGCGGCACCTGCTCTCGCTCACCGAACGCGGCCTGGCCAGCCTGCGCAGCCGCGGCGTGGCCGGCACGCTCCGGCGCATGCGCGAGCGG
>NZ_AVCH01000137.1 GCF_000747075.1 Arenimonas malthae CC-JY-1
CGCCGCCCTGCCCGCCGGCGGCTGGCCCGAGGCCGCGCTGGTGGAACTGCTGATCCCGGTGGACGGCGTGGGCGAACTGGCCCTGCTGCTGCCCACGCTGGCGCGGCTCACCCGCGCCGGCCGCGAGGTGGCCTGGGTGGACCCGCCCTACCGCCCCTACGCCCCCGCCCTGGCCCGCGCCGGCATCGACCTGGCGCGCCTGCGCGTGGTGGACACCGGCGGCCGGCAAACGGCCTGGGCGCTGGAACAATGCCTGCGCAGCCAGGCCTGCGGCGCCGTGCTGGGCTGGCCGCCGCGCGCCGACGACAAAACCCTGCGCCGCCTGCAGGTGGCCGCCGAAACCGGCCAGGCCCTGGGCTTCCTGTTCCGGCCGCTGGCGGCGGCGCGCAACGCCTCGCCCGCGGCGCTGCGGCTGCAGTTCGAAGCCGGCGCGCTGCGCGTGCTCAAGTGCCGCG
>NZ_AVCH01000138.1 GCF_000747075.1 Arenimonas malthae CC-JY-1
GGCGCCAAGGTCATGCCGGTGCGTGTCCTGGGCCGCTACGGCGGATACTTCTCCGACATCGCCGACGGCATCACCTGGGCGTCGGGCGGCACCGTGCCGGACGCGCCCACGCTCGAGCCGGCGCGCGTCGCCGACGTCATCAACATGTCGCTCGGTGGCACGGCGCCGTGCTTCGAACTGATGCAGCAGGCCATCGATGGCGCCGTTTCGCGCGGCACCACGGTGGTGGTCTCGGCCGGCAACGACAATTTCGACGCTGTCAACAAGACCCCGGCCAACTGCACCAACCTGATCAACGTCGCCTCGATCACTTCGGCCTCGCAGCGCTCGGGCTTCTCCAACTTCGGCCCGCTGGTCGACGTCGCGGCGCCGGGTTCCACCATCGCCTCCACGCTCAACGCGGGCGTCACGGTGCCGGCGGGCGAGGGCTAC
>NZ_AVCH01000139.1 GCF_000747075.1 Arenimonas malthae CC-JY-1
CACTCGGGCAGCAGCAGGCGGCCGCCGGGCAGCAGCATGGGGCTGGCCAGGCCGGCCACCACGTGCAGGCTGGGCGCCTGGGCCAGGCGCAGGTCGCCGGCGAGGCGGCGCGCCTGGCTGGCGAGTCCGGGCGAAGGCGCCGTGTCGTCGTCGTGCAGGCGACGGGCCCAGCGGCGCAGGCTTCGCCACTGCAGGCCGAAGCGCAGCGCGGCGAAGGCCAGGGCCAGCGCCCAGGGCAGCAGCAGCGCGAGCACGAGCACCGAGGGCAGCTCCAGCGTCGGGCCGGCGGCGACGGCTTCGAAGGCCGGCGTGGCCGTGGTTTCGCGGCGTGTTGCGGCCGGCGCGTCGCTGGCGGGCGCCGGCAACGCCCGGGCCACGCCGATCGCACCCGGCAGCGTGTGGCTCACCGCGG
>NZ_AVCH01000140.1 GCF_000747075.1 Arenimonas malthae CC-JY-1
TGGTGCTGCTGATCATCTTCATGATCACGGCGCCGCTGATGTCGCATAAGGTCAAGGTCGAGCTGCCGCAGGCGACCCTGGAAGAGAAGCCGGAGATCACCCAGCCGCCGATCACCCTCGCGGTGACGGCGAATGGCCAGGTCTATTGGAACGACGAGGCGGTTACGCGCGACATGCTCGACGCCCGCCTCGCCGTGCTGGCCCAGCAGACGCCGCAGCCGCAGGTCGACATCCGCTCCGACAACATCACCAAGTACGGCGTGATCCACGAGGTGGTGCAGAACGTTCGCCGTGCGGGCATCCGCAAGGTGGGCTTCGTCTCCACCCCCGAGCGCTGAGGACAACCGAACATGGCCTTTTCCTCTAACTCCGGCGCCGGCCCGATGGCCGACATCAACG
>NZ_AVCH01000141.1 GCF_000747075.1 Arenimonas malthae CC-JY-1
CGCCGCGCCGCGCCGCGACGGCCCGCTGCGCGTGCTGGTCGCCGGCCGCGTGCATGGCGCCAAGGGCCAGCAGCTGCTCGACGCGCTGCTGCCGCGCCTGCCCGCCGGCGTCGAACTCGTGCTGCTGGGCACTGGCCCGCTGGGCGAGCGCTATTTCGGCCGCTCCGGCGTGCACGTGCTCAAGGACTACGCGCGCGACGAGTTGCCGCGCTGGGTGGCCGCGCTGCGCCCCGACCTGGCGATGCTGCCCTCCACCGTGCCGGAAACCTGGAGCTACACGCTGTCGGAACTGTGGGCGCTGGGCCTGCCGGTGCTGTGCGCCGACCTTGGCGCGCCCGGCGACCGCCTGCGCGCGGCCGGCGGCGGCTGGCGGGTGGCCCCCGACGCAGCGGCCTTC
>NZ_AVCH01000142.1 GCF_000747075.1 Arenimonas malthae CC-JY-1
CACCAGCCCCGGCCGCGGGCCCGGCGGCACCAGGCCCGGCCAGGCCAGTGCCAGCGCGCCGGCCAGCACCACGAACACCGCGGCCGCCACCAGGAACCCGCGCCCCGCATCCGCATTGCCGCCATTGCCCACCTGCGCCGCGAGCGCCGACAGGCTGCCGCCGCTGCGTTCGGCCTGGCCGAAGGCGGGCCAGGCGCGCCACAGCACGAGCAGGGCGATGCCCGACAGCGTGCCCAGGCCCAGCGCCGCGGCCAGGCTGCCGGTTTCCAGCAGGGCGGCCAGCGGCCAGGCGGCCGCAAGGAGCAGCAGCACGCCGCCCAGGCCCCAGAGCAGGGCCAGCGCGAGCACGTCGCGCTGCAGCACCGGCGCCGGCAG
>NZ_AVCH01000143.1 GCF_000747075.1 Arenimonas malthae CC-JY-1
GAAGCGGCCGGCGGCGTCGAGCACGAACGGCGTGCGCCCGACGCCCTCGCCCACCAGCGGCTGCGCGCGCAGGGCGGCGGCGTCTTCCGGCGCCAGCGGCGGCAGCGCGGTGTCGCCGTGCAGCTCGGCCACTGCGGCGCGCGCGGCCAGCGTGGCCAGGGACTCACTGCCGCCGTGGCCCAGCACCCAGCGCGCCATCGCGCGGGCTAGGGCGCGTTCCGGCAGGCGACCCTCGATGTCGACGCGTGGCTGCAGGCGGTAGTCGATGTGACTCATGCCACCACCTCCACGCTCGCGAACACGGCATCGACCGCGCGCACCAACGCCGGGTCGAAGGCTTGCGTCCAGACGCCGGCGCCGGGCGCATGGCCGGCGGCGCGCACGAACAGGTAGATCGCCTCGCCCAGGTTCTTCTCGGGCGAGTATCCGGCCAGGCGCTGGCCGAGGTAGCGGTGCACGGCCACGGTGTAGAGCAGCGCCTGCAGGCGGTAGTGATGCTGGTCCATGGCCTGCACCAGCGCCGCGCCCTGGTAGTCGGCCAGGCGCTCGCCCAGCCAGTTGCCCTTGTAGTCGAGCACGTGCACGCGGCCGGCGTGCTCGAACACGAGGTCGATCTTGCCGGTCATCAGGCCGCGCAGTTCGCCAAAGGCCAGCGGCGGCACCAGGCCGGCCTCGCCGTGCGCGGCGCAGGCCTGGCGCAGGGCGTCGAGGCGCGCGCCGTCGAGCTTGAAGTGGAAGGCCATCTCGGCGCGCTGCGCGCTTTGCGCAACCTCGCCCAGGCGCAGGCCCGGCAGCAGCTCGGCCTGCAGGGCGGCATCGAGCTGCGCGGCCAATCGCGGCACCAGCGCCTCGAGCGGCTCGCCCGCGGCGCGCACGCCATGCTGCGCCAACTGGCGCGCGAGCAGCGCGGTCTGTTGCACCAGCGGCTTGCCGTGCGCGCGCGTCTCGAAGGCCAGGTGCACCGCGTTGCCGAAGGCCGGGCCGCGTACGGCCGCCAGCGCCAGCAGGGCCGGATGCGGGGCGTCGTCGATCTCGGTGATCGGTTCGGGCGCGAGCGCCGTGGACTCGTCGTCGGCCGGCGCTTCTTCCTCGGCGCTGCGGCGGGCGCCGCCGACCAGGGCCGTGAAGCTCAGGCGCTGGCGCAGGCGCGCGGGCGGCGGCATCGGCAGCGCCTCGCGCCCCGCGTCCTTTTCGTTGAAGCGTGGCAGCGGCGCGGCCCCGGCGGGCCAGCCCTCGAACCACTGCACGCAGGGCAGCGCCGGCGTGGCGGCCGGGACGCCAAGGCGCTCGAGCATCGCATCGAGCGGCGAGCGCTCGGGATCGGTGCGTGGCGCCGACGACTGCTTGCTCTGGGACCGGTCCGGCGGCAGCGCGTAGACGTGGCAGGCATGGATGGCGCGGGTGAGCGCGACGTAGAGCACGCGGAACCGCTCGTCCTGCGCCTCGTGCTTGGCCAGCTCGCGCGCGGCGGCGTCGAAGCGCGCCTCGCGGCCGGGTTGGCCGGCGGCGGGCAGCAGGTAAGGCGCGCCCTGGCGGTCGCTCCAGGCGTGGGCCCACATCAGCGGCAAGAACACGACGGGAAACTCCAGGCCTTTGGCGCGATGCAGGGTCATCAGCTGCACGCGGCGCGCGTCGGATTCGATGCGCAGTTGGCGCTCCTCGCTGTCGGGCGCATCGCCTTCCTCGTCCAGGCGCTGCCCGGCCAGCCAGGCCAGCAGTGCGTGCGGGCCCAGGCCGGCTTCGGCCTGCAGCTGCAGCAGCTCGCCCAGGTGCCGCAGGTCGGTGAGGTCGCGCTCGCCGCCGGCGTGCGCCAGCAAACGGGGGGCCGCCGCTTCGGCGAGGGCCATCACCACCGAGAGCACGCCCTCGCGCCGCCAGAGCGCGCGCAGCTGCTGCAGGCGCTCGCCGATGGCGTCGCCGGGGTCTTCGCCCGCGGCCAGCGCGGCCACCTGCGCCAGCGTGCCGCCCCACAGCCGCGTGAGCACGGCCGCGCGCAGCACGCCCTCGTCCTCGGGGCTGGCGAGGGCCTGCAGCAGCACCTGCAGCTCGAAGGCCCAGTCGGTGTCGAAGACGCTGGCGCGCGCGCCGCCGACGCAGGGCACGTTCAGGCGCAGCAGCTCGGCGCGCAGGGCGCTGATGTCGTTGTTGGTGGGCAGCAGCACGGCGATGTCGCCCGGTGCAAGACGCTCGCGAAGGATGTCCTTGCCGCGCTTGCGGTCGATCGTTTGCGCCGGGTCGGCCAGCAGCGCGGCGATGTGCGCGGCGCAGGCCTTCAGGGCGGCGCGCTTTCGCTCGGGCTGCGCTGCCGGCGGATCGAGCCACAGGTGCAGGGCCAGCGGTGCGGCCACGGGCAGGCCGCCTACGAGATACGGCGTTTCAGCCTGTCGGTTGCTGGCCTTGACCGCTTCGTAGCTGATGGCCTTGTCGCCGCGCGTGTTGAGCGGCTCGCCGGCCGCGGCGTACAGCCCGTTCACCGCCTCGACCAGGGCCGGCGAGGAGCGATGGTTGGTGTCGAGCGACAGCCGGTGGCCGGCGTGCTGGCGCGCACGCAGGTAGGCATGCACGTCGCCGCCGCGGAAGCCGTAGATGGCCTGCTTGGGGTCGCCGATCATCACCAGGCGCCCGCGCGGCTGGCCGGCGGCGTCGCGGTAGAGGCGATCGAGGATGCCGTATTGCTGGTCGTCGGTGTCCTGGAACTCGTCCACCAGGGCCACCGGCCAATCTTCGAACAGCGCGTCGGCCAGCGCCGGGCGCGTGGCCACGGCGGCGTGGGCCTGGCGGATCATCTCGTCGAAGGTGGTCTGCCCGCGCGCGGCCAGGCGCTGGTCGCGCCAGGCGGTGACGCGGGCGAGTTGTTCGATCCAGAAGCGCTGCTCGGCGACGTGGCGGCTGGCGAGCAAGCGCGGCACGGCCGTTCGCAGGGCCGCGAGCACCGGCAGCGCTGCGAAGGCACCGATGCGATCAGGCTTGACCTGTCCCTCGAGCTCCATCGCCAGCAGGGTCTCGAGGTTGTCGTCGCGGTTCTTCCAGGGCTGGCCGGCCAGGCCCTCGACCAGGCCGAGCAAGGCATTGCGGAGCTTGGCGTTCTTGCGCGTGAACCAGGTGGCGTCATCGGCGAGTTCGCGCAACGGCGGCAGCAGCATCGGCGCCACCTCGGCCATCACTTCCTCGTAGCTTTCGTCGCCCGCGACGATGCGCACGCCCGGCCGCAGCAGCGCGCGCAGCTTCGCGCTGAAGGTCGAAAGCTTCATGTCCGGGTCGCCGGCGCGCACCAGCGCGTCGTCGTCGGACTGGCGCAGCACGCGCCAGGCGTCGCGTGCGAGTTCATCGAGCAGCGCGGGGCCGGAAGTAGGCTCGGCCGGCTCGGTGCCGTGGCCGCTTTCGAGGGGGTGTTCGGCCAGGATGCCCTGGCACAGGCCGTGCAGCGTCCGGATGGGCGCGCGGTCGAAATCGGCCAGCGCCAGGCGCAGGCGGCGCAGGTCCTCGGCGTGGGTGGCGTCGTCGCCCTGCCAGCGCGCGAGCAGCCAGGCCTCGTCCCCCCCCTTCGCCGCCTCGGGCGTGGAGCGCTCGGCCGCCAGCGCCAGCGCCTGGTGCAAGCGCTGGCGCAGGCGCTCGCGCAGCTCCTGCGCGGCGGCGTCGGTGAAGGTGGTGACGACGATGCGTTCGACCGACAGCGGCTCGGCCGGCTCGAGCAGCAGCCGCCACCACAGCACGCCGATGGTCCAGGTCTTGCCGGTGCCGGCGCTGGCTTCGACCAGGGCGCGGCCGCCGGGGCCGAGCGGCAGGTCACGCCAGTGGGCGACGGTGACGGGGCCGGTCACGACGCGCCCTCCTCGTCGGGATCCATCGCCTGCTTCAGAGCGAGCCCGAGATCAGACAGCGCGACGCGCCAGCTTTCGTCTTCGTCGGGCTCGATGCCGCGGCCCAGCAGGCGCGTGTAGCCCGGCGCGTAGCGTCGCTCGCTCGGCCACGCGTCGTCGGCATCCTTGTCATTGGCCAGTACCCAGCTCGTGCGCGGGAAGTAAGGCCACGGATCGGTGGCCGGCCGAGCCGCCGCGGACAGCACGAAATGCAGTTTGCCTTCGAGCGTGGCGGCCATCGCTTCGCGCGTCGCCGCGTCGGCGGCGAGGAATCGTTCGTCCCAGGCCGCCAAGGCATCCTGCCAGGGCGTGGCCGCGAGCTTGCTACCCTTGCCAAGCTTGCCCACCAGCGCCAGCGCGCGCACGCGGCGCTCGCCATTCTCCGGCGCGAGCCGGCACAGCGCCCAGGTCAGGAACAGCGGCAGGCGCTGGCGGAAATCCAGCGCCGATTCCTTGTCCACGTTCGGGTAGATGCCGGTGGCGAACAGCCAGCCCTCGCGGCCGCGCACGTTGTCGAGCTCGCCGAGCAGCCGGAAGCCGGCCACCTCGCGCGCAATGGCCGGCTGCAGCAGCGACGCTAGCACGGGCTCCAGCAGCGGCCGCGCGTCATCGCGCTCGCGCGCCACGTCGACCAGGCCCCGCGCGGCTTCCAGTTCCGCCCTCCAGGCCTGGTCGCCAGACTCCCGCGGCGGCAGCACGCCGCCCAGCACAAGATGCTCGGGCGGCGGCCCGTCGAGTTTGAAGGACGGATTCGCCAGCGCCGCCTCGCACAGCGCGCGCGCCTGGCGGTCGAACACCTCCAGCTTCGCTTCCAGCGGCTCGTCGCCTGAGAGCCTGCGCTCGGCCAGCGCATCGAGGCGCACACCCAGTTCGTCGGCGAGCAGAGTGCGCGAGGGGTCGCGGCACCAGGCGAGCACGCGCTTGAGCGACAGCTCGCCGCCGCCGTGCCCGCCACCCGGCAGCGGCGTGAGCAGCGCGGGCGAATCCGGCGCACCGCCCACCATCGCCGCGAAGGCCGGATTGAAGCTGCGCAGGGCCGGATCGGTGCCGAAGTACGCCGCATCGAAGGGCTGCAGCGGATGGTCCACGCGCCAGGGCGGCGTTGCGCCGGTTCCCACGGCGCGCGGCAGCGCCGCCATCAGCTCGGCCAGCGGCGCGGCCGG
Source organism: Arenimonas malthae CC-JY-1 (assembly GCF_000747075.1). Taxonomy (GTDB): domain Bacteria; phylum Pseudomonadota; class Gammaproteobacteria; order Xanthomonadales; family Xanthomonadaceae; genus Arenimonas; species Arenimonas malthae. Next base: position 5,024 of record NZ_AVCH01000143.1, read on the forward strand.
GTTGCGCGGCGAACCGTCGCGCGCATCGAAACCCAGCCACGACAGGTGCAGTCGCTGGCGCGCGGCCATCACCGTTTCCAGGAACAGGTAGCGGTCGTCGCTGCGGGTGTCGCGATCGCCGAGGCGGCGCTGGCCTTCGCGACGGATCGGATCCAGGCCGGCATCCGGGTCCTGGCGCGGGTAGTCGCCTTCGTTCAGGCCGAGCACGGCGACGAATTCGAAGGGAATGGCGCGCTGCGGCACCATGCCGCACACCGTCATGCCGCCGGCCAGGAAACGCTGGCGCTCGGGCACGGCGGCCAGGCGCTCTTCGACCCAGGCGCGCACGATGGCGAAATCGAGCGGCGGATCGAGCCCAGCCTCGGCGGGCTCGGTGGCCAGCGCACGCAGCGCGGCGCGCAGCGTGTCGAGCGCATCGCGCGCAGCGTCATCGGCGGGGTCGGGCTGGAACAGCGCGTCGAGCAGTGACTCGAGCCGCGCGGCCCAGGCGCTGGCCGGGCGCGGTCGCGCTGCGTCGGCGCGCAGCTGGGCGATTTGCGCCAGCGCGTGGTCGAGCGCGCCCAGCATCGCGCCGGCACCGGCCACGCCGGGCACGGGCGCGATGCGCTCGCCGCCCACCTGCAGCACGCTGGCCGCGTCGTCCTCGCCGTGCACGTGGCTGGCCACGAGCCTGTCCATCGCCCACGACAGCGTGTGCTCTTCGATGCCCGGTACGCCCAGGGCCGCGCGCGCGGCCGGGTCGAAACCCCAGGCGGCACGGGCGCCGGCCAGCACCTGCTCCAGATGCATCAGGCCGTCTTCGTCCAGCCCGAGGCGGCGGGCGATGTCGGGCTGGGCCAACAGGTCGAGCAGCTCGGGCGCGGTGCCGCGCGAGACCACGAAGCCCAGCAGCTGGCGGAACGCCGCCAGCAGCGGCTGCGCGCGGCCGGTGGGTACGTCGGCCAGGTGGTAGGGCAGCGGCACGGAGGGATCGCCCGGCGCGCCGAACACCGCCGGCAATAGCGGCAGGTAGGCGCGGATGTCGGGCGCCATCACGACGATGTCGCCGGGCAAGAGCTGCGGATTGTCGCGGCGGGCCTGCAGCAGCGCGTCGCGCAGCGCCTCGAGCTCGCGCAGGCGGGTGTGGCAGGCGTGCACGCGCAGCGAGGCGTCGGCGCGGCGCGCGGCGTGCTCGCGAGGATCCGTGGCCAGCAGCGCGGGATCCAGCCGGCGCAGGCTTTCCTGGAGGCGTTCGAGCAGGTGCGACGGCTCGCGGTCGTGGTCCTGCTCGTCGCGGTAGTGGCGCATGTCGACGGCGGCGTCGAGCGCCTGCACCTGCAGCATGAAGTGCTGGCCCAGCCGGCCCCAGGCCGCCAGCAGCGGATGCACCTGGCCCAGGAAGGTGTCTTCGGCGCTGCGCGAGTGCGGGTCGGCGGCCAGTTCCAGCAGGCGCGCGCGCTCCGTCTTGAGTCCGCCCCAGAACTCGCGGCAGGGGTCGGGCACGTAGAAAACCACCGGCCGGTGCGCGGCCAGCGCGCGCAGCACGCGCAGTTCGGCCGGGGCGAGGTGGCTGAGGCCGAACACGTGCAGCGGCTCGCGAGCACCGATCTCGGGCTGGCCGCCGGTGAGCGCCTGCTCGAGCTCGGCCAGGCGCTCGCCGCGGTGCGGCAGGCCCACGGCCTCGCGCAGCGCGCGCCACAGGGCCGGGTGGAAGCCGGCCTGGTTGAAGGTGGGCCGGCCGCGGGCCCAGTCGCGCAGCCAGTCCGGGCGGTAGGCCATGTACTGCGAGTAGATGCGGGCCAGGCGGTCGGCCAGCTGGAAGCGGCGGCGGCCGCTGTCGTCACCCTCCAGCGCCGCGCGCAGGGTGGGGTCGCTGCTGGCCTCGAGCAGGGTGAACAGGCGCCAGCGCAGGTGCTCGCGGCGCCAGGCCGCGGGCGAGGTGGCGCCCTGCCCCAGCACCTGCCCGGCCAGGCGGTCGAGGAAGCCCGAAGGCAGCAGGATGTCGAGGTTAGCGACGATGCCGCCGGCGCCGCGCCGGGACGCCAGTGCACCGGCCAGCCACTGGCGCATCCCCGGGTGCGCGGCCACCACCGTCTGCGGCGCCAGCAGGCCGTCGGGGGGCTGCTGCACCAGCAAATGGTCGAGCGGCACCAGCAGCGCCTCCAGGCGGCTGGCCCGGAACACCGTGATCCCCTCGCTGGCGCGTTGTTTCCAGTCCCCGCTCATCCCGCACAGCCTAGCCGATGACGGGGGCAAGGCTGCCGTGAAGATGTCTCAGGCACCGAGACCGGCGCCCGGGCCGGCGCCCCGGTAGAATGGCGCCATGGACATCTTCAAATCCTTCACCCTCGAGGCCGCGCACCGGCTGCCGAACGTGCCGGAAGGCCACAAGTGCGCGCGCGTGCACGGGCACAGCTTCCGGGTCGAGCTGCATGTCTCGGGCGAGGTCGGCGAACGCACCGGCTGGGTGATGGACTTCGGCGACATCAAGGCCGCCTTCAAGCCGCTCTACGACCGGCTCGACCACTACTACCTCAACGACATTCCCGGCCTGGAAAACCCGACCAGCGAAAACCTCGCGATCTGGATCTGGGACCACCTCAAGCCGGCGCTGCCGCTGCTGAGCGCGGTGGTGGTGCACGAAACCTGCACCTCGGGCTGCCGGTACACCGGCCCGCGCTGAATCAACCGCCGCCGAGCTGGCGCAACACCCTTCGCAGGCTGGCCTGCACCTGGTTGCAGTCCAGGTGCGGGTCGCGCACGCAGGCGGTGATCACGCCGTCCACCAGGCAGCGCAGGGCCATGGTGCGGCAGCGCAGGGCCTCGTCGTCGAGCGCCTGGCCGCGCGATTCGGCGTCGCGGCGCACGATGGCGGCGAAGTCGGCCCAGATTTCCTTTTCCTGTTCCGACACCATGGCCGCCACCTCCGGGTCGCGGCTCGATTCGGCGCTGATCTCCAGGAACAGCGCCGGGTCGAAGATGTCGTCCTCGGCGTCGCCGCTGCGCCAGCGGCGCAGCTTGTCCATCAGCCGGTCGACCAGGTCCTCGAAGGTGGCGATGGCGCACAGGTCCTCGGTGCGGCGCGCGCGCTGCTCTTCGGTGATGGCCTGGATGATCGCCGCCTTGTTGGTGAAGTAGCGGTAGATCAGGCCCTGGCTCATGCCGGCTTCCCTGGCGATGGCCGACATGCCGGCGCCATGGAAACCCTCCTCGGAAAAGCACTTGCGCGCCGCCTCCAGGATGCGGGCGCGCTGCGCTTCCTGGCGCGCCCGCGCCTTGGTGCCACCGCCGGCCGGCATCGGGCTCACGCCTTCGCTCCCTGCCGGTAGAACAGGCGGCGCACCACCACGAAGAACAGCGGGATGAAGAAGATGCCCAGGAAGGTGCCGCTGAGCATGCCGCCGATGACGCCGGTGCCGATGGCGCGCTGCGCACCCGAACCGGCGCCGGTGGCCAGGGCCAGCGGCAGCACGCCGAAGCCGAAGGCGATCGAGGTCATCAGGATCGGCCGCAGGCGGTCGCGGATGGCCGCCAGCGTGGCGTCCACCAGCTCCATGCCCTTCTCGACGTTGGCCTTGGCGAATTCGATGATCAGCACCGCGTTTTTGCTCGACAGGCCCACCGTGGTGAGCATGCCCACCTGGAAGTACACGTCGCGCTCGAGCCCGCGCAGCCAGGTGAACAGCACCGTGCCCAGGATGCCCAGCGGCACCACCAGCAGCACCGAGGTCGGGATGGACCAGCTTTCGTACAGCGCCGCCAGGCACAGGAACACCACCAGCAGCGACAGCGCGTACAGCATCGGCACCTGCGCGTCGGCCACGCGTTCCTGGTAGGACGCGCCGCTCCACTCCAGGCCGAAGCCCGGCGGCAGCTGGGTGGCCAGGCGCTCCATCTCGGCCATGGCGTCGCCCGAGCTCACGCCCGGGGCTGGCATGCCGGTGACGTTCACCGCCGGCGCGCCGTTGTAACGCTCCAGGCGCGGCGAGCCGTATTCCCAGTGCCAGCTGGCGAAGGCCGAGAACGGCACCATCTCGCCGGCGTTGTTGCGCACGTACCAGAGATTGAAGTCCTCGGGCACCATGCGGTACGGCGCGTCGGCCTGCACGTACACGCGCTTCACGCGGCCGCGGTCGATGAAGTCGTCGATGTAGCGGCCGCCCCAGGCGACCGACAGCGTCGAGTTGATCTCCGCCACGGAAACGCCCAGCGCCGCGGCCTTTTCGTTGTCCACGTCGAGGCGGAACTGCGGCGTGTCTTCCTGGCCGTTCGGGCGCACCGCCATCAGCAGCGGGCTCTGGCCGGCGGCGCCCAGCAGCTGGTTGCGCGCGGCCATCAGCGCCTCGTGGCCCTGGCCCTGGTTGTCCTTGAGGTAGAGGTTGAAGCCGCCCGTGGTGCCGAGCTCGGTCACCGGCGGCGGCGCCAGCGCGAACACCATGGCGTCCTTGATCTGGCCGAAGGCGCCCATGGCGCGGCCGACCATGGCGTTGACGCTGGCTTCGGCGCTGGTGCGCTCGTCCCAGTCCTTGAGCTTCACGAACACCATGCCGTTGTTCTGGCCGCTGCCGGCGAAGCTGAAGCCCTGCACGGCGAAGGTGGATTCGATGTGCTCGGCTTCGTTCTGCAGGTAATGCGACTCCACCTGCTCCATCACCTTCTGCGTGCGCTCCTGGGTGGCGCCCACCGGCGTCTGCACGATGGTGAACAGCACGCCCTGGTCTTCATCGGGCAGGAAGGAGGACGGCACGCGCAGGTACAGGAAGCCCATCACCAGCGCCAGCAGCGCGTAGATGGCCAGGAAGCGGCCGCCGCGGCGCAGCATGCCGCCGACGATGCCCTGGTAGCGCGCGTTGCCGGCGTCGAACTTGCCGTTGAACCACTTGAAGAAGCCCTTCTCGCCGTGGTGCTCGCCCTTCTTCAGCGGCTTGAGCAGGGTGGCGCACAGGGCCGGCGTGAGGATGATCGCCACCAGCACCGACAGGCCCATGGCCGAGACGATGGTGGCGGTGAACTGGCGGTAGATGACGCCGGTGGAGCCGGTCAGGAAGCCCATCGGGATGAACACCGCCGCCAGCACCAGGCCGATGCCCACGAGCGCGCCGGTGATCTGGTCCATGGACTTGCGGGTGGCTTCGACGGGCGACAGGCCCTCCTCGCTCATCAGGCGCTCGACGTTCTCGACCACCACGATGGCGTCGTCCACCAGCAAGCCGATGGCCAGCACCATGGCGAACATGGTGAGCATGTTGATAGAGAAACCCAGCGCCAGCAGGATGCCCAGCGTGCCCAGCAGCACCACCGGCACCGCGATGGTGGGGATGAGCGTGGCACGGAAGTTCTGCAGGAACAGGAAGATCACCAGGAACACCAGCACCACGGCTTCGATCAGGGTCTTGACGACCTCGTTGATCGAGACGCGCACGAACGGCGTGGTGTCGAACGGGATCACCACCCTCAGGCCCGGCGGGAAGGTGGGCTTCATGCGTTCGATCAGCTCGGCCACGCCGTCGGCGGTGGAGAGCGCGTTGGCATTGGTGGCCAGCGAGATCGCCAGGCCCGAGGCCGGCTTGCCGTTGTAGCGGCTGATCACCGCGTAGCTTTCCGAACCCAGCTCGACCCGGGCCACGTCGCCCAGGCGCAGCACCGAACCGTCGGCGTTGCTGCGCACCACGATGGCGCGGAACTGTTCCGGCGTCTGCAGGCGGTCCTGCGCGGTGATGGTGGCGTTGATCTGCTGGCCGTCGATGGCCGGCGTGCCGCCGAGCTGGCCCACGGCCACCTGGGCGTTCTGGGCCTGGATGGCCGAGATCACGTCGGCCGGCGCGAGCTTGTAGGTGTTGAGCTTGCCCGGGTCGAGCCAGATGCGCATGGCGTACTTGCCGCCGAACACCTGCACGCTGCCCACGCCGGCGACGCGGCTGAGCGGGTCCACGACGTTCGCCGACACGTAGTCGGAGATGTCGTTGCGGTCCATCGAACCGTCCTCGGACACGAAGCCCAGCACCTGCAGGAAGCCCGAGCTGGCCTTGTTCACCGAGATGCCCTGCTGCTGCACGATCGGCGGCAGCAGCGCGGTGGCCAGCTGCAGCTTGTTCTGCACCTGCACCTGGGCGATGTCCGGGTCGGTGCCGGTCTTGAAGGTCAGCGTGACCGAGACCGAGCCGTTGGAATCACTGGTGGACGAGAGGTAGTCCAGGCCGTCGAGGCCGGTCATGGCCTGCTCGATGATCTGGGTCACCGAGTTCTCGGCGGCCTGCGCCGACGCGCCGGGGTAGCTGGCGTTGATCGTCACCGAGGGCGGCGCGATGGTCGGGTAGCGGGAAATGGGCAGCTGGGTCAGCGCGAGCGCGCCGGCCAGCATGATGATGATGGCGATCACCCACGCGAAGATGGGCCGATCAATGAAGAACCTTGCCATGGGGGGCTCCGGGGCTTATTCGGCGTCGCCGCCGGCTTCGGCCGGCGCGGACGGTTCCTGCGGGGCGGCGCCGGCTTCGACGGCCGTCGCGTTGCCACCCGGCTGCACCTTCTGCAGGCCTTCGATGATCACGCGGTCGCCCGCGGCCAGGCCGCCGTCGACCAGCCACTGGTCGCCGATGGTGCGGCTGGCCTGCACCACGCGCGCCTCGACCTTGCCTTCGGGCGTCACCACCATGGCGGTGGCGTTGCCCTTCGGGTCGCGGCTGATGCCCTGCTGCGGCGCGAGCACGCCGTCGGGGCGCGTGCCCAGCTCGACCACGGCGCGGACGTACATGCCCGGCAGCAGCAGGTTTTGCGGGTTGGGCACGCGCACGCGCAGGGCGTAGCTGCCGGTGGACGGGTCGACGGTGACGTCGGTGAATTCCAGGCGGCCGGGCTCGGCGTAGGGGCTGCCGTCCTCGAGCAGGATTTTCGCGGCCACGCCCTCGGCGGCCTCGACCTTGCCGGCTTCCATGTCGCGGCGCAGCTGCAGCAGCTCGCTGCTCGACTGGGCCAGGTCCACGTAGATCGGGTCGAGCTGCTGCACGGTCACCAGCGGCGCGTCCTGGTTCGCGGTGACCAGCGCGCCCTGGGTGACGCTGGACTTGCCGGCACGGCCGGAAATGGGCGCGACGATGCGGGTGTAACCCAGGTTGACCTCGGCCGACTGCAGCGCGGCCTGGTAGGCGGCCACGTCGGCCTGGGCCTCGGCGGCGGCGGCGATGGTGCGCTCGTGGTCCTGCTGGCTGACCAGCTTGGCGGCCACCAGCTCGGTGGAGCGCTCGGCGGCTAGGCGGGCCGAGGTGGCCGAGGCCTTCGCGCGCGCCAGGTTGGCGGCGGCGGCGTCGCGGGCGGCGCGGTAGCTGGCGTCGTCGAGCTGGTAGAGCACCTCGCCGGCCTTCACCAGGCTGCCTTCCTCGAACAGGCGCTGCTTGACGATGCCGGTGGCCTGGGGGCGCACCTCGGCCACCAGGAAGGGCACGGTGCGGCCGGCCAGTTCGCGGGTCAGCGGCACCGGCTGTGCCTTGAGCGTGACCACGGTGACTTCGGGGGTGGGCATGGCCGGCGGGGCGGCTTCGCCGCCGCAGGCGGCCAGCAGGGCGCCGGAGGCGCCGGCCAGGAACAGGTTGCGCCAGGAACGGGCGGGGAAGGACATGGGGATGCCTCGGTTCTTGAAAGGGGAAGTCGGGTCCGCGGCGCCATCGGGCGCCCCAGCGGGAAAAGAGTGAACGGTCATTCTAGGTTTGAATGCCCGACTGTCAAGCCAACTGATGACCTGTTTCGTGTCCTTCCCGGACTTTTCCCGCGGCGTGGTTCAGCCGCCGGCCAGATTCGCGGCCAGCGCCGCCGGGTCGCCGCCGGGGACGTGCGGCAGCAGCCCCAGGCAGGGCCCGGGCAGGTGGGTGCGCAGCAATTCGAGGTAGGCGGCCGCGTGCGGGCCGGGGGGTTCGATGGCGTTGCCGATCCAGCCGGCATAGCGGCAGCCGTCGGCTTCGATGGCCCGGGCGGTGAGCCGGGCATGGTTGAGGCAGCCCAGCCGCAGGCCCACCACCAGCACCACCGGCAGGCGCAGGGCCCGGGCCAGGTCGGCCTGTTCGATGCCGTCGGCCAGGGGCGCCAGCCAGCCGCCGGCACCCTCCACCAGCACCCGCCCACCGGCCTGCGCGGCCAGCGCGGCGTGGGCGGCCAGGATCGTGGGTAGGGCCACCCGCACGCCGGCCAGGGCCGCGGCGATCTGCGGCGCGGTCGGTTCGGGCAGGGCGTAGGGATTGACCAGCAGGTACTCGGGGCGCGGCTGGCTGGCGGCCTGCAGGGCCAGCGCGTCTTCGTTGCGCCAGCCCTGGGGCGTGCGCTCGCAGCCGCTGGCCACGGGCTTCATGCCCACGGCCGGGCGGCCGTCGCGGCGCATCGCGTGCAGCATGGCTGCACTGGCGAAGGTCTTGCCGACGCCGGTGTCGGTGCCGGTGACGAAACAGCCGTTGGGGAATTCGGGAAGGCCCTGGACCATGGCCGTCAGTTTACCCGCGGGTCGTCGCGCCGGGCGCTGCTAGACTCGGGGGCTCGTTCCAGGAGTCCGCATGTTCCAGTCCAGCACCCTTTCCGGCACCAAGGCCGAACAGTACGCCCAGCTGCTCGAGCAGGCCCGCGGCCTGATGCACGGCGAACGCGACCGCGTGGCCAACGCCGCCAACCTCTCCTCGCTGGTGTTCCATGCGCTGCCCGACCTGAACTGGGTGGGCTTCTACTTCTTCGACGGCAAGGAACTGGTGGTCGGCCCCTTCCAGGGCCACCCGGCCTGCGTGCGCATCGCGCTGGGCCGCGGCGTCTGCGGCACCGCCGCGCAGACGCGGGAAACCCAGCGCGTGCCCGACGTGGACGCCTTCCCGGGCCACATCCCCTGCGACTCGGCTTCGCGTTCGGAACTGGTGGTGCCACTGTACGCCGGCGAGCGCCTGGTGGGCGTGTTCGACCTCGACAGCCCCCGCCTCGACCGCTTCGACGCCGACGACCAGGCTGGCCTCGAAGCCATCGCGCATGCGTTCATCCAGACGTTGGACGCGGCCTGAAGCCGCCCGCAGGACGGAGTTGACCATGAGTACGGGAACCAAGCTGCGCAACATCGGCCCCAAGTCGGCCGCGTGGCTGCGCCAGACCGGCATCCGCACCCAGGAAGACCTCGTGGCGGTGGGTTCGCTGGCGGCCTTCGTGCGGGTCAAGCGCGCGGGCTTCAAGCCCAGCCTGAACCTGCTTTACGCGCTCGAGGGCGCGATCCTGGGCTGCCACTGGCAGGAAATCCCCGACGAGCGCCGAAGTGAACTGGTGCTCGCCGCCGGCGAGGAAGTGTCGAAGCTGCCGCTGCCCAAGGGCAAGCGCATGCCCGCCGCCGGCCCCGTCACCACCGTGCGCCACGACGATGACGAGGGCGCGATGCCGGAACCGGATTTCGGCTTCGACGACCCGTCGTCCGCTTCAGCCGACTGACGCGCTTTCCACGTGGGACCGCAGCTGGCCCAGCAGGTAATCCCAGACCCCGCCCATCATCGCCACTCGCCCGGCGTCGAGCAGGTTTTCGTGCGTGACCGACAGCCGGCAGCCCTCGCCTTCGGCCTGCAGGCGGTAGTCCACCACCATGCGGTTTTCGGGGCGGTCCTCGGTGCCGTGGTTGGTGCTCCAGTAGCGGTAGCGGAAGTGCCTGGCCGGTTCGAAGGCCTCGATCACGCCGTGGTCGGTGAACGCTTCGCCGCCCACCTCGCCGTGGAAGACGATCGGCCCGCCGACGACGCCGCTCGATTCCACCGCGGTGAACGGCCAGAACGCCGTGAGCTGCGCCGGCTCCACCAGCGCCGCGAACACGCGCGCCGGCGCGGCGGCCAGCACGACTTCCTTGCCCACCCGCAGGGCTGCGCTCATCGCACCACCGCGTACTCGCGTGCGTCCTCGCGCCACTTCGGCGTGGCGGCGATGGTGGGCAGCACCTGCTCCACCGAATCCACCAGCGACCACATGGCGTGGTGCTCGGGGTTCATGAACTTCTCGGCGATCACCTGCTCCATGAAACCCTGCAGCGGCGTGTAGAAGCCGCGCGTGTTGAGCAGCAGGATCGGGCTGAAGTAGATGCCCAGGCGCTTGAGCGTGATCGCCTCGAACAATTCCTCGAGCGTGCCGCAGCCGCCAGGCAGCGCCACCACGGCGTCGGAGCCGGTGAGCAGCTTGTGCTTGCGCTCGCGCATGTCCTCGACGAGCTCGAGGTGCGTGAGGCCCGGGTGGCCCCACTCCAGGTCGGCCATGAACTTCGGCAGGATGCCGATGACTTCGCCGCCCTTCGACAGCGCGCCATCGGCCAGCGAACCCATCAGGCCGGTGGAGCCGCCGCCGTAGACGACGCTGCAGCCGTTGCCGGCCAGGGTTTCACCCAGTGCGCGCGCGGCGGCGTGGAACTCGGGCGCCACCTTGGCGCTGGAAGCGGCGTAGACGCAGACGCGCATGGGCGGGACCTCGGTGGGGGCGGGCGGCCATTTTGCCACTGCCGGCAACGCGGCGGCGGACCCGGCCGGAACGCCGGTCAGCCGGCCTCGGGGTGTCGCGCCTGCCAGGCCGCCAGGCGCTCGCGGTAGTGCTCCATGGCCTCGGCGTAGGTGTCGAGCACGCAGGGATTGCAGCCGCCGTCGCAGCAATCGCCGGGCAGCGGCTTCTCGGGCTCGACCGGGCGCGGGTCGTTGGCGGGCGGCAATGTAGTCATTAAATAAAGTCAGTTGAAAAAGCCTGCCTGAGAGGCCCGCAGCTGGAAACTTTTGAAACCAGCCAGATCTGTTGGAACTCGCCTACCGGGCCGTACCGTAGGATTTCCGAGAATAAAGTCCGTTGAATTCCCCGGGTCGCCGAGAAAAGTAGAGCCCAGAATCCAGCTGGCGTTCAATCCTAGGGCCAGTCTATCGCACGCCATGAGACGCCACTCCGGGACAGTTGTGCCCTAACGGCAGCCGGGGAATCCCAAAATGACAACTCCAAGTGAAAGGACCAGAGCGCTCGTCTGGGGTGGCGGATTTCTTATTGAAGTGGCCCGAGATGCGAGTCTGCCACTGGCTCTGCGTCGGAAAGCAGCAACAATAGCGAGGCACTTTCCTACCATCGAACAAATCGCAAGCACCAGCTCATTTCCCCCAAGCCCCGAGCCAGCGGAGGTATGCAGGGACGACCTTACGTCTTGGGGCGCCGAGCTCCAGCACGGTCCGCTCAAGGAGTCGACCAGGATTCCTTGGCCGGAGGGGTAGCCCGCAAAAGAGTGAACTCTAGCCGCGCCAAATATGACTAGCCCCAGCCGCGCTGGGCGTCCAGGTACTGGCGGACGACGTACAGGTCGGCAACCTGGCCCCCAATCATTCGGTCCCGGGCGCTGCTGCCGGCGAACAAAGGGGCCGCATTCGCGCGCTTGATCCATCCGTCCGCCTGTACCGGCGCCCCGAAATGGATGTGCAGGGATCGGTAGATGCCCAGGACGTAGCTGATGCGCTCAAGGACATCATTGGTGAGCGCTCCGGTGCGAGTCCGCCTCCACCGGTAGAAGGTGGAGCGTGCCGGACGGCCGAGAAGAACGCGGGCCTCTTCAGAAGTAAGGCCCCATTTCTCGCAGATATTAAAGAACGCGGTGAGGCCTGGCCCGGAGAGATCGCGTCTTGCTGACAAGGACTCATGGGTTTGAGGCTTCATAACGGACCTCACTGGATCTTTGACGGCAGGAAGATCTACCGCCGGCCAAAAGAGAGGCCGGCGCTGCCCTCCGATATTCTAGCCCAGCGACTCCGCTCGGATCATCGGGCACCGGCCTTGGCGACCAGATGCCCTGGCCGCATCAGTCAACATCGAACGGCGCTTACCCTAGTCTCGGCGGACGCTCTCCTCACCGAACGCGTCGACGAAGAGCGTCAGCATGCCGCCAGGCTCGTCATTCTCGAATGCAGGCTCCTCCGGTGGTTCAAAGCCCCTTGGCCACGGATGGCTGCGCTCGCGGGATATCAGCTGATTAAAATTCGCCAGCGCGTCATGACGGGTGCTTAACCAGCTATATCCTGTGGCTTGGGCTACGGTGGCTAAAGGCCGGTGCGTACCCAACTGAATGACGGGTAGCATCGCGTATGCGTGGGGACCTATCCTCGCACCCCAACTAAGGTCTAGCAGCAGCTGACTTACCTGCAGAACTGAGCCAACTTGGTTTGACGGCGTCACAGCATGGCCGGAGGTTGAATTGGAAGCCGTGGCTATTAGCGCTTGGTAGAGGTCATGCCACTCTGGGAAATGAGCCGCATCCACGGGCGCCCCGGGCAAGAAGGCGGGCCCGGCGACGCCGGGTGATGTTGGATCCTGCCAAGCGTGTGCTTTGCTGTTGATAATCGAGCAAAGGCACTGGAAATAGGAGCTGATGCTGATGTGGGAGGATGCATGGAGTTTTTGCCATTCTTCCGCCCATGTCTGAGGTTTTGGTGTCGCTCCAGGCCAGCGCGGAGCGACAGGCGAGTATCCATTCGAGTAGGCCGATGATTCCTGGCTGGCATCGGCGTCGAAGTCCAGGAACGTCCACGGGGTGCTCACGTCCACGGCCCAAGCTGGGCTTTTACTCGTTATCCCGTTGTCAGGAAAATCCCCTTTTAGCTTGAAAGCCTTCTGGGATCCATTGAGCCAAAAGTCGGGCATCCGATGAAGAAGGTCGAGCTCGAACGGCGTGCTCGTTCCACCATAGGTATCCAGCAGCTTCTTTGTTCGTTTGCCCTGAATGAGCCACATCCATTTGGCGATTTCGCCGCCATACCGCTTTCTGACAATAACGGCGAGATCAGCTAACTCTCGCTTGTTGACGCGCGTGGTCCCCTGGTACCAAGACACCCACGCGTGCTTATCCATCCACACTGAAGTCAGTTGGATGGGCTGACCGGTCGCGGAGCTGAGATTAAAGGCCAAATCGGAAAGTGATGACCCCTGATGCATGCCTCGAAGAAAGTCGAGCTCCCAGGCCACTTTGCGTCTCTTGTAGTTGGCCACTGCCTTGCCATAGTCCCAAAGCGATTTGTCGTCTGGGATCGTCATTCTTCATCGACCTCGCTGAAATGCTCGTAGTGCCTGTGGATACCGAGTTGCTTATTCGCACTTTCATGGGTCGCCGCGCGGCCGCCTGGATCGGACGGAGCCGCCGCCTACGCGTCGTCCACCCAGATGACCTGATTGACCAAGTCGCCGTTGGCATCGAGCCCTAGGATCAGATGGGCCGTGTGCAGGTAACCTAGCTCCCGCCGAAAGGCCAGTAACTTCTGCCGGTCATAGGCCAAGCTTCCGCCTGGCTTCTTCATTTCTATGGCCAGGAGGTTGCTCGCATCAGAGTTCCGTTCGTGAACAATGATGTCTGGAAAGACCGTGGTGGCCCGGACCTCTCGGTCCAGGGCGCGTCGCGGGGGAAGGTGGAGTCGCTTGGCATCCGCAAAATGGCGGTTGTACTCGCAGTCGATACAGAGCGGCGGCGGGACAAGCTCCGGATCGTGCATGTAGTGGGCGATCCGATAGGAGAGCGCCCGCTCGGTAACATCGAGCTCGAGCAGTATCCGGTCAAAACGGATTACCTGGTCGACAGCCTGGGTTAGAAGCCTCATCGCCTCTTCGCGCTGCATGTACTCCGCCTCCTCGGTACGCCGCCTAGTTTGCGGAGGACATCAATGGTCATACTGGGCACGGAGCGTCCGGCCGATGTGCTCCATCATCGGAGTCGCTTGGCGCATGTTGAGTTCGAACAGCGTCACCGCCTCGGCCTCCGAATCGGCCAAAGAGACCTGGGTCAGCTGCCCGCAGAAGCCATCGATGGCGACACGCAAATCATCGTCTTCGACGCGCTCCTTGAGGATCATGGCCCATCGACGCGCTAGTCGATTCTCCTCGGAGAGCGACTCGCCAACCGCGTTCTTGCCCCATATCCCGGTGCTTCGGAAGGCGTGGCGATCCTCCAGGTGGCAACGAGCCTCCAACCGAAGCAGGTCACTGAGCGCCTCTTGTAGCGCAAGCAACGTTTCCCGTTGGAAAGCCCGCCCTTGGTCCCGACGTCTGGCCTGATCGTCCGCGGCCTGCAGGGAGGCGGCGTGGCGGGTGGCAATGAATGCGGTCACGATGCTCGCGGCCGCACCCACCACCGTTCCGATTAGGGCGCCGATCGCCCCCCATGTTGCCGGTTCCATGATCTTCCCTATCCCTGATGGGCTGAGTTAAAAAGCCGACAAAAGGATGCGATACCGAAGCTAACTCAGTACCTTCGAGCGAATCTACCGCTCCTCGCGGGGCGCTGTGGCGCTTTGGGCGCATGCGCCCGAATCAGCTACCCTAACCTCAGGTCCTAAATGGCCCCGCTAGTGAAAGCGGGGGACGTCGCGCCCACCTGCACCATCGCCCCGACGACTGAGCTGTGAAAGACTCACTGATTGGATGCATATTGCGTTGAAAAAAGGGGGCTTGCAATGCAAATCCGTCAGCTGAGGGTTCAGAGCTTTCGCGGCATCGCCACATTAGATTGGACGCCGTCGAACTCCTTCTGCTGCCTGATCGGCGCCGGAGACTCGGGCAAGTCCAGCGTCTTGGACGCCATCGAAGCGGCTCTCTCGTCGCGATGGTATTCGTTCTCTGAGCCGGACTTTTTCGGATGCGACACCTCGAAACCCATCGTGATAGAGGTCACCGTAGGCGAGCTCTCGAAGCCCCTCAAATCGGATGAGCGGTTCGGGCTCTACATTCGCGGATGGACGACAGCCGGCGCGCTACGCGACGAGCCCGAGGACGACGACGAGCCCGTGCTTACCGTTCGCTTGACCGTCGATGCCACCATGGAGCCGGTCTGGGAGATCATCTGCGATCGCACGACGGACACCCGCACCCTCTCCAATCGCGACCGCGCGCTGTTCGGCCTCGTTCGCCTGGCGGGGGAAGACGCGAGGCATCTCACCTGGGGCCAAGGCTCCGTTCTGTCACGACTCACTGGCGACGCCAAGGAGGCGGCGGCCAAGCTGAGCGAGGCATACAAGATCGCGCGAGCCAGCGCAAAGCTGGACGAGATTAGGGCGCTTACCGATGCGGCGGCGCAGGCTGAAGGCTTTGCGAAGGGTCTGGGTGCGTATGTCCAAGGAACCTACGGTCCCGGATTGGAACTGGGACGCTCCGGCATGTCCTCTGGCTCCATTGCGCTGCATGATGGCAGTGTCCCGCTCCGCCTGGCCGGGTTGGGCACGCGGCGGCTGGCCACGCTCGCGATCCAGAAGTCAGCGGTCACCGAGGGCGCAATCGTTCTGGTGGACGAGATCGAACATGGACTGGAACCACACCGAATCATCGGGGCGATCTGCCAGCTAAAAGCCGACCAGGCTCTGGCTAAGACCGCAGGCAAGCCAGTCGGCCATGTCCTTCTGACGACGCACTCCGATGTCGCGCTGGGAGAAGTTCACGCGGAAGGGCTGCGCGTCGTCCAGACAAATGCGGCTACTCGGCAAATGGTGATCAATCGGCCGACGACTCCGGATCCGCTGCGCGCCCTTCTACGCTATACGCCGCGCGCACTTTTCGCTCGCCGCATCCTCATCTGTGAGGGAAACACTGAACTGGGGTTGCTCCTTGGACTGCGGGAGAACTGGCCGGCGCGCCATGATGGGAAGCCGATTGAGCAGCTAGGAGCTGCGATCGCGGACGGGAACGGCGGTCAGGCCTGCGCCATCGCCGCAGCATTGTCTGATCTTGGCTACCAAGTCGCGCTATATCGCGACTCCGATGTACCGTTGACGCCGGACGAGATACTTCTCCTCACCACGTCCAAGGTCCAGGTCATCGAATATGGCTCGACTCTCAACACTGAGCAGGCTGTTTTCCTGGATGCCCCCGATCCTTACGTCCAAGAACTCCTGGGCCACCTCCGCGCCGAATATGGCGACGATGCAGTAGACAACAACCTGGACAACGCAATCCCGGATCTAACGCTCGCGGATATTCGCGGGCCGTTCGCATCCTGGGAGCTGATCACTGCACTAGACGGCCGGCAGCTGCGCAACGCAATTGCCGGGGTAGTTCATAAGAAGAAATGGTTTAAGAGCCAACACGCTGGCCGCCAACTCGCTCCGTTCGTATGGAAGATCGCCGGTGCTTCCCAACATGCTCCGTTGACACTGTGCATCTTGAACGTGGAGGGCTGGCTCTATGGTTGACCCTGCCGAACTCCTCCGGCAAGGCAATTCGTCCGTTGTTGCCCCAGCTGGTCATGGCAAAACGGAAGTGATCGCCAAGGCGGCCGCGCTCGGCAACCGGACGTTGGTACTTACGCACACGCACGCTGGCGTGCACGCGATCCGAGCGAGGTTGAAGCGACTCGGTGTTCCCACGGCCCGAGCCGCGGTAGAGACCGTCGCCAGTTGGTCTACGCGATACGCCTACGCTTTTCCCGGTGTGGCACAGCCCCCGCCCGGAGACCCGCAGAGCGGCGCAGAGTGGGACCAGCTCTACGCAGGGTCCAGGGCGGCGCTCGATGTCTCGGCCATTCGGGACGTTGTGGGATCGTCCTACGACCGAGTCTTGGTTGACGAGTATCAGGACTGCAACTCGTTGCAGCACGAGCTGACCATCGCGCTGTCCACAATCGTTCCCACCACCGTCTTCGGAGACCCCATGCAGGGGATTTTCGAGTTCGCAGGCGCGACCTTGGACTGGGATCGGGATATCTTTCCGACGTTTCCCCTCTTCGGCTCCCTGGACCAGCCCTATCGATGGAAGGACAAGAACCCCGACCTAGGAGCGTGGGTGGCGGAGACCAGGCTCAAACTACTGCGGGGCGAGCCTATCGACCTGATCGATCCCCGTATCTGTTACCGGCCCTCAACGGACGCATTCGACATGGGCGTTCTGTTCGATGGGATCGATGCCAAGGAGGGCAGCTTTGCGGCGATCCATTGCAACAAGGGTATCTGCTACAAGCTGGCAAGCGCGGCGAACGGCGGCTATCAGGCAATCGAGGAAGTTGCGGCGAACCGACTGAGGATTTTCGCCAGGGCCTGGGATGCAGCGCCAGACGTGAAGTCGAAGGCGAACGCCATCGTTGAGCTATCCAAGGACTGCTTCCATAAGCGAACGACCGCGGAGACGGAGGCGGAGGCGGCGGAAGTTCTGGTGGTCAGAGAGGGGTTGAACATCGCCTACGAGGGCATGAACGATGGCAATGGCGCAGAGGCTGCAATCCCGTTCATGGCCCTCCTACGAAAACGCCCGCTCTACAAGCTCTATCGCGGCGGTCTATGGCGCGACTGCGAGCACGCCGTAGGAGAGCTTGCAGCCGGTCGGGCTGAGACCATGGTGGCCGCGGCAGAGCGGATCAAGCAGCGGGTGCACAATACGGGCCGCAAGCTTCCTGGCCGCACCGTATCAACGCCGCTCCTTCTGAAAGGCTTGGAGTTCGATCACGTTGTGATCCCCGACGCCACTCACTTTGGCAGGGAGCGGCAAGCGCGAGCGAAGCTGTTCTATGTCGCCATTTCCCGCGCGACCCGCTCGCTAACTATCGGCTCGTCGTCCCGGTTCCTTACTTTCTAGCCAGCGGCGTCATCCCCGGGCAGTTCATCGCGACAGGCAAGCACGACGATTGCAACTGGGTGAGAGCAGCAACTGCGAGAATCCTGACTCTGTCTGCCGGCACTGGTCGATTCAGTTGCCGACGATCGCGACGACGCCAATGTGGTGCGAAGATGCAAGAAACTACGCGGTCGTTCGGTAGCCAGACAGTGCCGAAACGATATCTAGAGCCCTGACGCAGACTGGTTCCCTTGTGCCGACCCCTTCCGATAGGTCATACCAAATACGGAATCCGCAAGCCACTTCCTGAAGCTATCGTTGTCGCTGTACTGCCGGAACAGTTCCGTGTCGTCCTTCATCAGCTCGATCAGTACACGGCCTAACGCCTTGTCATGCTCGATACGCGCATTGGCCGCCCCTGAGTTGGCCTGGGCGTTCTGATACGCGGTGTCCGCGGCCACTCGCTCCGGAATGTCCTCGGTAATCAACTTGCGGACCCTGTCCTCGTCTTGCCAGGAGATGTTGCCGAACTGGTCATTGAAGGTCTTGAGGATGTTGGACAATGGCTCGAGGTCAGGCTCGCGCATGCCGCCACCACTGCCATCCGGCACGGGATCTAGTGATCCATCCGCATCTGCTAGGGCGATCTTCATGGCGGCCTGCTTTTCAACCCTGTAGCTGTCCATGTCGATGGTTTCCAGAATGCCGCGCGACAGGTCTTCCTCCTTCGGGGCCGGGAGTTTGGACACGAGCAGGTTGAGCACGATGGACAGGCGCTCCCAGTCCGCCTGCGTGTACGGCAGGATGGCGGAGAGAAAAGCGTAGGTTCTGATGAAAGCCTTGGTTTTGCCTTTGAAGTCGACTTGCGCGTCTTCGTCGAGTTCGTTGTAGGTGGCGACGCAGGCGTCCAGGATCGGATCCAGCTTGTCGCGTTGCGCGCCGGCCAGGAACAGGTCTACCAGGCCTTCCACCTGCTCAGGTGAATAGACCTGGTAACCGTCGAGTGCGGACCTCAGGTCATGCAGCTTGTTCGGATCTGTCTCGTCAGACAGCAGCGTGGTGCGGTAGTAGGGCTCGAATGAGGCCTTGATGGTGTCTGCGTCGTTCATGAAGTCGAGGACGAATACCTCGCTCTTCTTCGGGTGCGCCCGATTGAGCCGCGAAAGCGTCTGCACCGCCTTGATGCCAGACAGACCCTTGTCCACGTACATCGTGTGTAGGAGCGGCTCGTCGTAACCGGTCAGGAACTTGTCGGCGACCACCAGCAGACGGTACGGATCTTTCGTAAGCCGGTCCGCGATCAGACTGGAGGCAAACCCATTGAGGGAAGCCTCGGTTACCTTCTTCCCGCCGTATTCGTGCTCCCCGGAGAATGCAACGATGGCGCGGATCGGGCTCTTCCGTTCCATCAGGTACTCGGTGATCGCGTGGTAGTACTGGATCGCCCGCTCGATGCCGCTGGTGACCACCATCGCCCGCGCTTGCCCGCCGATCTTCTGACGCGCCAGTACGTCCTGATGGAAGTGGTCGACCATGATCTCCGCCTTGAGACGGATGGCGTGGTCGTGGCTCTCAACGTAACGCCGGAGCTTCCTCTTCGCCCGCGTGGCGTCGAACTTAGGGTCGTCCTCTATCTTCTTGATCAGCTTGTAGTAGCTATTGACCGGTGTGTAGTTCTTAAGCACATCAAGGATGAAACGCTCCTCGGTCGCCTGCTTCATGGTGTAGCTGTGGAAGGGCCGATGCTTTACGGTCCCATCCGTCTGAGGCACGGGCACGCCGAACAGCTCCAGGGTCCTGTTCTTTGGCGTTGCGGTGAAGGCGAAGTAGCTGGCGTTGGGCAGTAGCTTGCGCGCCTCCATCAACGTGTTGATGCGGTCCTCGGTGGACTCGTCCTCATCCTCGTCGTTGCCGGCCAGGGCCCGATTCATCGCCAGGGCGGTGCGGCCACCCTGCCCCGAGTGCGCCTCGTCGATCAGGATGGCGAAGCGGCGCCCTGCGTGCTCGCTCCCGATCTCGTCCAGCACGTGCGGAAATTTCTGCACGGTTGTAATGATGATCTTCTTTCCGGCGGCGATGAACTGGCGCAGGTCGCCGGAATGCTCGGCATGCCCGACCGTCGCCTTCACCTGCGCGAACTGCTTAATGGTGTCGCGGATCTGTTTGTCCAGGATGCGGCGGTCGGTCACCACGATCACCGAGTCGAACACTGGCTGATCCTTGGCCTCCTGCTGCAACCCAACTAGCTGGTGGGCCAGCCAGGCGATGGAGTTGGACTTGCCGCTGCCGGCCGAATGCTGAATCAGGTAACGCTGCCCCACCCCGCGCGCTTTCGCATCAGCCAACAAGGCCATGACGACATCACGCTGGTGGTAGCGCGGGAAGATCTGGGTGCGCTTGACCCGCCCTGTCTTTTCGTCCCTCTCTTCGACGATCTGCGCATAATTCTCGATGATGCTCGTCAACCCGGCATGGGTTAAAACCTGCTTCCACAGATAGTCGGTCTTGAGCCCGTGCTCGTTAGGCGGGTTGCCGGCACCGTCGTTCCAGCCCTTGTTGAAAGGCAGGAACCACGACGCCTTGCCCCTTAGCTCGGTACAGAACTGCACTTGCGCATCATCCACGGCGAAGTGCACCAAGCAGCGACCGAACTGGAACAGCAACTCACGCGGGTCGCGGTCGTTCTTGTACTGCTCAACCGCGTCGGCCACGGTCTGCTTGGTCAGGCTATTTTTTAGCTCGAAAGTGGCCACCGGCAGGCCGTTGATGAACAACGCGATGTCCAGCGCGAGCTGCGTGGCCTCGCGGCTGTACCGCACCTGCCGGGTCACACTGAAACGGTTGAGCGCAAACTGCTCCTCGGCCTTGAGATTGCCGGGTGTCGGCGAAGCGTGGAACAGGGTGAGATGGTGGGCGCCATGCTGGAGGCCTTTGCGCAGGACATCGACTACGCCGCGCTTGGTGATCTCGCCCTGCAGCCGCGCCAGGAACTTGCGCCGGGCTGGGCCCTCCTCGGTCAGTTGAACGGCCTCGGCAACGACCGGTTGCGATGCCTGCAGGAACTCCGTGAGTTGCTTGAGGTCGACAGCGTACTCGCGCTCATAGTCGCGCCAGTCGCCCAGAATCCAACCGCCGCTGGCGTACAGACCATGCGCCGATGCGATGCCATCGGGCCGCTCAGTCGTGGCGGTCATCGCCCCGACGATCAGGTCTTCCAGTCCGCGTTCGGTGGTGTCCGTTGCCATTAATCCTCCAGTCTTATCCTGCTTATGCGGCTTGATCCTCAGCCGCGCCCTCTTCCATTGACTCCACTTCGTTCTCTTCGTCGATATCGATCTCGCTATCTGCGGGATCGGCCAGCTCGGGAAGAGTGGCGGCAGCTTCACGAACATCGAGCTTACCGGTGACAACATCGGCAACGAGACGAATCCAGTACTCGCGAAGCAGGGTCATCTCGCCATTAAGAATAGCTCTGGTTTTCAGGATGGGAGCTACTGCGTCCGTAACACGTTCAATAATCCGTTTCTGCTCCTCGATGGGTGGCAGTGCAATAGCGCGCCCCGCCGTACTTTGTAGGTTCGTTCGTTGGCGTGTCGCGCCGGTTGACAAGGCCGCTGAGGCGCCGACTGCCGTTGCAGTGAGTTGCAGAGCCGCAAAATCTGGGAGCAATCGATTCTCGTCAACGCGAAAACGAAAGCAGTCTGCCTTAACCATTGCCGGTTCAATTCCAGATGGCGCGACACATGCTCGCCCAGCGGGATGCCTGTCATCGCCCAAGCCGGCAATCAGAATGTCACCTGAAAGCACGGAGTGATCACCCAGAGAAGCGTAGTGCATCGCCGAAATATAGGTTGCGCTAGATCCTTTGAACTCGGCATGCCCAATATTCTGAAGCCGCACAACACGAACGCCGTCGTCCACGTAATGGGCGGACTTGAGTCCAGATCCGAATGGACCATCGCACCGCGACACGGAAACACGACGGAGCGGCAGAACAGTCCAATGCTCTGGCACTTCGCCAAGCCACTCGACTCCTGATGGCTTGAGGCGCACATCGGGATCAAGGCCGCGGGTCACAGCGCGGTGGATGATGGCCCGCTTCTGTTCCTCCAGAAGCCGGATCAGCTTCTGCTTCGCGGCAACTGCGCGACGAATGCGGCGGTCAGCATGGTCAAGGAACCGAACGATGACGACTTGCTCGTCTTTAGGTGGCAGCAGCACCGGCATTCGCTTGATGTCTTTGAAATCAAGATTCTGACGCAGACCAGACCCGTAGCCGTAGATGATCTTCAACAGGTCATAGGCATTGAGGTACTGGTAACCGAACTCGTTCTCAACCTGACTGTTAGTTTCCAGGCAGAGGTAGGCAGAAGTGATGATGCCACGATCCTTGGCATGGCCGATCCGCAGGCTATTTCGGTCATTCTGTAAGTCGGTGGTCCGGACAATGATGTTGCCCGGCTCGACAATCTGATAGGTCTCAAAGGACTCCGGCACCAGTCCTCGTAACTTCTCCTCTGGTTTGATGACAATCCGTCCATAGCTCAAGGAAAGTACGGTCTTCTCGGCCATGCCGGTGTTGCGGACATCGCGCGGGCTATAAGCAACAAAGGCGGGGACAATGTTCCAATGTGCAGGAACGTCGCCCAGCCACTGGACGCCAGAATCCTTCATCTCCGCATAGGGCTTGAGTCCATCAATCATGCCAACACCTGCTGGAACCAAAGGAGCGCTGCTTCGCCTTCCTTCCGAACTACGGCATCGACGCTTCTGCTGTGACGGATGGCGTTACGAAGCTCGGCAAACTGCCCAAACCGTGTATTGAGCACTTCCTTGGTGCCAAAGCGTGCCTCGAAGCGGGGCCACAGCAGCTTGTTGATTAACGTGTCCTGGAGCTCACGCAGATCGAAGTACTCCAATTGGCCCTCCAGCCTGGCGTAATGGTCTGCATCCATCGCGGCGTTACGCTTGAGAGCACGCTGCAATCGTTCATCCACCTTGTCTGCCACGTTGCTCGGCACCAGCGCCGCATCGTCGCCAAGCCCGGTACGGATCGCCTCTCGCAGGCGGAGCTCTACCTGCTCAATGCCCTCGTCCAGCTCCCGCAGGGCCACAGGCAAGTCCAGGCGGCGCTTGACCAGCAGCGTCTCGATAGCCTCCTGGATCGTGCGCTGGCGTTCGGCAATGAAGGCCTCGAAGTCCTCCGGGGTGAACGGGTTGCGCATCAGGATGTCGAATGCCTTGTCGGAGACGAAATGGGATGCGAGGATGTCCCGCACCTGCTGCTCGCCGTTGTTGGCGACCAGCTCTGGCAGGTACTCGTTCGGCAAGCGATCGCTAATGACATGGCGATTAGTCTCGGCTGTCAGCGGAGTCCGATTGAGGATGCTGTCGCCCAATGAGCCGACCTGCTTCTTTGCCCATGCGCGTGGGACGATGTGGTGGTCATCCAGGTCGCCGGCCACAGGTACGGTCCCCTTCATCCAGTCCCGTGCGCCCTGCAGAACAAGCAGGTTGAAGATGCCGTTGTAAATCGAGGAACCTCGCCTGGTCTCCTTCCTAAGCTCGAGGTTGCGGAATTGATGCTTGAAGTCGGCGATTAGGGCGGGCTCGTCGTTTGCATCGTCGATCCAACGGCGCACATCCTGAAAATCACGCGCAGCTGTGGACTCAACGGACCCCGAATAGCGGCTCGTGAACACGCTGGCCCAATACCAGTCGCGGACCTTGCGCTGGGCATCCAACCTGCGGATGGCCGGCAGGCTGGCGACATGTGCCTGCAAGGCCGAAAAGGCCGGAAGAATCGACACATAAGGAAGGTATTGGGACGACGTTACGCCGAACTCGTGCGGATGCCGAAGCATGGCGATGCTGGAATCCATCGCATCCACCGCTGACTTCCAGCGGAACGAAAACTCCGCTTCGTCTGCGATCAGCACTTCCTGAGTGATCTTGCCGCTTGCGTCGCGGATGGGCTTGGCTTGCCCTGGCAGCAGGTAGTACAGATACTTGGGCGAGCAGTACGTCTGCCGAAGAATTGACATCACCTGCAGGATATAGACGTTTAGCTTGTCGCTTTCGACAAAGGACAGCCGCGGCTTGGCCTTGCGCCACAGGCTCTTCAGCTGAAGCCCCTTGGGCTTCAGCAGTGCATTCATCAGATCGAATATATCGAGCTTCACCCCGCGGCTGTTGATCTGGGTGAAGATGTCGCAAACCTTTTCGACTTCCAGATCCCGATCCAGTTCGATATAGGCGATCTGGTATTGCTCGGTGACGTCTTTTACCTGTGCCCCGAATCCCTTCGCATCTTCAACGTGGCGGGATGCCTTGGCCGCTGCCTCGTCGTCACCATCAGCCTTGGCCGCATCGCGCCGAGCCAACCAGTAGGCTTCGTACTCACGGAACCAGTCCGGCAGTGCCCATCCGCCCTTGCCCACGATGGCCAGAGGAAACATGTGCTGCTCGTATTGCGACTGCGGATTTGCGAGCAATTTTGGGCCGTACTTGGTCCAGTCGTAGACAAAGGCGTCTTCGTCCCCTGCCTCCATGAACCGATCGACTCTGATGAAATAGAGGTAACGCTTCTTGCGACCTGGCAGCTTCTCGTCAGGCGCAATGAAGGCGTAGTGCATGGCCGTGAGCCGCTGCTGCCCATCCAGCACGATGTGCTCGCGATTGCTGTCACCCCCGTCATAGCCGTAGACGTGTTCGCAAGAAAGCGCGTCGAAGTTCTCCTTCTTGCCCTTCCACAACAGCAAGCTGCCGATGTAGTAATCGAGGAATATCGAGCGCATCAGATCGCCGATGTCCCAAGGCTTCCACTCGAACTCTCGCTGGAAGTCAGGAATGACGAATCGGCCTTCCTTCAATCGGGTGACCAGTGCGTTCAGGCCGATATGGTCAGGCTTCTGAGCGTCCTTCATGCCGCACCTCCAACGATGTCGGCCAGTAGTCCGTCACTCTCGCGCTCCAGAGCCAGAATGTCAGCCCGAATTTCATCAAGCGTGCGCAGCGGCGCCGGCTTGTAGAAATAACGGGTGAAGCTGACCTCGTAGCCCGTCTTGATACTGTCTGGCACGTACCAGGCATCTGGCGCATAGGGCATCACTTCGCGCTGGAGGAAGGCCTCGATGCCTCCCTCCTCCAGCAGCGGCACCTGCTCGGTGTCGCGCAGGTCGGTATCCGGCTCGTACTCGACCACAGCCGGTTTGCCGTCGATGGTGGTCGCGAACAACCCGCGCAGTGGATCGGCCTTAACACCCTTCTTGTGCACCTTGCGGATCACCGGCGGTGCGGACTCGCTGCGTTCGGCGGCTTCCTTGAGCTTCTTGATTTCAGCGGGCTTGTAGGCGCGATCGTGGTCGATGCCGACCAAGCGCAACGGGCGCTCAACCGTGACCTTCCAGTAGCCAAGGGCGGCGTTGTTGAAGATCTTCGACTGCTCGCTTTCCTTGAAGCCCAGAAAGGTGTCGAGAATGCGCTGGATGTCCTCGGGGGACAGTTCGCAGTTCTTCTTGCCCAGGTTCTTGCGCAGTGGGCGATACCACTGCGAGGCATCGATCAGTTGCACCTTGCCCTTGCGATGCTTGGGCTTGCGATTGCTCATCACCCAGATGTAGGTCGCGATGCCGGTGTTGTAGAACATGTTGAGCGGCAGGGCGACGATTGCTTCCAGCCAGTCGTTCTCGATGATCCAGCGGCGGATGTTGCTCTCGCCCTGCCCCGCGTCGCCGGTGAACAGGCTGGATCCGTTGTGCACGGTGGCGATTCGGCTGCCCAGCGCGGAGCCCTGCTTCATCTTGCTGAGCATGTTGGCCATGAACAGCATCTGCCCGTCGCTGGAGCGGGTCAGCAGCGAATACTCGGGGTCCTCTGCATGCTCGATCAGGAAACGGGGGTCATTGATGCCGCCCTTGCCGCCCATGCGCTCAGCATCGCTTTTCCAGCTTTTTCCGTAAGGCGGGTTGGACAGCATGAAGTCGAACTCGCGTGCGGGGAATGCGTCGTTCGACAGCGTCGAGTGTTCAGGCCCACCCACGATGTTGTCTGCAGCCTCGCCCTCGCCCTTCAGCAACAGGTCCGCCTTGCAGATGGCATAGGTCTCGGCGTTGATCTCCTGGCCGTACAGGTGGACGGAGACCTGCTTGCCGTTCTTAGCCGCCAGCTCGGTCAGGGTCTCTTCAGCGACGGTCAGCATGCCGCCGGTCCCGCAAGCGCCGTCGTAGAGCAGGTAAGTGCCGGATTCGACTTGGTCGGCCACGGGATCGAAGATCAACCGGGCCATCAGCTTGACCGCGTCGCGCGGGGTCCAGTGCTCGCCGGCCTCTTCGTTGTTCTCCTCGTTGAAGCGACGGACCAGTTCCTCGAACACCGTGCCCATGGCGTGGTTGTCCAGGGCCGGCTGGCGGATGTTGCCGTCGGCCTCGCGCACGGGCTCCGGGCCGAGGTTGATGGCCGGGTCGAGCAGTTTTTCGATCAGCGTGCCGAGCGCATCGGCCTTGGACAGCCGGGGGATCTGGTTGCGGAACTCGAAGTTGTCGAGGATGTCCTGGACGTTGGGCGAGAAGCCGTCGAGGTAGGCCTCGAAGTCCGCCTTTAGCTTGGCCTGGCTGGCGCGGTTGCGCAGGTCGCGAAGGGTGAAGGGCGAAGTGTTGTAGAACGCCTGCCCGGCTGCCTGGCGCAGGGCTGCGTCCTGGTTGGCGATCCCGGCCTTGTCCAGGTTCGCCTTCATCTGCAGGACGGCTGGCTTGGAGGCCTCCAGAACGGCGTCCAGGCGCCGCAGGACCGTCATCGGCAGGATGACGTCACGGTACTTGCCGCGGACATACAGGTCGCGCAGGACGTCGTCAGCGATGCCCCAGATGAAGTTGGTGATCCAGCTGAGTTGGGTGGAATCCATTGGTTTTGTGTCCTAAGTTCTGAACAGCCGAGCGCCAAAAGCCGGCCGGATCGGCCAGATGGCGCGTACTATCAGTAAGTACAAGCTGAAATTGGCGTGACTTTGAACACTCGCGCCTCTTGTAAATCAAAGGCTTGCATTCGATTCGGCGCGCAGCCTCCCCTTAAGCGCCCCATTCTAGGTCGGGGTGTCTCATAGGGCGAGATGCCACGATCTATGCCGCACCCGACACCGCCCCCACCACGCAAGGTTCTTCAAGCTGCTTGGCCAGGTGGTGCCGGACTGGGAACGGCGAAGACGTCGTCTCGAAGCGACCCTTCTCTAGCTGGGCCCTGAGCCGGAGCTGCGCACGCATGTGGGCCAGAGGGGCTACCTCGCCCGGGCGTCAACGAGCTCCAGAGGTAGCTGTTGAACGTCTCCCCTCACGGCGTCCTGAATGGCGGAGCGGGTTAATGGGAGCCGGTCCAACTTGCAGATCTTCGTGCGCAGGTCGGGCACAACCCGTACAAGGTCCACCAAAGCCACCCGCGCCCCCCGGTTTCTTGTGGCTAGTTCATTGGCTGCAAGTCGGCAGGCCTTACACAGGGCTCGATCACGAGCATCCCAATCCAAGGCCCGGCGATTTCCTGAAGCGGGCAGCCTCAGATGAGAATTTTTCTTAGCCAACCATTCCCTGTCATTCCGATAGAGCCAGGCATATGCACTGGGATCCAGATCCCTGGCGAGCTTCGGGCCGCCGGGAGCCGCGACACTCAGCGCCGCGAGCCACCTGGCACGATTCTGCTGCCGCAATGCCCGCCCCTTGGCGTCTAGCCACTTCCCTTTCAGCCCAACCGTCGTACCTAGCACTCTACGCACAGAGGACTCTGACAGCCCCGTTTCTTCAGCGAGACTCGAGGGGTCAGCCCCTGCAGACAAGCCTTGGGTTAGCCGAAGCAGCGCCGCGCCCAAGATCTTCGAAGGACGCCGAGGGGTTGATCGCCCCTCGTCAGCAAGCCACGTCTGTGCTGTTCGGACGGCAATATTGAACTCCTTGGCGAGTTCTGTGACTGACGCAGCTCTTTGTGCCGCCTTCAGAAAATCTCCTCGAATATCTTGGGCTCGGAAGCGCTTCTCCTCAGCCAGCTCGCTACGTCTTGTCGCCGTTTCTTCACGCTTTGCTTCATCCAAGAAATCCGACCAAGACTCGAACAAGCAAGAAGCGACTATCAGCAGTTTTAGCGGGTGTCCCTGCCCCGGCTCGCTGAGGACAGACCGAACCCTGGAGATGCACGTTGCCTCTGAAGGGGTGTCGGCCGTCCACTCGGGCAATGCCGATAGGGCAGTAATCGCTGACTTCAGCCCTTTCCCGACAGCCGCCGTCGCCAGCCGACCGGATGTCGATATCCAGCCAGCCCGGATCATCCCCCTTCGAAGTGCCCCCGCAAAGGCTTCGCCGGAACCGGCTGGTTTCTCCGCCATCGCGGCTGATTCTTGTGAGAATCGGCTGAATCGATTGATGCTCGCCAGCTGCCATTCGTCCACGTGGCTGGTGAGCCCTGCGGGCAGGGTCAGATCAGATTCCTCGGGTAGGCTCCATTCGAACCGACCCTGCCTCGCCCTGTTGGAGATGGAGAAGAGCAACCACGTTTGGTGCCTACCGCACACCCAGACACCGGGCATCTGGTGATCAACGCGCCAATAGGCCGTCCCATGCTGCGCAGTGTCCTCAGCTATACAACCCCGACACGCCTTCAGTTCACAGATTGCACCAAACCCGCTTGCGAGGAGCCCGAACTGTGCCTTCAGCGACCCCAATCGAGGTGAGCGCATTGATGACAGCGCGGTGGCCCAGTCCGCCTCCGACCTCGCGACGAGGAAAGCCGGGAGAATGGTATGGGCAAGTGCAATCCTGCGAGCATCCCCGAGCTGCCCGTCGAAGGCAGCTGCCAGATGGTCCAGCCCGGCGGGCAGGTCGTGTGGATAGCCGCCCCGCGCATGCCCAAAGAGCTGTCGTGCTGTGCGATGAGGGCAAAGATTGCCACTGAGCCGGTGATGCCGACTCGCGAGACTGTAAACGGTCTCGCCTGGCAACCAATCTAGATGCCTGGCCGAGTCGAGCAGCTGTGGCTGTGACCTTGGCCCCATTGCTCTGCAGCCCAGCTAGGGCTCGACGTCCGCCACACCCAGTCGCTCCAGCTCCTTTGCCCAGCCTATCTCCTCCCGATTAGCTTGATGGAGGTGCCAGCCACCGCCAAGCAGCGGGACAAGTGAGAGCATGACAGTCACCAAGCTGTCAGTCCTCCGACCATCCAGCAGCATGTAAGCCGCAATGGCAATTACTGCCAGAAAGATGAACAGGCAGAACCATGCAAATCGCGCACGCGCTCGAACCTTTCTTCGTCCAGAAGTGATACGCACGAACACCCTGAGTCGCTCCTCAGCCACGCGGTTGATCTCTGCCTTGCGTGCGGCGTCGGTCAAAATGAGGGACTGGTCCAGTGCACGCGCCAACTTCGTTTCGAATTTCTCGTCCTGCATCGGCTTAGGCCACTAGTTTCAGAATCCGCTCAACGTCGAGGACCTCGGTGGCTGGCTTTCGCCTGTACTCGTTGTAGATCAATCGAATGACTTCACCGAACTTCTCGGGCTTCATTTCGAATCCGCGGGCCTGGCACCAGTTGGAAACCGCAATGACGATGCGCCCGACCAGCTCCCAATCAAGGCGATCGGAGGCCTCGTCCTCAGAGGCCTGACCGAACATCACGAAGTGCACGTCAAATCCGAGCTCACGCAATCGAGCCGTGTAATCCGTTGGCGGGAACCGAAGACCCTGCTCATAGCCGATCTGCGTCGCGGCTGTGAATCGCCCCG
>NZ_AVCH01000144.1 GCF_000747075.1 Arenimonas malthae CC-JY-1
CGACGCGGCGCGCGCCGCCGGCGTCCGCCCCGGCCAGCCGCTGGCGGCGGCGATGGCGCTGTGCCCGAAGCTCGCCGCCCTGCCCTGGGACGACGCCGAGGCCACGCGCCTGCTCGATCTCGCCTGCGCCTGGG
This sequence comes from Arenimonas malthae CC-JY-1, assembly GCF_000747075.1. GTDB lineage: Bacteria > Pseudomonadota > Gammaproteobacteria > Xanthomonadales > Xanthomonadaceae > Arenimonas > Arenimonas malthae. The sequence goes on from NZ_AVCH01000144.1 coordinate 135, forward strand.
CCTACCGCTATTCCGGCCAGGTCTGCCGCGACGAAGCCGACACCGTGTGGCTGGAAGTCGGCGGCAGCCTGGGCCTGTTCGGCCCCTGGCCGCGCTTCGAGCGCCTGCTGCGCGACGACCTGCGCGCGCTGGGCCTGGCGCACGCGCTGGCGGTGGCGCCGACGCCGCTGGGCGCGCTGTGCCTGGCCAGGCACCAGG
>NZ_AVCH01000145.1 GCF_000747075.1 Arenimonas malthae CC-JY-1
AGCGCCGGCCTGAGGCCGCGCAGGCGCGACAGCCCCAGCGCCAGCGCCGGCTGCGCCAGCCAGGCGCCGACGACGGCCGCGGGATGCGCCAGCAGCAGCGTGGCGGAAAGCGCCAGGCCCAGCGCCAGCCAGGCCCAGGCCAACCAGGGGCGGCCGGCTTCAGCCATCGACCATCGGGTCCAGCACGGTGGGCGGGAACTGCAGGTGGAAACCGTGCGTGTCCAGGTTCGCGCGCACCACCGCGGGGTCGCACTGCGCCAGGCGGCGGCCTTCGACCAGGGCGAACTCGAGCACGAACACCAGCTGGCCCAGGGGCGCCAGCACCGGCGGTGGAACCGCCGCGAAGTCGTCCCGCTTGCGCAGGTAGAGATACGTGTCGGGCTTGCGCAGGGATTTGTAGACGTAGGTTTGCATGGGGGCGCCGCGCGGGTTGCCGGGGATTGTCGCCGCAAACGGCAGGTGGGAAAAGCCGCACACGCGGCCGCCCCGCCGGCTTTGTTAGGCTTGCCGGCCTGCCTGATCCCGGGAGCCACCATGCGACTTCGCCTCACCCCCTTCGTCCTGCTGTTCGCCGCCGCGCTGCCGGCCGCCGCCCAGCCCGCGCTCACGCTGGACCAGGCCATGGCCCACCCGGACTGGATCGGGCCGCCAGTGGAATCGGCCTGGTGGTCGCTGGACGGCCAGCGTGCCTACTACACGCTCAAGCGCGAAGGCTCGCCGGTGCGCGACACCTGGACCGTGCCCGTGGCCGGCGGCGAGCCGGCGAAGGTGGAAGGCGCGGCACTGGCCGAACTCGACGCCGCCAACCCGCGCTACGACGCCGCGCACCGGCAGGCGGTGTTCGTGCGCAACGGCGACGTGTTCCTGCGCGTGCTGGGCGGCCCGCTGCTGCAGCTCACGCGCAGCAGCGAGGCCGAGGACGGCGCGCGTTTCGCCGCCGACGGCCGCGGCGTCATCTGGCGCGTCGGCAACGACTGGTTCCGCTGGTCGCCCGACACGCGCCTGGTGCAGCCGGTGGCGCTGCCGCGCGCCGAGAAGGACCCGGCCGCCGCGCCCGAAGCCGACGCCCTGCGCGAGCACCAGCTGCGCCTGAGCGCCCAGCTGGCGCGCGAGAAGGCCTTCCGCGACGCCCAGCGCGAAAGCGCGGAAGCCCTGCGCAAGGCCGACCCCAGCCGCCCCGCCGCGCCGGTGTACCTGGGCGACAAGGTCGAGATCGCCGACAGCGCGCTCTCGCCCGACGGCCGCTGGCTGCTCGTGGTCACGCAGGCCAAGGGCGCCGACAAGGGCCGCGCCGGCAAGATGCCGAAGTACGTGACCGAATCGGGTTACGAGGAAGCCGAGGACGTGCGCGTGCGCGTCGGCCGCAACCCGCCGCAGGGCCAGCAGCTGGTGCTGGTGGAACTGGCCACCGGCCAGGTGCGCGAACTGCCGCTGGCCACGCTGCCGGGCATCGCCAGCGACCCGCTGGCCGACCTGCGCAAGGCCGCCGGCCTCGAGGCCTTCAAGGGCGAGCGCGCGGTGCGCTTCGACGCCATGCAGTGGAGCGACGACGGCGGCAACGTGGCCGTGATGGCGCGCGCGGTGGACAACAAGGACCGCTGGATCGCCACCGTCGATTTCGCCGGCGGCAAGCTGGTGCCCGCGCACCGGCTCACCGACCCGGCCTGGATCAACTGGAACTTCAACGACTTCGGCTGGCTGCCGGGCGGCCGCACGCTGTGGCTGCTGTCGGAGGAATCGGGCTATTCGCACCTGTACACCGTGGTGCCGGGCGAGCGCGCCAATCGGCTGACGTCGGGTCGCTGGGAGGCGTCGTCGCCGCGGTGGTCGCCGGACGGCGGCACCGCGTATTTCCTGTGCAACCGCGCATGGCCGGGTGACTACGAGGTGTGCGCGGTGCCCAGCACCGGCGGCGAAGTGCGCGAAGTGACGGCGCTCGACGGCGTCGAGGACTTCGCGCTCTCGGCCGACGGCAGCCGCCTGCTGCTGCGCTGGTCCTCGCACCACACCCCGGCCCAGCTGGCCGTGCAGCCGGTGGCCGGCGGCGAGGCGGTGAAGCTGACCGACACCCGCAGCGAAGACTACAAGGCGCGCCGCTGGCTGGCGCCGCAGATGGTGCAGGTGCCGTCCACGCACGGCGCCGGCAGCGTCTGGGCCAAGCTCTACCGGCCGGAAACGCTGGAGCCTGGCCGCAAGTACCCGGTGGTGATGTTCGTGCACGGCGCGGGCTACCTGCAGAACGTGCACGCGCGCTTCCCCGTGTATTTCCGCGAGCAGATGTTCCACCAGCTGCTGGTCGAACGCGGCTTCATCGTGCTCGACATGGACTTCCGCGCCTCCGAGGGCTACGGCCGCGACTGGCGCACGGCGATCTACCGCCGCATGGGCCACCCGGAGCTCGAGGACTACCTCGACGGCGTGAAGTACATGGTCGACCGGCACCAGGGCGATGCCGCCAACGTCGGCATCTACGGCGGCAGCTACGGCGGCTTCATGAGCTTCATGGCGCTGTTCCGCGCGCCCGAGGTGTTCAAGGCCGGCGCCGCGCTGCGCCCGGTCACCGACTGGACCAGCTACAACCACGAATACACCTCGAACATCCTCAACACGCCCGAGCTCGACCCCGAGGCCTACAAGCGCAGTTCGCCGATCGAATACGTGGAGAACCTGCGCGGCCACCTGCTGATCAGCCACGGCATGATCGACGACAACGTCTTCTACCAGGACTCGGTGCGCCTCTCGCAGCGCCTGATCGAGCTTCGGAAGGCGAACTGGGAAATGGCCAGCTACCCGCTGGAGCGCCACGCCTACCAGCACCCGGAAAGCTGGTACGACCAGTACCGCCGCATCCTCGAACTCTTCGAGGACAACCTGAAGTAAGCCCTCAGGCCGCCGGGAACACGCCCTCGAGTTCGACGTCGAGTTCGCGGCGGCAGACGTCGCCGCGCAGGTAGCTGATGCGGCCTGGCGCGATGCCGCTGGCGGCCAGGAGGGCCTGCGCCGTGGCCAGGTCGCGCGGGTGGCGCAGGTAGACGCGCAGCGATTCGCAGCCGGCCAGCGGGAAGTGGCGGCCGGTGCGCTGCCGGCCCTGTTCGAGCAGGGCCTCGAGGTTGCGCAGGCTTTCGCGCAGCTGCCCGGCGAAGTCGCCCGCGTGCTGCGAGACGTGGCCGATGATGCTGGCCGTGCCCGAGGCCAGCAGGCGCGGCGTGGCGGTGTCGGCGTCGAGCACGGCGCCGCGCGAGAAGCCCGGCGACACCGGGCCGTGTTCGCGCGGATAGCGCCAGGCCGGCGTCTGCCGCGGGTTTTCCAGCGCCAGCGCCGGCGCCTTCGCGCACAGCGCCACCACCTGCAGGCGGCCCGGCAGGCCGTCGGCGCCGATGGCGGTGGCGGCCGGCGGCGGGTCGTTGAACATGCCGTCCACCGCGGCGGCGCGGCCGACGCAGAAGCGGCGGTAGCGCTCGTCGTCGCCTTCGCCGGCGTTGATGGCGGCGAAGTAGTTCCAGATCCGCAGCAGGTAGGGATGCGACGAGGGCCGCACGGCCGCCAGCAAGCGGCGGTAGGCCTCGGCGGCGGCGGTTTCGATGTCGCCGCCGTTTTCGCCGACTTCGATGGCCTGCAGCGCGTAGTGCCCGCCTTCGGCCAGCCAGGCCTCGGCCGCGGGGCCGGCCAGCCGCGCGCAGTCCACCGCCAGCGGCGACGGCGCCGCGGGGGCATAGCGGAAGGCGATCAGCGCGTCCGGGCGGTCGTCGGCCAGGACACGCAGGCGTGGGGGCGTGGGGGAGTCCATTGCTGGCGCCGATTATAGCGGCGGGCCCGGGCGACTATCATGGCCCACCCTCTCCACAGCGCCCCGCCATGTCCGATTTCAACGCCGTGCACGCCTTCCTCCGCGACCTGCAGGACCGCATCTGCGCCGGCCTGGAAGCCGCCGATGGCGGCGGGCGTTTCCAGCAGGACGAATGGACCCGGCCCGAGGGCGGCGGCGGCCGTTCGCGGGTGATGAAGGAAGGCGCGGTGTTCGAACAGGCCGGCGTGGGTTTTTCCGACGTCTCGGGCGCCACCCTGCCGCCCTCGGCCACGGCGCACCGCCCGGAACTGGCCGGCGCGCCCTGGCGCGCGGTGGGCGTGTCGCTGGTGATCCACCCGCGCAATCCGCATGTCCCGACTTCGCATGCGAACGTGCGCTTCTTCGAGGCGCGCCCGGAAGGCCGCGACCCGATCTGGTGGTTCGGCGGCGGCTTCGACCTGACGCCCTTCTACCCGGTGGACGAAGACGTGCGGCACTGGCACGAAGTGGCCCGCGACCTGTGCGCGCCCTTCGGCGAAACCCGCTACGCCGAACACAAGGCCTGGTGCGACAAGTACTTCTTCCTCAGGCACCGCAACGAGGCGCGCGGCGTGGGTGGCCTGTTCTACGACGACCTGCACGCCGACGGCTTCGAGCGCTGCTTCGACTACACGCGCGCGGTGGGCAACGGTTTCCTCAACGCCTACCTGCCGATCGTCGCCCGCCGCAAGGACACGCCGTACGGCGAACGCGAGCGCGAGTTCCAGCTCTACCGCCGGGGTCGCTACGTGGAGTTCAACCTGGTGTGGGACCGCGGCACGCTGTTCGGCCTGCAGAGCGGCGGCCGCACCGAGTCGATCCTGATGAGCCTGCCGCCGCGGGTGCGGTTCGAATACGCGTACGCGCCGGAGGCGGGCAGCGCCGAAGCGCGGCTTTCCGAGTACCTGCGGGCGCGGGACTGGCTCGGCGGCAAATAAAAACCCCGCGGGCCAGGGGAAGCCCGCGGGGTAGGGGATGGAGCTCAGGTTGGGGAGAACCCTGCTCCGGTTGGATCCACTCAGGGGAGGGAGTGATCCTGCGCCGGACCTTGCATCCGACGCACCTAGTAGACCCCTCCACGCATGAGAAGTTCGTGAACAGGACAGTTAAAAAACCGTTCGATTCAGGACGCGTTCATTCCGCTGCAACCGACTGATTCAAAAGGCGAATTCCGTCACGGAATCAGTGCGCCTGGTCCCAGTTTTCGCCCACGCCCACGTCCACCACCAGGGCCACGCGCAGGTTGGCGGCCGACTCCATCCGGGAGCGCACTTCGGCCACCAGGGTGTCGACGAAACCGGCCTCGGCCTCGAACACCAGTTCGTCGTGCACCTGCAGCAGCATGGTCGCCCGCGCGCGGTGCGCCTGCACCCATTCGTCCACCGACACCATGGCGCGCTTGATGATGTCGGCGGCGGTGCCCTGCATCGGCGCGTTGATGGCGGCTCGCTCGGCGCCGGCGCGCTGGGCCTGGTTGCGCGAGTTGATTTCGTTGAGCTGCAGCCGGCGGCCGAACACCGTTTCCACGTAACCCTGCTCGCGCGCCTGCTGGCGCACGCGTTCCATGAAATCACGCACGCCCGGGTAGCGGGCGAAGTACAGCGCGATGTAGTCCTGCGCCTCGCCGCGGCCGATGCCGAGCTGGCGCGCCAGGCCCCAGGCGCTCATGCCGTACATCAGGCCGAAGTTGATGGCCTTGGCGGCGCGGCGCTGGTCGCCGCTGACCTGATCGAGCGGCACGCCGAACACTTCCGCCGCGGTGGCCTTGTGCACGTCCTGGCCGCTTTCGAAGGCACGCAGGAGGCCGGCGTCCTCCGACAGGTGGGCCATGATGCGCAGCTCGATCTGCGAGTAGTCGCAGGCGACGATCCTGCGCCCCGGCGGCGCGATGAAGGCCGTGCGGATGCGGCGGCCGTCCTCGGTGCGGATGGGGATGTTCTGCAGGTTCGGGTCGTTCGAGCTCAGGCGGCCGGTGGCGGCGCCGGCCTGGTGGTAGCTGGTGTGCAGGCGGCCGGTATCGGGGTTCACCATCTCCGGCAGCTTGTCGGTGTAGGTGTTGCGCAGCTTGGCCAGGCCGCGGTACTCGAGGATCAGGCGGGGCAGCTCGTGCTGGTCGGCGATGGCCTCCAGCGCTTCTTCGTTGGTGGATGGCGCGCCGGTGGGCGTTTTCACCAGCGCCGGAAGCTTGAGCTCGTCGAACAGCAGCGCGCCCAGCTGCTTGGGCGAATCGAGGTTGAAGGCGCGGCCGGCGATCTCGTGCGCGCGCTGCTGCGCGGCCAGCATGCGGCGGCCGAGGTCGGCGCTCTGGCGCCTGAGCTCGGCCACGTCCACCAGCACGCCGGCGGCTTCCATGCGCGCCAGCACCGGCACCAGCGGCATCTCGATGTCGCGGTACACTTTTTCCAGCGACGGCTCGGCCGCCAGCTTCGCCGACAGCACGCGGTGCAGGCGCAGGGTGACGTCGGCGTCTTCGGCGGCGTACCGGGTGGCGTCGTCGAGCGCCACCGAGGAGAACGGGATCTGCTTGGCGCCCTTGCCGGCCACGTCCTCGTACTTGATGGTTTCGTAGCCCAGGTACTTGCGGGCCAGCGTGTCCATGTCGTGGCGCAGGCCGCCGGCGTTGAAGACGAAACTTTCCAGCATCGTGTCCTCGGCGTAGCCCAGCACGTCCACGCCGTGGCGGCGCAGCACGTGGATGTCGTACTTGCCGTGCTGGCCGAGCTTGCGCCGGGCAGCGTCGCCCAGCACCGGGCGCAGCGCGTCGAGCACTTCGTCGCGCGGCAGCTGCGCCGGCGCACCCGGGTAGTCGTGGCCCACGGGGATGTAGCAGGCCTTGCCGGGTTCGACCGCGAAGCTCAGGCCCACGAGGTTGGCGCGCAGCGGGTCGAGCGAATCGGTTTCGGTGTCGAAGGCGACCAGGTCGGCCGCCAGCAGGCGCTGCACCCAGGCCGACAGCGCCTCGCGGGTGGTGACGCATTCGTACTCGCCCGGCGCGGACAGGGACGGATCGGGCGCGGTCTCTTCGGCCACGGCCGGCGCGGGGCGGCCCCCCGCCTTCGCCGACGACGCCGGCGCACCGCCTTCCAGCTCGCGCAGCGCGGCGTTGAAGCCGTAGCGCGCGTAGAGCTCGCGCAGCGCATCCACGTCGCGCGGGCGCAGCTTCAGCTGCTGCGGGGCCTGCTCCAGCGGCACGTCGGTCTTGATGGTCACCAGCGCCTGGTTCAGCGGCAGGCGGCCGAGCGCGGCGCGCAGGTTTTCGCCGATCTTGCCGCCGATGTCGGCGGCGTGCGCGATGACGCCTTCCAGCGAGTCGTACTGGGCCAGCCACTTGGCGGCCGTCTTCGGGCCGCACTTGTCCACGCCGGGCACGTTGTCCACGGTGTCGCCCATCAGGGCCAGCAGGTCCACCACCTGGTCGGGGCGCACGCCGAATTTCTCGACCACGCCGGCCTCGTCGGTGACGCTGCCGGTCATGGTGTTGGTGAGCGTGATGCCCGGGCGCACCAGCTGGGCGAAGTCCTTGTCGCCGGTGGAGATGGTGACCGGGATGCCGGCCGCGTGCGCCTGCAGCGCCAGCGTACCGATCACGTCGTCGGCTTCCACGCCCGGCACGCGCAGGATGGGAAAGCCCAGGGCCTCGACGATGCGCATCATCGGCTCCACCTGGGCCCGCAGCTCGTCGGGCATGGGCGGGCGGTTGGCCTTGTAGTCGGGGTACAGGGCGTCGCGGAAGGTCGGGCCCGAGGCGTCCACCACGAAGGCGGTGTAGTCGGGGTTTTCCTTCAGCGTGGCGCGCAGCATGTTGACGATGCCGAACAGGGCGCCGGTGGGCGAGCCGTCCGGGCCGGTCAGCGGCGGCAGGGCGTGGAAGGCGCGGTAGAGGTAGGACGAGCCGTCGATGAGGACGAGGCGGGACATGGCGGCGATCCGGTGCGGTCGAACCCGGATTCTACGTGCTCCGGGCGCGCCGCTTGAGGGCCCGGGGCGCTTTTGCCATGCTGGCCGTCCCGCGTGCAGGAGCCCGCCATGAACGCCCTGATCCCCCTGCTGTTCGCCCTGGCCGCCCAGGACGCCGCACCGGCCGCGGAAGCACCCGCCCGCGAGGAAGCGCCCATCCCCGAGAAGGTGCAGGCTGCGCCCACCGGCGACGAACTGCCGGCGGTGAGCATCCGCACCGAAGAGAACGGCGACCGCGTCGAGGAGTACCGGCAGGACGGCCGCCTGTACATGGTAAAGGTCACGCCCGAACGCGGCCGGCCCTATTACCTCATGGACACCGACGGCAACGGCCGGCTCAATCGCGACGACGTGGCCGACCACGTCTCGCCGGTGTACTGGACCCTTTACGAGTGGGATTGAACCGCCTCGCCCCGGCCCTGCGCTGGGCCGACACCCTGAGTGAAGCCGGTGGCCGCGTGGCCGCCGCGCTGGCGGTCGCGCTGGTGGCGCTGTCCTTCGGCCTGGTGCTGGCGCGCTATGGCGCGGGCGCGGGTTCGGTGGCGGCGCAGGAAGCGGTGCTGTGGCTGCACGCCTCGGTGTTCCTGCTGGGCCTGGCCTACGCGCTTCGCCACGGCGCGCACGTGCGGGTGGACGTGTTCTCGCAGCACTGGACCGCGCGCACCCGCGACTGGGTGGAATTCAGCGCCGGCGTGGCGCTGCTGCTGCCCTTCTGCGCCTTCATCGTGGCGATGAGCTGGGACTACGTGGCGGCCAGCTGGGCCGCCCGGGAAGGGTCGCGCGACCCGGGCGGCCTGCCGGCCTGGTACCTGCTCAAGGCGCTGATCCCGCTGTCGGCGGCGCTGCTGTTCCTGCAGGGCCTGGCCGAAACCCTGCGCGCGCTCGGCCGCGCCCTCGCCCGCGGGGGCGCATGAGCCTGCACGACCAGCACATCCTGATGCTCGTGCTGCTGCTGCTCGGCCTGCTGGCCGGGCTGGCCAGCGGCTTCCCGGTGGCCTTCGTGCTGGGCGGCGTGGCGCTGCTCGCGGCCGGCGCCGGCATCTTGCTCGGCAACTTCGACGCCAGCTTCCTCGAGGCGTTCCCGAACCGCGTGTTCGGCGTGATGAGCAACGAAACCCTGGTGGCGGTGCCGCTGTTCGTGTTCATGGGCGTGATGCTGGAACGTTCGCGCATCGCCGAATCGCTGCTCGAGGCGGTGGCGGCGCTGTTCGGCCGCGTGCGCGGCGGCCTGGTGGTGGCGGTGCTGCTGGTGGGTGCGGTGCTCGCCGCGTCCACCGGCATCGTCGGCGCCACGGTGGTGGCGATGGGCCTGATCTCGCTGCCCACCATGCTGCGCCACGGCTACTGCCCGCGCCTGGCCAGCGGCGCCATCTGCGCCTCGGGCACGCTGGGCCAGATCATCCCGCCCTCGATCGTGCTGGTGCTGCTGGGCGACCAGCTGGGCAACGCCTACCAGCAGGCGCAGCTGAAGCAGGGCATCTACGCGCCGGACACCGTGTCGGTGGGCGACCTGTTCGCCGGCGCGCTGGTGCCCGGCCTCGCGCTGGTGGCGCTGTACCTGCTGTATGCGCTGTGGGTGGCCTGGCGCCAGCCGGAGCGCGCGCCGGCGCTGCTCGAGAGCCAGCCGCGTTCGCTGGCGCAGCTGGCCAAGGCCATCCTGCCGGCGCTGTCGCTGATCGGCCTGGTGCTGGGTTCGATCCTGGGCGGTTTCGCCACCGCCACCGAAGCCGCCGCGGTGGGCGCAGTGGGCGCCACGGCCTTCGCCGCGCTCTACGGGCGGCTGGGCCTGCGGCGCCTGTACGAGGTGGGCGCCGAAACGGTGAAGGTGACCGCGATGGTGTTCGCCATCCTGGTCGGCGCCGCGCTGTTTTCGCTGGTGTTCCGCGGCTACGGCGGCGACGAGCTGGTGCACGAGGCGCTGGCTTCGCTGCCGGGCGGCAAGTGGGGCGCCATCCTCGCGGTGATGCTGTTGATGTTCCTGCTCGGCTTCGTGCTCGATTTCATCGAAATCGTGTTCGTGATCGTGCCCATCGTTGGCCCGGTGTTGCTGGCGATGGGCGTGGACCCGGTCTGGCTGGGCGTGATGATGGCCATCAACCTGCAGACCTCGTTCCTGACGCCGCCGTTTGGATTCGCGCTCTTTTACCTGCGCGGCGTGGCGCCGCCGGAACTGCGCACGGCCGACATCTACCGCGGCGTGGTGCCCTTCATCGTCTTGCAGTTGCTGGTGCTGGCGGCCGTGGCGGCCTTCCCCTCGCTGGCCACCGCCCTGCCGGATTACCTGTATGGATGAGCTTCGCATCAGCACCGACCCGGCCGACGTCGACCTCGACGTGGTGCACGGTTTCCTCCGCGAACACGCCTACTGGTGCGTGGGCATCCCGCGCGAGGTGGTGGAGAAGGCGGTGGCGAACTCGCTGTGCTTCAGCGCGCTGCTGGATGGCCGGCAGGTGGGCTTCGCCCGCGTCATCGGCGACCGCGCCACCTTCGGCTACCTGGCCGACGTGTTCGTGCTGCCGGAGTTCCGCGGCCGTGGCATTTCGAAGGCGCTGATGGACGCGGTGGCGGCGCATCCGGAACTCACCGGTCTGCGCCGCATGCTGCTGGCCACGCGCGACGCGCATGGCCTGTACGCCGGTTACGGGTTCACCCCGCTGTCGCGGCCGGAAAGCGTGATGGAACGCTACCGGCCGGACATCTACCGCAAGCCCTAGGCCTTGGCGGCCTTCGGCTGGCCGGGTTTCGCCGGCAGGCCGGAGAGGTGGCGCCAGAGCGCCGTGACTTCGTCGTCCGTCATCACGCCGTAGGTGCGCCAAGGCATGAACGGGTGCACGTCGCTGCCGTCCGGGCGCTTGCCCTCGCGGAACACGCGCGCGAAATCGGCTTCGGTCCAGCCCGCCAGGCCGTTGGCGTGCGGCGTCAGGTTCGAGGCGGGCGGCAGCTCCGGCGGCGTGCCGGGCACGCGCTGGCCGGCCCAATCGGCGCCGTGGCAGCCTGTGCACACCTGCGCCAGGTACGCGCCGTATTCCGCCGTGGGGCCCGGCGGCGGCGACGTGCGCTGGCGCGGCGAGTGGTCGAGGCTGGCGGCCGGCACCAGGTGCAGCTTGCCGAACAGGTGCAGCACGCGGCCCAACGGGCGGATCTCGGTGCTGCCGGGGTTGTTGTCGGAATCGGGCAGCGCCTGCAGGTGCGCCACCAGCGCGGCGGTGTCGGCGTCGGTGAGGTGGATGAAATCGCCCGAAGGCATCACCCGCAGCGGGCGGCCGTCGGGGCCGACGCCGTGGCGGATGGCGGCGGCCAGCTGGTCCACGTCGTAGCGGCCGCGCAGCGCGGCGGGCGTGAGGTTGGGCGCGACCACGCGGGCCACCGGGCCGGCGTCGATGAACACCTTGCCGCGGCCGCCTTCGCCGTGGCACTCCACGCAGCCGGCCACCTGGTACAGGTGCGCGCCGCGCGCGAGTTCGGCCTCGTCGCCGGCCAGCACCAGCGGCGGGTCGTCCACCGCATAGACGCGGGCCATGTCCGCCTCGGCCTTGAACCAGGCCACCGCGAACAGCATGCCCACCGCACCCACCACGACGCCGGCGGCGATGCCGGCCCTCTTGAACCACTTGCGCATGTCACGGACACCTCTACGGGAAGTGAACGTTCTCTACGCGTAGCGCGCCGCGGAGCGGCCGGGGCGCGTTCAGCGGCGATTGTGGCCTTATGCGCCGAATCGTGACCTTTGGCAGGGTCAGCCGCGGGTGGCGTAGTACGCCTCTTCCGACACCGCATGCCAGGCCTTGGCCTGGGCGCGGAAGGCGCGCATGGACTCGAGCGCCTTGCGCGCCAGCGGGTCGGCCGCGGCGGCTTCCTCGAGCACCTTGTCCGAGGCCTTGCGCAGGGCCAGCAGCACGTCGTCGGGCAACTGGCGCAGCTCCACGCCGTGCTCGCGCACCAGCACGTCCAGCGCCTGCTGGTTGCGGGCGGTGAATTCGGCCAGCATCGCCTCGTTCACGGCGCGGCAGCAGGTGGCCACGATGTCCTGCAGGTCCTTGGGCAGGGTTTCCCAGGCGGCCTGGTTCACCATGCACTCAAGCGTGGGGCCCGGCTCCTGCCAGCCCGGGTAGTAGCAGAACTTGGCGGCGCGGTGCAGGCCGAAGGCCAGGTCGTTGTACGGGCCCACCCACTCGGCGGCGTCGATCGCGCCCGACTGCAGCGAGCTGAAGATCTCGGCGCCGGGCAGGTTCACCGGCGTGGCGCCGATGCGCGACATCACTTCGCCGCCCAGGCCCGGGATGCGCATCTTCAGGCCCTGCAGGTCGGCCAGGCCGTTGATCGGCTTGCGGAACCAGCCGGCCATCTGCACGCCGGTGTTGCCGGCCGGGAAGGGCACCAGGCCGAAGCGCGCATACAGTTCGCGCCACAGCTCCAGGCCGCCGCCTTCGTACAGCCAGCCGTTCATTTCCTGCGCGTTGAGCCCGAACGGCACCGCGCAGAAGAAGGGCGCGGCCGCGGCCTTGCCCTTCCAGTAGTACGCGGCGGAATGGCCCATCTCGGCGGTGCCGCGGCCGACGGCGTCGAACACCTCGAAGGCCGGCACCAGCTCGCCGGCGCCGTATACCTTCACCGCGAGCCGGCCGCCGGTGGCGGCGGTGATCATCTCGGCGAGCTTGGCGGCACCGGTGCCCAGGCCCGGGAAGTTGGTCGGCCAGGAAGTCACCATCTTCCACTGGAAGCGTTCGGTGGAGGCCGCCCCGCCCTGCGCCTGCGGCTGCGCACCACAGGCCGCCAGGCCGGTCGCCACCGCGGCGAGGCCCGCGCCCCGGAGTAGTTCACGTCGTTTCATGGAGGTTCCTGTCCTTCAGGCGGGTTGGAGGTTGGCGTAGCCGAGCACGAGCCATTTGGCGCCGCCGGTTTCGAAGTTGACCTGGATGCGGGCGTGGGCGCCGCTGCCTTCGGCATCCATCACCACGCCCAGGCCGAAGCTGGGGTGCATCACGCGCTGGCCGAGGCGCAGCGACAGTCCCGGCGCGGCATCGAGCGCGGCCGCGCGCGGCGGGCCGAAGCCGGTGGGGCGGCTGACCTGCACCTTCGGGCGCACCTCGCGCAGCAGCGCCTGCGGGATTTCGCGCAGGAAGCGCGAGGGCGTGCCAAACATCTCCATGCCATGCAGGCGGCGCGATTCGGCGTAGCTGAGCACCAGCTTCTGGCGAGCGCGGGTGAGGCCGACGTAGGCCAGGCGGCGCTCTTCCTCCAGCCGCCCGCTTTCCTCCAGCGACTTGCCGCTGGGGAACAGGCCCTCTTCCACGCCCACCAGGAACACCTGCGGGAATTCCAGGCCCTTGGCGCTGTGCAGGGTCATCAGCTGCACGCCGTCCTCGCCGGCCTCGGCCTGGCCTTCGCCGGCTTCGAGCGCGGCGTAACCGAGGAAAGCGACGAGCTCGCTCATACCCGCCAGCTCCTCGTCGTCGGGGCGCTCGAAGCGGCTGGCCACCGACACCAGCTCGTCGAGGTTGTCCACGCGCGAATCGAGCTGGCCGCGGGATTCGGCGGCGTAGTGCGCGCGCAGGCCCGAGGCGTTGATCACGTGGTCGAACTGCTCGTGCAGCGGCGAATCCTGGATGCCCGCCTCCAGCGAATCCATCAGCTCGATGAAAGCGCGCAGCGCGTTGCGGGCGCGGCCCGCCAGGCCGCCGGACTCGCCAGCCAGCACTTCGGCGGCCTGGAACAGCGGCATGGCGTTTTCGCGCGCATGCCGGCGTACCTCGTCCAGCGTCTTGCCGCCGATGCCGCGCGGCGGCGTGTTGACCGCGCGCTCGAAGGCCGCGTCGTCGCCGCGGTTGGCCACCAGCCGCAGGTAGGCCAGCGCGTCCTTGATTTCCATGCGGTCGAAGAAGCGCTGGCCGCCGTACACGCGGTAGGGCAGGCCCGCCTGCACCAGCTGTTCTTCCATGGCCCGCGACTGCGCGTTCGAACGGTAGAGCACGGCGTTGTCGCCGGCGCTGCCGCCGTCGCGGATCCAGGCCTGGATGCGCTCGACCACGAAGCGCGCCTCGTCCACCTCGTTGTAGGCGGCGAACAGGTCGATCGGCTCGCCCTCGCCGTCGGCGGTCCACAGCTGCTTGCCCAGGCGCTCGGGGTTGTGCGCGATCACCGCGTTGGCGGCGGCCAGGATGTTGCCGGTGGAGCGGTAGTTCTGCTCGAGCTTGAGCGTGCGCGCGCCGGGGTAGTCGTGCAGGAAACGCTGCACGTTCTCCACCTTGGCGCCGCGCCAGCCGTAGATGGCCTGGTCGTCGTCGCCCACCACGAACACCTCGCCCGACTCGCCCGCCAGCACGCGCACGAAGGCGTACTGGATGGCGTTCGTGTCCTGGAACTCGTCCACCAGCAGGTGGCGGAAACGCTGCTGGTAGTGGTGCAGCAGCGCCGGGTGCTCGAGCCACAGCTCGTGCGCGCGCAGCAGCAGTTCGGCGAAATCGACCAGGCCGGCGCGCTGGCAGCGCTCCTGGTAGGCCTCGTACACGCGCAGCATGGTGGAGCCGTAGAAATCGCCGCCGGCCGGCTGGATGTGCTTCGGGCGCCGGCCCTCGTCCTTCTGCGCGTTGATCCACCAGGCCATCTGGCGCGGCGGGAAGCGGCCTTCGTCGAGCTCGAGGTCGGCGGCGATGCGCTTGAGCAGGCGCACCTGGTCGTCCTGGTCGAGCACCTGGAACGATTCGGGCAGCCCGGCTTCCTGCCAGTGCAGGCGCAGCAGGCGGTGCGCCAGGCCGTGGAAGGTGCCGATCCACATGCCGCGGCTGCCGTGGCGCAGCAGCGCCTCGACGCGGCCGCGCATCTCGGCGGCGGCCTTGTTGGTGAAGGTGACGGCGAGGATGCCATGGGCCGGCACGCCGACCACTTCGTTGAGCCAGCCGATGCGGTGGGTCAGGACCCGGGTCTTGCCGGAACCGGCGCCGGCCAGCACCAGCAGGTGGCCCGGCGGGGCCGAAACGGCCTCGCGCTGGGCGGTGTTGAGGTCATCGAGCAGGTGGGAGACATCCATGGCGCCATTGTACCGGCGCCATGGCCCCCGGGGCCGGCGAATACCGCCCGGTCAGTGCTTCTTGCTGGCCGCCACCGACTGCGACATCAGCTTGTCGGTCCAGGCGATGCCGATGGCCGACACGATGAAGGCCATGTGGATGATGGTCTGCCACATCACGCCGGTTTCGGTGACGGTGGTGCAGCCCTTGCCCTTGGCGCCCGCCTCGAGCATGAGCTTCTGCGCCAGCAGGCCGGCCTCGGTGTCGCAGATCGGCAGGCCGCCGATCATGCCGGCCTCGATGAAGGTCTTGAGCAGGTGGATCGAGGAGATGCCGATGATGGCCATCGCCAGCTTCACCTTCAGCACCGAGGCGTTGACGTGGCTCAGCCATTCCGGCTGGTCCGGGTGGCCGGCCAGGTTCAGGCGCGAGACGAAGGTTTCGTAGCCGCCGACGATCACCATCACCAGCAGGTTGGAGATCATGACCACGTCGATCAGGCCCAGCACCAGCAGCATGATGCCCTGCTCGGTGAGCGTGTTCGCGTCCACCACCAGGTGGGTGAGCTCCTTCAGGAACAGGAACACGTAGACGCACTGGGCGATGATCAGGCCCAGGTACAGCGGCAGCTGCAGCCAGCGCGAGGCGAAGATCAGGGTGGGAAGCGGGCCGAGCTTCGGCGCGCCGGCGGGGACGTTGTTCGACATGGTTTATCCGTGGGTTCGCTTATTTCTTGCTGATGGCGCCGACGACCACGGCGACCGCGCCCACGCCCATCAGCACCCAGCCGAGGTTGATCGGCGGGGACTTGGTGTCGGTCTTGGTCACTTCGATCGGGCCCATGTCCAGCACTTTTTCGGTGGACTGGAACTTGAAGACGCCGGCGGCGATCAGGCCACCCGCGACCAGCAGGATGACGCCGAGGATGAAGGCAGGCAGTCGCATGGTCGTGCTCCAGGTTCGCCCGGTGCGGGCCGAGCAAGGGTAACGGCCCGCGCCCCCGGGCGCCAATCGGCGTGGTTCAGTCGAGTCGCACGCCGGGCAGCGACAGCACGTAGTCGGCGCCCATCAGCTTCGAGGGCGTGTAGTAGCCGCCCGCGGGCGCCGGGCCGTCGAGCAGGCGCCGGACGATGCCCAGCGCGGCCGTCACGGTGATGTCGTAGCCATTGGGCGTGCGCAGGCGGCGCTTCACCTCGTGGCCGGCGGCGTCGCGGGCCTCGCCCCAGACCACGCAGCCGGTCTTGCCGCGGGTGTTGTCGGACGGGCCGCGCACCTTCTTTTCCACCTGCTTCTTCAGCCAGGCCTGCACCGGGCCCAGGCCGAGCAGCGGGCCAAGCAGGCGCAGCCGGCGCAGGCGCGTGGCCGTGGCCGGCGGCACGCCCATGTAGACCTCGATGTCGGGGATGCCGGTGGAAACATGGGCCGTGTAGACGTCGCCCCAGGGAATGGTCATGGCGAAGCGCTGCTCGCCGTCGCGCTCGAACGTGCGCGTCTTCCAGGCCAGCGGCACCCGCTTCACCACGCCGCTGATGCGCGCGCGGCCGCCCTTGCCCAGGCCTTCCACGCTGGTCTTGGCGGTGCCGGGGCTGGGCCCGCCGCCGGCTTCGAAGGCCAGCACCAGCGCGGTGGCGCCGGGCAGTTCGCGCTTGAGCTGGGCGGCCAGGCAGTCGGTGGGCACCACGTCGAAGCCGGACCCCGGCAGCACCACCACGCCCTTGGCCCGGGCGGCGGCGTCGTGTTCGTGGCAGAGGGCGAAGACGTCGATTTCGCCGGTGATGTCGAGGTAGTGCGCGCCCACGTCCAGGCAGGCTTCGAGCATCGGCCGGCAGGTGGCCGAAAACGGACCCGCGCAGTGCAGTACCAGGCCGATGCCGTTGAGGCCCGTGCGCAGGGCCACCGGGTTGTCGAGCGCGAAGGCGCGCACGGCCAGCCCGTGCTTCTGCGCCAGCGGCTCCAGCGCCGCGGCGCTGCGGCCGGCCAGCACGGGTTTCAGGCCGCGCTTCACCGCCTCCTCCACCATCATCCGGCCGGTGTAGCCGTTGGCGCCGTAGATCATCCAGTCCATGTCAGTGCCCCGCGCCCCGGGCCCGGACGAGCTTGAGGAGCTGCTTGAAGTAGAGGTTCGGGAACCAGCGCTTGAGGCGCCAGCGCATCGGCTCGTGCCGCGTCGGCAGCACCAGGAACTCGCCGCGCTCGACCGCCGCGAACACCCGGTCGGCCACGCCTTCCAGCGTGTCCGGCGAGCTGGCCATCATGCGGTCGGCGAAGGACTTGAGCTTCGGATCACCCTGCCAGCTCTCGAGCAGGTTGGTGCGGAAGAAGGCCGGGCACAGCACGCTCACGGTGACGCCCTTGTCGGCCACTTCGGCGCGCAGCTGTTCGCTCAGCGCCACCACCGCGGCCTTGGCCACGCCGTAGCTCATGATGCTGGGCGCGCCGGCCAGGCCGGCGAAGCTGGCGGTGTTGATGACCTGGCCGCGGCCGGCGGCGATCATGCCCGGCAGGAACAGCCGGCAGCCGCGCACCACGCCCAGCAGGTTGATCTCCAGCACGTTGCGCCACTCGGCCATGGTGGTGTCCACCATCGCGCCGCCGGTGGCGATGCCGGCGTTGTTCACCAGCACGTCCACGCCGCCCCACTCGCTGGCGATGCGCTCGTGCACCTGCTCCATGGCGTCGTCGCTGCCCACGTTGGCCGACAGCGCCAGGTGGCCTTCGCCGGGCAGGGCGGCGCGGGTGAGGTTGGCGCGCGCGGCGTCGAGGTCGACGCAGGCGACCTTGTCGCCGGCCCGCGCATAACGATGCGCCAGGGCCTGGCCCAAGCCGCTTCCCGCACCCGTGATCAGGACCCGCCGCTGCGCCATCCGTGCACTCCCCGTGAAGCCGGCCCTCGACGGGGCCTGTGCTAGATTTCCGAGCATAACAAGCCCGCCGTTAAACCCACGTCCCGGAGTTGCGCGTGACCGACCCCCTGTTCGACCTGACCGGCCAGACCGCCCTGGTCAGCGGCGCCTCGCGCGGCATCGGCGAGGCCATCGCCCACCTGCTGGCGGCGCATGGCGCCCACGTGGTGTGCACCAGCCGCAAGCTCGAGGGCTGCGAGGCCGTGGCCGCGGCCATCCGCGCCGCCGGCGGTTCGGCCGAGGCGCACGCGGTGCACGTGGGCGACCCGGCCGCCATCGAGGGCCTGTTCGCCACGCTCGACGCCGCCGGCAGGCGCGTGGGCATCCTGGTCAACAACGCCGCCGCCAACCCGTATTTCGGCCCGGCCGTGGACATGACGCTCGACGCCTACGAGAAGACCGTGGAAGTGAACCTGCGCGGCTACTTCTGGACCACCGTGCAGGCCGCGCGCCGCATGAAGGGCCACGGCGGCGCCATCGTCAACATCGCCTCGGTGAACGCCGAGCGCGCCGCGCCCGGCCAGCTGGTGTATTCGATGACCAAGGCCGGCATCGTCAACATGACCGAAGGCTTCGCCAAGGAACTGGCGCCGCTGGGCGTGCGCGTGAACGCGGTGCTGCCGGGCCTGACCGACACGAAGTTCGCCTCGGCGCTCACCGGCAACCCCAAGATCATGGACATGATGCTGCGGATGATCCCGCTGGCGCGCGTGGCCCAGCCGGGCGAGATCGCGCCGGCGGTGCTGTTCCTCGTTTCCCCCGCTGCTTCCTACCTCACCGGCGCCGCGCTGCCGGTGGACGGTGGTTACCTCGCCTGAGCCCAGACACGATGCGAACCCTCTTGCTGCTTGCCGCCATGACCCTCGCCCCCGCCGCCCCCGCCGCCCACGCCGCCCACGCCGAGAAACTCACGCTCGAAGCCATCACCGGCGGCGCGCCGCTGTCCGGCCCCAGCCTGATGAAGCCGGCCATTTCGCCCGACGGCACGCGCGTCACCTTCCTGCGCGGCAAGGACAGCGACCGCTTCCAGCTGGACCTGTGGGAATACCACGTGGCCGACGGCGCCACCCGCCCGCTGGTGGACTCGGCGGTGGTGCTGCCCGGCGAGGAAGTGCTGAGCGACGAGGAGAAGGCGCGGCGCGAGCGCCAGCGCATCGCCGCCTTCCGCGGCATCGTCGAATACCAGTGGGCGCCCGATTCGCAGTCGCTGCTGTTCCCGCTGGGCGGCGAACTGTACCTGTACGACCTGCGCCCCGGCGTGGCCGACCCGGTGCGCAAGCTGACTTCGGGCACGGGCTTCGCCACCGACCCGAAGATTTCGCCCAAGGGCAAGTTCGTGGGCTTCGTGCGCGAGCGCAACCTGTGGGTGATCGACCTGGCCACCGGCCGCGAGCTGCAGCTGACCGACGACGGCAGCGACACCATCGGCAACGGCGTGGCCGAGTTCGTGGCCGACGAGGAAATGGGCCGCCACACCGGCTACTGGTTCGCGCCGGACGATTCCGCCGTGGCCTTCGCGCGCATCGACGAGACGCCGGTGCCGGTGCAAAAGCGCTACGAGATGTACGCCGACCGCACCGAAGTGGTGGAGCAGCGCTACCCGGCCGCGGGCGACCCGAACGTGCGCATTTCCCTGCACGTGGCCGACCTGGATTCCATGCGCGCCGGCCAGGTGGGCGTGGACAAGCCCGCGAAACTGTCGGTGGCCGAGGTGGACCTGGGCCCGGAGCACGACATTTACCTGGCGCGCGTGCAGTGGCGGGCGCCGGGTCTGCTCACCTTCCAGCGGCAGTCGCGCGACCAGCGCAGGCTGGAACTGGTGGAAACCACGCTCGCCAGCGGCAGGCAGCGCGTGCTGCTCACCGAAACCAGTTCCACCTGGGTGCCGCTGCACGACGGCCTGCGCTTCCTGGACGACGGCCGCTTCCTGTGGATTTCCGAGCGCAGCGGCTTCGAGCACCTGCAGCTGCACGCGGCCGACGGCGCGCTCGAACGCGTGCTCACGTCGGGCGAATGGGTGGTGGACGCGCTGCTTGGCGTGGATGAGTCGGTGGGGCTGGCTTATATCGCCGGCACCAAGGAATCGCCGCTGGAAAAGCATGTGTACGCCGTGCCGCTGGCCGGCGGCGAACCGCGCCGCCTGAGCCGCGAACCGGGCATGCACGAGGCGGCCTTCAGCGCCAACGCAGCCGTGTTCGTCGACCTGTGGTCGAACCCGGCCACCCCGCCGCAGACCGAACTGTTCAAGGCCGACGGCAGCAAGCTGGCCACCCTGGTGGCCAATGACCTGGCCGACCCGGCGCATCCGTACGCGCCCTACCGCGCCGCGCACCGGCCGGTGGAATTCGGCCAGATGGCGGCGGCCGACGGCGAGGTGCTGCACTACAGCCTGATCAAGCCGGAAGGTTTCGACCCGGCGAAGAAGTACCCGGTGGTGGTGTTCGTCTACGGCGGCCCGGCCGCGCAGACGGTGACCCGCGCCTGGCCGGGCCGCACCGACGCGCTGTTCAACCAGTACCTGGCGCAACGGGGTTACGTGGTGTTTTCGCTCGACAACCGCGGCACGCCGCGGCGCGGCGCGAAGTTCGGCGGCGCGCTCTACGGCAAGCAGGGCACGGTGGAAGTCGAGGACCAGGTGGCGGGCGTGGAATTCCTGCGCAGGCAGCCGTGGGTGGACCCGGCGCGCATCGGCGTGCACGGCTGGTCGAACGGCGGCTACATGACGCTGATGCTGCTGGGCAAGGCCTCGGGCCACTACGCCTGCGGCGTGGCCGGCGCGCCGGTGACCGACTGGGCGCTGTACGACACGCATTACACCGAGCGCTACATGGACCACCCGGAGCGCAACCCCGAAGGCTACCGCGAGGCGTCGGTGTTCACCCACCTCGACGGCCTGCGCTCGAAGCTGCTGCTGGTGCACGGCATGGCCGACGACAACGTGCTGTTCACCAACTCGACCAAGCTGATGTCGGAGCTGCAGAAGCGCGGCACGCCCTTCGAGCTGATGACCTACCCGGGCGCCAAGCATGGCCTGCAGGGCGCCGACGCCCTGCACCGCTACCGCCTGGCCGAAGCCTTCCTGGCCCGCTGCCTGATGCCGTAACGGGAAGCAGCGTCAGGGAGCGAGGTGCACCAGCGCCGGCGCGTGGTCGCTGGGGCGGTCCCAGGTGCGCGGTTCCCGGTCGATTTCGGCGCCGGTGCAGCGTTCGCGCAGGGCGTCGGAGACCAGGCACAGGTCGATGCGCAGGCCCAGGTTGCGGCGGAAGCCGGCCGCGCGGTAATCCCACCAGCTGAAGGTGCCGCCGTCGGCGTGGTGCAGGCGGAAGCTGTCGTGCAGGCCCAGCTCCATCAGCCGGCGCAGCGCCGCGCGCTCGGCCGTGGAGGTGAGGATGGAGGCGTCGTTCCACACCGCCGGGTCGTGCACGTCGCGGTCGTCGGGCGCGATGTTGAAATCGCCCATCACCACCAGCCGCGGGTGCGCCTTGATCTCGTCGGCCAGCCAGCCGTGCACGGCCTCGAGCCAGCGCAGCTTGTAGTCGTATTTCTCGGTGCCCACGTCCTGGCCGTTCACCACGTACAGGTTGACGATGCGCAGGTCGCCCACAGTGGCGGCGATCACGCGCTTCTGCTCGTCGGCGAAACCCGGGATGCCCACCTGCACGTCGGCCGCCGGCTGCTTCGACACGATGGCCACGCCGTTGTAGGTCTTCTGCCCGGCGAACACGCTTCGGTAGCCCAGCGCGGCCAGCGCGTCGTCGGGGAAACGGCTGTCCTCGAGCTTGGTTTCCTGCAGGCCGACGATGTCGGGCTGGCGCAGCTTCAGCCACTCTTCCAGGTGCGGCAGGCGCACGTTGAGTGAGTTGACGTTCCAGCTGGCGACGGTGGTGGTGGCGGTGTCCATGCGCGAATGCTAACCGTTCGCGCGAAGGGCGGCGAATGCTTGACCGGCATCAAGGCCATCGGTGAACGTGGGCGCATGCTGGAGCCTGCCCCCTCCCGCCCGGAGCCAAGCCGATGAACGCCCAACGCCCCCGTTACGCCCCCTCCCGCCGCGCCCTGCACTGGCTGATGTTCCTGGCCGTGGTGGCCGCCTTCGTCTTCATCGAAGGCCGCGAAAACTTCGACCGCGGCACCCCGGCCCGCCTGGCCATGGTGCAGGCGCACTTCTGGACCGGCCTGGCCATCCTGGCACTGATGCTGCCGCGCCTGCTGCTGGCCTTCTCGCGCCCGGCGCCGGCGGTGTCGCCGCCGCTGCCCGCCTGGCAGGCGGTGCCCGCCAAGGCCCTGCACCTGCTGCTGTACGCCATGCTGGTGGCGCAGCCCCTGCTCGGGCTGTTCACGGCCTGGACCGACGGCAAGGACATCTTCATCCCCTTCACCAGCGTGGCCCTGCCCGCGCTGATGGCGGAGAGCGAATCGCTGGCGCACCAGTTCGAGGACATCCACAAGCTCGTCGGCGACGCCTTCTACTGGGTCGTGGGCCTGCACGTGCTGGCCGCGCTGTACCATCACTTCCTTCGCCGCGACGACACGCTCCGTCGCATGACCTGACGAGGGAAGCAACGAATGGATTGGGTGGACCTGCGCAGCGACACCGTCACCCGGCCCACCGCGGCCATGCGCCAGGCCGGCTTCGCGGCCGAGGTGGGCGACGACGTGATGGGCGACGACCCCAGCGTCAACGCCCTTCAGGAGCGGCTGGCCGGCGACCTCGGTTTCGAGGCCGGCCTGTTCGTGCCCAGCGGCACGCAGAGCAACCTGCTGGCGCTGATGGCGCACTGCGAACGCGGCGACGAATACCTGGTGGGCATGGACGCGCACACCTACAAGTACGAGGGCGGCGGCGCGGCCGTGCTGGGCTCGATCCAGCCGCAGCCCATCCCGCACGCGCCCGACGGCACGCTGCCGCTGGAAGCCATCGCCGCCGCCATCAAGCCGCTGGGCGATCCGCACTACGCACGCACCCGCCTGCTGGCGCTGGAAAACACCTGGCATGGCCGGCCGCTGCCGCTGGATTACCTGGCGCGTGCCGGCGAACTGGCGCGTTCGCGCGGGCTGGGCTACCACCTCGACGGCGCGCGGCTGTTCAACGCCGCCGTCGCCTGCGGCGTGCCGGCGCGCGAAATCGCCCGGCATTTCGACAGCGTGTCGGTCTGCCTGTCCAAGGGGCTGGGCGCGCCGGTGGGGTCGGTGCTGGTGGGCTCGAAGGACCTGGTGGGCAAGGCCCGGCGCTGGCGCAAGGTGCTGGGCGGCGGCTGGCGCCAGGCCGGCCTGCTGGCGGCCATGGCCAGCCACGCGCTCGACCACCACGTGGCGCGCCTGGCCGACGACCACCGCCGCGCCGCCGCGCTGGCCGACGCACTGCGCGCGATCCCCGGCCTGTCGGTGGAGGGCGCGTTCACCAACCTGCTCTTCGTCACCCTTCCCGACGGAAAGCGCGAGGCGCTCACCGCGCACATGGAAAGCCGCGGCATCCGCATCGCCGGCGGTTACGGCACGCGCCTGCGCCTGGTGACGCACCTGGACGTGGACGACGCCGGCCTGGCCCGAACCATCGCCGCCTTCCGCGAGTTCTTCGCCGCCTGAATCAGGTCGCGGGCCGCTGCGCGGCCTTGGGTTCCGCCACTTCCTGCCCCGCTTGCGCGCGGCCGGCCATTTCCGCGCCGGCGTCGCGCGGCAGCCGGAACATCAGCCAGGCCGACAGTGCGGAAATGGTGCCCACGGTCAGGAAGGCCCAGCCGAAGTTGCCGGCGTCGGCGTAGTCGTGGCCGGTGAGCGCGCCGGCCACCTGCAGCGCGTAGCCGCCGATGGCCACGCCCAGCGCCAGCGAGAACTGCTGCATCATGCCCGACAGGCTGCTGGCCTGGCCCATGCGCGCCGGGTCCACTTCGGCGTAGCTGATGGCGTTGAGGCTGGTGAACTGCAGCGAGCGGAAGCAGCCCGACACCAGCAGCACGCCCATGATGAGCCAGTGCGGCGTATCGGCGCGGAACAGGCCGAAACCCGCCAGCATCGCCGAGGCCAGCAACGCGTTGATCCACAGCACCCGCCGGAAACCGAAGCGGCGCAGCACCGCGGCGGCAATCGTCTTCATGAACATCGCGCCCACCGCCGACACGAAGGTGAGCAGGCCCGAGGCCAGCGGGCTCAGGCCGAAGCCCAGCTGCAGCATCAGCGGCAGCAGGAAGGGCGTGGCGCCGATGCCGATGCGGAACAGCGTGCCGCCCAGCACGCCGGCGCGGAAGGTGGGCAGCTTCAGCAGGCCAAGGTCGATGAGCGGGTGCGGGTGCCGGCGCGCATGCCACACGTAGGCCGCCATGCCGGCCAGCCCCACCAGCAGGCAACCCAGCGCCACCGGCGTGGACACCATGTGCCGGCCCAGGGTGGAGAAACCGAACAGCGCCAGCGCCAGGCCCAGGCCCGAGAGCGCGAAGCCGGTCCAGTCCAGCGGTTTCACCGGTTCGCGCAGGTCGGGCACGTAGCGCCAGGCCAGCACCAGGCCCAGCGCGCCCATGGGCAGGTTGATCAGGAATATCCAGCGCCAGTCGCTGTAGGTGGCGATGAAGCCGCCCACCGGCGGCCCGATGATGGGCGCCACCAGCGCCGGGATGGTGAGCCAGCTCAGGGCCTGCACCAGTTCGCTCTTTGGCACGGTGCGCAGCAGCACCAGCCGGCCCACGGGCACCATCAGCGCGCCGCCCATGCCCTGCAGGAAACGCGCGGCCACCATCTGCTCCAGGCTGCCACTGGCCGCGCAGCCAACGGAGCCCAGCAGGAACACCGCGATCGCCGCCATGAAGGTGCGCTTGGCCCCGAACCGGTCCGCCACCCAGCCGCTGACGGGGATGAACACGGCCAGCGCCAGCAGGTAGGCGGTGAGCGCCAGCTTGAGCGCGATGGGCTCGGTACCCAGGTCGGCCGCGATCGCCGGCAGCGAGGTGGCGATGGCCGTCGAGTCCATGTTTTCGATGAACAGGGCACAGGCGACGATCAGGGAGAGGCGGCGGCCGGGGTTCATCGGGGCCTATTGTCTTCGGTCTTCGGGCGGGTATATGTTAGCACTTACGCAATACCTGCCGAGACAGCCATGAGCTTCCTTTCCGAGCAGGGCACCCTGGCCCTGGCGAGCCGCCTGAAGGCGCTCAGCGACCGCAGTTACGACCTGGTGGACCAGATCTACCGGGAGCACGGCATCGCGCTGCAGGCGCGCTGGTTCCCGGTGCTCCGGCTGCTGCAGCAGCGCGGGCCGATGGCCGTGGGCGACATCGCCCGCGAGGTGGGGCTGACCCATTCGGCGGTGAGCCAGCTGGCCAACAAGCTCACCCGCGAAGGCTTCCTGGTGCGCCAGAAGGGCGGCGACCGACGCCAGCGCGTGCTCGCCCTCGCCCCGCTGGCCGAAGAGGAACTGCGCAAGGCCCGGCCGCTCTGGCAGGCCATGCGCGCCAGCGTCGAGCGCCGGATCATGGACACCGGCGTCGACCTGCTCGCCGCCCTGTCGCAGTACGAAGCCAGCCTGGACGAGCGCCCGCTGCCGGCCGACGTCACCCGGCGCGTGCGCGCGCTGGAATCGGCCGCGCTGCGCATCGTCCCGTTCGCGCCGGCGCTGCGCGAGCACTTCTACCGGCTCAATGCCGAGTGGCTGGCCAAGTACTTCAAGATCGAACCCATCGACCACGCGGTGCTCTCCGAGCCCGAGAAGCACATCCTCGCGCCCGGCGGCAGCATCCTGTTCGCGCTGGTCGGCGACGAGGTGGTGGGCACCTGCGCGCTGATGCCCGACGGCCCCGGCGTGTACGAACTGACCAAGATGGCAGTGACCGGCGGCCACCAGGGCCTGGGCATCGGCCGCAAGCTGATGGAAGCCGCCATCGCCGAGTTCCACCGCCTGGGCGGCAAGGAACTGTTCCTGGAATCGCAGCGCCGGCTGCAGCCCGCGCTCAAGCTCTACGAAAGCGTCGGCTTCGAAATGCAGCCGGGCGTGAAACCCGGCAGCCACTACCAGCGCGCCGACGTCTACATGATCTACCGCGGCGCGCCTCAGGCCGCCAGGCCGTAGGAGCGCAGCAGGGCTTCGGGGTCGGGTTCGCGGCCGCGGAAGGCGACGAAGCTCTCCAGGGCCGGGCGCGAGCCGCCCACCGCCAGGATCTCGCGGCGGTAGCGCGCGCCGGTGGCGGCGTCGAACACGCCGGCCTCCTCGAAAGCCGAGAACGCGTCGGCGCTCAGCACTTCCGCCCACAGGTAGCTGTAGTAGCCGGCCGAATAGCCGCCCGAGAAGATGTGCGTGAACGCGTGCGGGCCGCGGTGCCAGTGCGGCGGCTTCACCACCGCCACTTCGTCGCGCACCTCGGCCAGCAGCTCCAGCGTGCGCGGGCCGCGCGCCGGGTCGAATTCCAGGTGCATGCGGAAGTCGTAGAGCGCGAATTCCAGCTGGCGCACCAGGAACAGGCCGGCGTGGAAATGCCGGGCCTGCAGCATCTTCGCGTACAGGTCGTCGGGCAGGCGTTCGCCGGTCTGCCAGTGTTTCGCGAACAGGTCCAGCGCCTCGCGCTGCCAGGCGAAGTTCTCCATGAACTGGCTGGGCAGCTCCACCGCGTCCCACTCCACGCCGCTGATGCCGCCGACGCTGGGCCAGTCCACCTCGGTGAGCAGGTGGTGGATGCCGTGGCCGAATTCATGGAACAGCGTGACCACGTCGTCGTGCGTGAGCATCGCCGGCGCATCGCCACTGGGCGGCGGGAAATTACAGGTCAGGTAGGCGACGGGCTTGTGCTCCGCCTCGCCGTCGCGCAGGCGCGAGCGGCACACGTCCATCCAGGCGCCGCCGCGCTTGCCGGCGCGGGCGTAGTGGTCGAGGTAGACGCCGGCGCGCACGCTGCCGTCGTGGTCCACCACGTCGAAGTAGTGCACGTCCGGGTGCCAGGCGTCCACGCCCTTGCGCTCGACCAGGCGCATGCCGAACACGCGCTCGGCCACGGTGAACAGGCCCTGCATCACCGCCGGCAGCGGGAAATACGGCTTGAGGTCTTCCTCGCTGAAGGCGAAGCGCGATTCGCGCAGCTTTTCGGAGGCGTAGGCCACGTCCCAGGGCTGCAGGTCGGGGATTCCGATCGTGGCCGCGAACGCGCGCAGCTCTTCCAGTTCGCGCTGCGCCACCGGCCGCGCCTTGGCCGCCAGTTCGCGCAGGAAACCCAGCACGCGTTCGGGCGTGCCGGCCATCTTGTCGGCCAGCGACACGTGCGCGGCCGAGGCGAACCCCAGCAGCTGCGCGGCCTCGTGGCGCAGGGCCAGGATGCGGCCGATGCGCTCGCCGTTGTCGAAGCGCCCGGCGTGCGGGCCCTGCTCGGACGCGCGGGTGTTGTAGGCGATGTACAGCTCCTCGCGCAGCGCGCGCGAATCGGCGAAGGTCAGCACCGCCTGCACCACCGGGCCCTTCAGCGTGGCCAGGTAGCCCTCGGCGTCCTTTTCCTGCGCCATCGCCCGCAGCAGGCCGCGGGCCGATTCCGGCAGGCCCGCCAGCTCCTCTTCCGACACCGGCCGCGACCAGGCATCGGTGGCGTCGAGCACGGCTTCCTCGAATTCGGTCTCCAGCTTGCTCAGCTCGTTCTGGATGGCCTTGAAGCGCGAGCGCGCCGGTTCCTCCAGCGCCACGCCGCTGAGCTGGAAGCCACGCAGGCTGTCCTCGACCAGGGCCTGGCGGGCGCGGTCGAGCGCGGCGAATTCCGGCGCGTCGCGCAGGGCCTTCACCGCCGCGTACAGGTCGCGGTTCTGGCCCAGCTCGGTGCCGTGTTCGGTGAGCTTTTCCAGCGCCTCGGAATAGGCCTCGCGCAGCGCCGGCGAATCCTTCACGCCATGCAGGTGCGACACCGGCGAGAAGGTGCGGCCCAGCCGCTCCTCCCAGCGCTCGAGCGGGGCCATCAGGCGGGCGAAATCACGCGCCGTCGGGTCGGCCACCAGGCGGTCCACCTCGGCGCGGAAGCCGGCCAGCACCTCGTCGATGGCGGGGTTCACGTGCTCCGGCGCGATGGCGGAAAACAGCGGCAGTTCGCCGTCGGCAAGCAGGGGGTTGTTCGTCGTGGTCATGGTTTCACAGGTGGCGGCGCGTGCCGCCGTTTCAATCAGCGGGTAAGGAACTTCACCACGAAATCGGCCAGCTTCCGGTAGGGCGGGTCGAACACGAACATGCCGTTCAGGCGCGACTGGTACAGCACCGGCATCGGCTTGCTGAAGGCCAGGAAGCCGGCCTCGCCGTGGTACTGGCCCATGCCGCTGGGGCCGACGCCGCCCACCGGCAGCTCGTGCTGGCCGAAGTGGATGAGCGTGTCGTTCACGCACACGCCGCCGGCCACGATGGCGTCGAGCGTGTGGCGCAAACGCGCGCGGTCGCGGTCGAAGGGATAGAACGCCAGCGGGCGGTCGCGGCCCTGGATGTAGGCGATCGCCTCGTCGTGGCTGTCGTAGGACTTCACCGGCAGCAGCGGGCCGAAGATTTCCTCCTGCATCACCCTGGCGTCGTCGGGCGGGTCCAGCAGCACCGTGGGCGGGATCACTTCCACGCCCGGCGGCGGCGTTTCGTTGTCGGGGCGGTGCTGCACCACGCTCACGCCGCGCTCGCGGGCATCGTCGAGCCAGGCGCGCAGGCGGTCGGCCTGGCGGTGGTTCACCACCGCGGTGTAGTCGGGGTTGCCGGCCAGCGTGGGGTAGCGGCGGCGCAGCGAGGCGAGGTAGGCGCGCACGAACTCGTCGCGCTGGGCGCGCGGCACCAGCACGTAGTCGGGCGCCACGCAGGTCTGGCCGCCGTTGAAGCACTTGCCGGCGGCGATGCGCTCGGCCGCATGCTCCACCGGGTAGTCCGGCGCGATCAGGGCAGGCGACTTGCCGCCCAGCTCCAGCGTCAGCGGCACCAGGTTCGGCGCCGCGGCGGCCATGACCGCCCGGCCCACCGTGGTCGAGCCGGTGAACACCAGG
The DNA here is from genome assembly GCF_000747075.1 of Arenimonas malthae CC-JY-1. GTDB lineage: Bacteria > Pseudomonadota > Gammaproteobacteria > Xanthomonadales > Xanthomonadaceae > Arenimonas > Arenimonas malthae. The sequence continues at coordinate 28,659 of NZ_AVCH01000145.1, forward strand.
TGGTCGAAGGGCAGCCGGGTGAAGGCCGCGCCCACCGCGGCGTCGCCCAGCACCACCGACACGCGCTCGGGCGGGAACACTTCGCTGATGAGGCGGGCCAGCAGTTCGGCCGTGCGCGGCGTGTGTTCCGACGGCTTCACCATCGCGTGGTTGCCGGCGGCGATGGCGTCGGCCAGCGGGATCAGGGCCAGCTGGATGGGGTAGTTCCAGGGCGCCACGATGCCCACCACGCCCAGTGGTTGCCGGCGGATCTCGGCGCGGGCGGGCAGGAAGGCCCAGTTCACGCCGCGGCGCTCGGGGCGCATCCAGCCGCGCAGCTTGCGGCGCAGGTAGGCCACCTCGTCGAGCGTGGTCATGATGTCCGCGGCCAGGGTTTCGTGGCGCGAACGGCGGCCGAAGTCGGCGGACACCGCCTTCACCAGGTCGTCCCGGTGCCGGCGCACGGCCTCGCCCAGCCGGGCCAGGTCGTCCATGCGCTGGCGGTAGCCGGGCGGCTGGCGCCGGTGGGCGGCCCGCAGCTGGGCCAGCAGCGGGCGCAGGTCGTCGTCGGGGTGGGCGGGGGTGTCCATGGCTGGCAGTTTACGACCAAGGGACGTAAGGCGGGCGCGAATTCCCGGAGGTAGAATCAAACCATGAACCTGCGACCCTACAAGGGCATCCTGCCCACCCTCGGCGCCCGGGCCTACGTGGACCCGGCCGCCACCGTCATCGGCGACGTGCACCTGGGCGAAGACAGCTCGGTCTGGCCCGGCTGCGTCATCCGCGGCGACGTGAACCACATCCGCATCGGCGCCCGCACCAACGTGCAGGACGGCACCATCATCCACGTCACCCACGACGGCCCCTACACCCGGCCCGACGGCTTCCCGACGATCATCGGCGACGACGTCACCATCGGCCACGGCGCCATCATCCACGCCTGCACCATCGGCAACGCGGTGCTCATCGGCATGGGCGCCACCGTGCTCGACGGCGCCGAGGTGATGGACAACGGCTTCGTGGGCGCCGGCGCCGTGGTGCCGCCCGGCAAGAAGGTGCTGGCCGGCGAGCTGTGGCTGGGCAACCCGGCCAAGCCGGTGCGCCACCTTTCCGACAAGGAAATCGAGCAGCTGTACTACAGCGCCAAACACTACGTCCGCCTGAAGGACGAGTACCTGGCGGGCTGAACCCCGCCGCGGCTCAGGCCGTGGCCCGCTCCAGCGCCATCAGCCCGGCCAGCGCGTCGTCGCGGCTGGCGCCGCACATGCTGTCCGACGGCCGCAGCGAAGTGCACACCGCCGGCCGCTCCGGCGAACCGAAGACCAGGCAGCGGTAGTCGTCGCCCAGCTGCACGCAGGGCATGCCGGCAGGCTTTCCGTGCGGCATGCCCGGGATGGGCGAACTGATCGAGGGCGCGATGCAGCAGGCGCCGCAGCCGGCCCGGCAGTCCATCAGTCGGCGGTGTGCAGGGCGTCGGCGCGGGCGCTGAGCGAGGCGTACACCGGGTCGGTGTCCGGGCGCCGGCCGTGCCAGATCGCGAAACTTTCCGCCGCCTGTTCCACCAGCATGCCCAGGCCGTCCACGCGCGTTTCACAGCCGGCGGCCTGCGCCCAGGCCAAGAAGGGGCCCGCGGCCTCGCCGTAGCTCAGGTCCACGGCCAGGGTGCGCGCCGTGGCCAGGGTGAACGGCAGTTCCAGCGGCGCGCCGCCGCGGCCGGCCGAGGTGGCGTTGACGATCATGTCGAAGGTGCCGAGGTTGCGCAGGTCGGCCCAGTAGCGCGAATGCACGCGGCCGGGTTCGCCCATGGCGTCCACCAGCGCATCGGCTTTTTCCGGCGTGCGGTTGACCACCCACAGTTCGTCGATGCCGGCGTCGAGCAGGGCCGGCGCCACGCCGCGGGCGGCGCCGCCGGCGCCCACCAGCAGCACGCGGCGGCTGCGCAGGTCGATGCGGCGACGTTCGGTGAGGTCGTGCACCAGGCCGATGCCGTCGGTGTTCTCGCCGTGCCAGCCGTCGGCGTGGCGGGTGAGCGTGTTGGCGGCGCCGGCGCGGCGGGCGCGGTCGCCCAGGTGCGTGCACAGGGCCAGCGCGGCCTCCTTGTGCGGCAGCGTGATGTTGGCGCCGAGGCCGCCGGTTTCGGCGAAATGGGCCAGCGCGCGCTCGAAGTCCGCGGGCGCGGCGTCGATGGCGGCGTATTCCATGGCGATGCCGAGCTGGCTGCCGAAGGCGGCGTGGATGCGCGGCGACAGCGAATGCAGCACCGGGTGTCCGAACACGGCGTAGCGGGCGGTCATGTCATTCCTCCTTGAGCCAGCGCGCCGCGTCGAGCGCGAAATAGGTGAGCACGCCGTCGGCGCCGGCGCGCTTGATGGCGGTGAGCGCCTCGAGCGCGCAGGCGCGTTCGTCCAGCCAGCCGTTGAGCGCGGCGGCCTTGAGCATCGCGTATTCGCCGCTCACCTGGTAGACGAAGGTGGGCGCGCCGAAGTGGTCCTTCACCCGCCGCACGATGTCGAGGTAGGGCAGGCCCGGCTTGACCATCACCATGTCGGCGCCCTCGTCGAGGTCGAGGCCGACTTCGCGCAGGGCCTCGTCGGAATTCGCCGGGTCCATCTGGTAGGTGTACTTGTTGCCCTTGCCCAGCGCGCCGGCGCTGCCGACCGCGTCGCGGAAGGGGCCGTAGAAGGCCGAGGCGTACTTGGCGCTGTAGGCAAGGATGCGCGTGTTGACGTGCCCGGCCTCTTCCAGCGCCTCGCGGATGGCGCCGATGCGGCCGTCCATCATGTCGCTGGGCGAAACCACGTCGGCGCCGGCCTCGGCGTGCGAGAGCGCCTGCTTCACCAGCGCCTCGACGGTGTCGTCGTTGGTGACGTAGCCGCCGGCGTCCACCAGGCCGTCCTGGCCGTGGCTGGTGTAGGGGTCGAGCGCCACGTCGGTGATGACGCCCAGCTGCGGGAAACGCTGCTTGAGCGCGCGGATGGCGCGCTGGGCCAGGCCATTTTCGTCCCAGGCGGCCACGGCGTCGAGCGACTTGGCCTCGGGCGCGGTGACCGGGAACAGCACCAGCGCGGGGATCTTCAGCTCCACCGCCTGCTCGGCGGTGCGCAGCAGTTCGTCGATGGACTGGCGCTCGACGCCGGGCATGGAAGCCACCGGCGCGCGACCGCTGTGTTCGTGGATGAAGACCGGCAGGATCAGGTCGTCGGCGCCGAGCCGGTGCTCGCGCATCAGGCGGCGGGAGAAATCGTCGCGGCGCATGCGGCGCATGCGGGTGTACGGGAAGGCCATGCCTCGGCTCCTCGGAAAGGATGCGCCCATGATACGCCCGCCGGCGCGGCGGCTAAGATGCCGGCCATGCACCCGCACCGTTCCCTGCCACGCTCCGCCCGCGCCTGCCTGTGGCTGCTGGGCGCGCTGGCGCTGGCCTGCTGGGCGGGCCCGTGGCTGCCCGGCCTGCCCGACCCGCACCGCCCCGACTGGACCGCGCTGTCGTCGCCGCCCTCGGCCGCGCACTGGTTCGGCACCGATGCGATCGGCCGCGACATCCTGTCGCGCACGCTGGCCGGCGGCCGCCTGTCGCTCACCATCGGCGCGCTGGCCACCGCGGTGGCGCTGGTGGTCGGGCTGGCCTGGGGCGCGGTGGCCGGGTACGCCGGCGGCCGGGTGGAGCGGGCCATGGTGCGCGTGCTCGACGTGCTGTCGGCGCTGCCCTTCCTGCTGATCGTGATCCTGCTGCTGGCGCTGTTCGGGCGCTCGCTGTGGCTGCTGCTGGCGGCCATCGGCGGCTACGTCTGGATCGACCTGGCCCGCGTGGCCCGCGCCGAAGCCGCGCGCCTGCGCGAGATGCCCTTCGTGCTGGCCGCGCGCGCCGCCGGCGCCCGCTTCGACCAGGTGCTGCGCTGGCACCTGCTGCCCAACCTGCTGCCGCTGGGCCTGGTGTACCTGGGCCTGATCCTGCCGCAGGCGATCCTGGTGGAGAGTTTCCTGGGCTTCCTGGGCCTGGGCGTGGACGAACCCGCCGCCAGCTGGGGCAGCCTGCTCAGCGAGGGCACGCAGGAACTCGACGTGGCGCCCTGGTCGCTGCTGTTCCCGGCCGGTTTCCTGGTGGCCACGCTCGCCGCCTTCCAGTTCCTGGGCGACGGCCTGCGCGACTGGCTCGACGTGCGCGGGGCGCCCTGAGTGGCGGGCGAAGACGCGCTGCGCCTCACCGGCCTGGAAGTGCACGCGGGCGAACGCCGCCTGCTCGGCCCGCTGGACCTGGCCTTGCCCGCCGGCGAATGCCTGGCGCTCGTCGGCGAAAGCGGCAGCGGCAAGAGCCTCACCGTGGCGGCGCTGCTGGGCCTGCTGCCGCCGGGCCTGTCGGCGCGGGGCCGGCTGCAGGTCGGGCAAGGCGCCGACATCGCGCTCGGTTCGCGCGAACACGCGGCGCTGCGCGGCCGGCACATCGCCTGGGTGCCGCAGGACCCGCAAGCCAGCCTGCACCCGCTGCGCACCGTGGGCTCGCAGCTGCGCGAGAGCCTGCGCCTGCTGCGCGGCCTGGGCCGCGATGACGCCCGCCGCGAGGCGCGCACCCTGTTCGGGCGGCTGCAGCTGCCCGAACCCGACGCGCTGCTCGAACGCCATCCGCACCAGCTGTCCGGCGGCCAGCGCCAGCGCGTGCTGATCGCGCTTGCGCTGGCCGGCGCGCCGCGGGTGCTGCTGGCCGACGAACCCACCTCGGCCCTGGACCCGCGCCTCGCGCGCGAATCGCTGGCGCTGTTCGACCGGCTGCGCCACGAGCTCGGCCTGGCCGTGCTGCTGGTCAGCCACGACCTGCCGCTGGTGGCCGCACACGCGCGCCGGCTGGCCATCCTGCAGCGCGGCGAACTGGTGGAAACCGGCGACACCGCCGCGGTCTTCGCCGCGCCCGCGCACGCCTACACCCGCGAACTGCTGGCCGCCGAACGCCTGCCCGCGCCGGCGCCGTCGCCGCCCGGCCCGGTGCTGCTGCAGCTCGAAACCGTGGCCGTGGCCTACCCCGGCACCGCGCGCCCCGCCGTGCAGGACATCACGCTCGACCTGCGCCGCGGCGAATGCCTGGCGCTGGTGGGCGAAAGCGGCAGCGGCAAGTCCAGCCTGGGCCGCGCGCTGCTGCGGCTGGTGCGGCGCGGCGTGGCCGGCCGCATCCGCTTCGACGGCCAGGACCTGCTGGCCGCCGACCGCGCCGGCCT
>NZ_AVCH01000146.1 GCF_000747075.1 Arenimonas malthae CC-JY-1
GCCGCGGCGGTGGCGCGGGCGGCGGCGCGGCGGCACGCGGCGGACGCCGCTCGAGGTCGAGCTGCGAGAGCTCGCCCAGCGACGGCGTGGCGCCGGGTTCCTTGCGCGTTCCGTTCATGCCTGCGTTCCTTCCATGCCGGGCAGGATAACAGCCGCCGCCAACACGGCCGCGGCGGCGTTCAGCCCAGCCGGCGCGCGTCCTGCACGCCCGGCACCGCGCTCAGGCGGCCCAGCAGGTCGCTGAGCTGGCCGTAGTCGGCCACGCGCACCGCCAGGCGCAGGTCGGCCACGCCCTGGGCTTCGTCCACCCGCGACTGCACGCCCAGGATGTTCACGCCCATCTGCGCGATGGTGTTGGTGAGGTCCTTGAGCAGGTACTTGCGGTCGAAGGCGCGCAGCTGCACGTCCACTTCGTAGCTGGCGGCCTGGCCGCCGCCCCACTCCACCGGCAGGCAGCGGTCGGGGTGCGCCAGCCGCAGCCGCTGCAGCGAGGGGCAGTTCTCGCGATGGATGCTGACGCCGCGGCCGCGGGTGAGGTAACCCACGATCGGATCGCCCGGCACCGGCTGGCAGCAGCGCGCGATCTGGCTGAGCAGGTTGCCCACGCCTTCCACCGTGAACGGCGTGCGCGAGGCCGCGGCCGCCGGCTTGCGCGACACCGGCGCCGGCGCTTCCGCCGGCGCCTTCTGCGCCTGCGCGTGTTCGTGCAGTGCGCGGCTGACCTGGCTGGGGCCGAGGTCGCCCAGCGCCAGCGCCAGGTAGAGGTCGTCCAGCGTTTCCAGCCGGAACTTCGCCTGCACGGGCGCCAGGTCGGCCTGCGTCAGGGCGACGCGGCGCAGCTCCTTCTCCAGCATGTCCTTGCCGGCCTGCAGGTTGCGGGCGCGGTCGATCTTGTGGAACCAGGCGCGCACCTTGTCGCGGGCGCGGCCGGTGGCGAGGAACCCATTGCCCGCCTGCAGCCAGTCGCGGCGCGGTTCGGCGGTCTTGGCGGTGAGGATCTCGACCTGGTCGCCGGTGGCCGGGCGGTGGTCGAGCGGCACGATGCGGCCGTTCACCTTGGCGCCGCGGCAACGGTGGCCGACCTCGGTGTGCACGGCGTAGGCGAAGTCGAGCACGGTGGCGCCGCGCGGCAGGTCCACCACTTCGCCGCGCGGGGTGATGGCGTAGACGCGGTCTTCCACCAGTTCGGTGGAGAAGCCGGCCATCAACGCGTCCTCGCCCTCGTCGCGGGCCTCGAGCAGCTGGCGCATCCAGGCCACCTTGCGCTCGAAGCTGGCGTCGGCGCCGCCGCCTTCCTTGTAGCGCCAGTGCGCGGCCACGCCCAGTTCGGCGTGTTCGTGCATCTGGTGGGTGCGGATCTGCACTTCCAGCGTGCGGCCACCCGGGCCGATCACCGCGGTGTGCAGCGAGCGGTAGTCGTTGCCCTTCGGGTGCGCGATGTAGTCGTCGAACTCGCTGGGGATCGACGGCCAGAGCTGGTGCACCAGGCCCAGCACGGCGTAGCAGTCGGGGATGTCGTCCACCAGCACGCGCACGGCGCGGATGTCGTAGAGCTCGCTGAAGGGCACGCCCTTGCGCTGCATCTTCTTCCAGATGCTGTAGATGTGCTTGGGGCGGCCGGCCACGTCGGCGGCGATGCCGGCCTCGGCCAGCGCGGCGCGGATGCGCGCCATGGCGTCTTCGATGAAGCGCTCGCGGTCGCCGCGCTTTTCGTCGAGCAGGCGGGCGATGCGCTGGTAGGTTTCCGGCTGCAGCGTGCGGAAGGCCAGGTCCTCGAGCTCCCACTTGAGCTGCCAGATGCCCAGCCGGTTCGCCAGCGGCGCGTAGATGTCGGACGTGAGCTCGGCCAGGGCGCGGCGTTCGTCGGGCTCCAGCGCGGCGGCATCGCGCAGCCGCACCAGCTGGATGGCCAGCAGCACCAGCACCGCGCGCAGGTCGCGCACCAGGGCCAGCAGCAGGCGGCGCAGGCCTTCGGCGCCGCCCTGGCGGTGCCGGTGGTGGTGCAGGCCGCTGACCTGGGCCGAGGCGGCCAGGCCGTCGAGCAGCAGGCCCACCCGGGGCGTCCCGGCCAGCAGCCCGGCCGGCAGCGCCTCGCGCAGCGCCGGCCACAGGTGCAGCGCGGCGGCGGCCAGGACTTCGGCGTCGGCGCGCAGCGGCCGAAGGGTTTCGAGCACCTGCACCGCCATGGCCTCGGCGGGTTCGTGCGGGAGGTCCCTGGCCGCTTCGGACAGCGACGCCAGCAGCGGCTGGCCGGCGCCGTGCCGGGCCAGCCAGGGGTGGAGCCGCCGATTGTGCTGGGGGACCGGGGTATTCAAGTGGCGCCTGCGTCGGACGGGGAGTTAGACTGCCCCGCATTGGCTGGCAGTGTAACCAGTACGGATTCCCACCATGCGCAAAATGCTCCTCCTCTCCTTCGCCCTGGCCGCGCTGTTCAGCGGCAGCGTCCTGGCCCAGTCGTTCTCCTCGCTGGAGGAACGCATGACCGAGGCCGAATTCAAGGCCGCGGGCCTGGACAAGCTCAGCCCCGAGGAGCTCGCCCGCCTCAACGCCTTCATCGCCGGCGAAACCGGCAAGGCGGCCAGCGCGCTGCCGGCCGCCACCCCGGCCCAGGACCTGCGCGGCTTCGACCAGCGCACCGGCGCGGACGGTTCGATCTACACCTCGATCACCGGCGAGTTCAAGGGCTGGAACAAGCAGGGCCAGCGCTTCCGCTTCGACAACGGCCAGATCTGGCAGATCACCGACAGCACCAGCCGCCTGAAGGTGAGCCTGGTCAACCCGGAAATCATCATCGAGCCGGGCGCGCTGGGCGCGTGGTACATGAAGGTCGTGGGCTACAACACCCGCGCCCGGGTCAAGCGCATCAAGTAAGCGCTTCGAGCTGCCTGGCCAGCCGCTTGGCCGAGACCTGGCGGCGGGTGCCCAGTTCCTGGGCGAACAGCGACACGCGCAATTCCTCCAGGTCCCAGCGCAGGGACTGCCAGGCCGGGTCCTTCGCCCGGCCGCTGGCGCGTGCCGCCACCAGCGCGTCCCAGAACGGTTTCAGCTCCAGCATGCGGGCCTGGTCGCGCACCGGGTCGCGCAGCGCGCGTTCGGCGCGCAGCGACAGCGCCTTGAGGTAGCGCGGGTATTCCGCCAGCGCCTCGGCCGGCGTTTCGCGCAGGAAACCCGGCGGCACCAGGCCGGCGAGCTGGGCCTTGAGGTCGTCGAGGTTGCCGCGGGCCCAGCCCAGCAGCGGTGATTCCAGCCGCGGCTTGATCTCGGCCACCAGCGCCAGGATCTGTTCGGCCAGCTGCAGCCGCGCCATGGCCTCTGGGAACAGGCGGCGCGAGGCGTCGTCGAGCCGCTGCGCGAACGCGGCCGGGTCGCGCACCTGCCCCAGGTCGCCGTCGGTGACGGCCAGCAGGGCGGCATCGGCGAGGTCGGCGCGCAGGTGTTCGTGCGCCGGGGCCTGCCCTTGCGCCTGCGTGAAGCCTTCGATCGCGGCGTAGAGCAGCGCCAGCTTCGGCGACACCGGCAGCTGCTTGCGCGCCTGGCGGAGTTTGTCGGCCAGCGCCAGGCGCAGCAGGCGGCGCACGCCGCCGGCGTGTTCGCGGGCGGCTTCGGCGGCGTCGGCGAACACGCTCAGCGCCACGTTTTCGCCCTGGTCCACCAGCGCGGGGAAGGCCGGCACGCCGGCGGCGCCGGCCACCTGCACCGGGATGGGCGCGTCGGGGAAACGGGTGAGGCCTTCGCGCGCCAGCGCTTCGCCGGCGCGTTCGGCGAAGGCGCGTTCGGCGCGCTCGCCGAATTTTTCCTTCAGCGCGGCCAGGTCGCGCGACATCGCCAGCACGCGGCCGTCGCGCTCGGCCAGGCGCAGGTTCATGCGCAGGTGCGGGTCGAGCGCGGCCTCGTCGAAATCGAGCGCGGCCACGGGCGCACCCGTGGCCCGGGTGAGGAAACGCGCCAGCGTGCCGGGCAGCGAATCGGCCGCGGCCTTCGGATGCGCCTCGGCGAAGGCGCGGGCGAAATCGGGCGCGGGCACATAGTTGCGGCGTTGGGCCTTGGGCAGGCCGCGGATCAGCGCGGTGGCCTTCTCCTCGACCAGGCCCGGCACCAGCCAGCCCAGGCGCGCGGCGTCGAGGGCCTTGAGCAGGTGCAGCGGCACGTCGAGCGTGACGCCGTCTTCGGGGTGGCCCGGCTCGAAGCGGTAATGCAGCGCCAGGCGGGCGTCGCCGAGCGCCAGGAACTTCGGGAAACGCTCGGCCTCGCTGCCCTCGCCCGGCAGCAGCTCGGCCAGCGGCCATTCCAGCGCCTTCTTCTGCTCGGCCGGCAGCTTGCCGTACCAGCTGTCGAGGCCGGCCACGGAATTGAGTTCGGGCGGCAGGCGGTCGAGGTACCAGCGCGCCTGCCAGCCCTCGTCGGCCACCAGGCCGGCGCGGCGCAGCTTGGCTTCCTCCTCCCGCGCCTTTTCCAGCGTGGCCAGGTTGCGCTTGAGGAAGGGCGCGCGGCAGTCCACTTCGCCCGGCACCAAGCCCTGGCGCACGAAGATCTCGCGCGCCTCCTCCGGGTAGAGCCCGCCGTAGTGGACGGGCTTCTTCGGCGCCAGCACCAGCCCGAACAGCGAGATCTGCTCGCTGCCCAGCACGCGGCCCTGACTGCGCGACCAGTGCGGGTCGAAGTGCTTGCGCGCCAGCAGGTGCGGCAGCTCGGCGATGACCCAGTCGGGCTCGACCTTCGCGGCCATCAGGCCCCAGACCTTCTGGGTATCGAGCAGGGTGGCCACCAGCACCCAGGCCGGCGGCTGCCTGGCCAGCGCGCTGCCGGGGAAGAGCTGGAACTTGCGCTGCCGCGGCGCGTCGTAGATGCCCTTCTCGGTGCGGTGGCCCACCTGGCTGGGCAGGCCGGCGATGAGCGCGCGGTGCAGCGCCTGGGTTTTCGCGAGGCCCTTGGACGGGCCGCGGCCGCCGTCGCGCTGGCCGGCCGCGAGCAGTTCGTCCAGCGCGGGGTGGCCGCCGGCCTCCCAGCGCATTTCCTCGCAGGCCAGCAGGAGCTGGCGGTGCAGTTCGCGCCACTCGCGCATGCGCAGGAAGGCCAGGAAACGCTTCTCGCACCAGCCGCGCAGCTTCGACTGGGTGAGGTCTTCGTGGGCGGCGCGGTAGGCCTCCCAGAGCTTGAGGATGCCGACGAACTCGGAGTTCGGGTCGGCGAACTCGGCGTGGGCGTTGTCGGCCTTCTCGCGTGCGTCGGCGGGGCGCTCGCGCGGGTCCTGGATGCCCAGGAAGGCGGCGATGACCAGCAGCTCCGGCAGGCAGCGGTGTTCGCGCGCCGCCACCAGCATGCGCGCCAGCTTCGGGTCCACCGGCAGGCGCGCCATTTCCCGGCCGGTGGCGGTGAGCTGGCGCTCGGCGTCCACCGCGCCCAGTTCGGACAGGGTCTGCCAGCCGTCGGCCACCGCGCGCGGGTCGGGCGGGTCGATGAAGGGGAAATCCTCCACCCGGCCCAGGCCCAGCGACAGCATGCGCAGGATGACGCCGGCCAGCGAGGCACGCAGGATTTCCGGGTCGGTGTAGCGCGGGCGCGCGGCGAAGTCGTCCTCGGCGTACAGGCGGTAGCACACGCCGGCGGCGACGCGGCCGCAGCGGCCCTTGCGCTGGTCGGCGCTGGCCTGGCTGATGGGTTCGATGTGCAGGCGGTCGAGCTTGCCGCGCGGGCTGTAGCGCTTCACGCGCGCCAGGCCGGGGTCGATCACGTAGCGGATGCGCGGCACCGTGAGCGAGGTTTCCGCGACGTTGGTGGCCAGCACGATGCGCCGGCCCGGGCCGGGGTTGAACACCTTGTCCTGGTCGCGCACCGACAGCCGCGCGTACAGCGGGATGACTTCGGTGGCGCGGTACTTGCGGCGGTTGAGCGCGGCGTGGGCGTCGCGGATCTCGCGCTCGCCGGGCAGGAACACCAGGATGTCGCCCTGCGGGTCGGTGCGCGTGATTTCGTCGGCCGCGCCGACGATGGCCTCGGCCAGCGGCAGGGCTTCCTCGTCGCCTTCTTCGCCGCCGCCGGCGCGGTAGCGCACTTCCACCGGGAAGCTGCGGCCTTCCACGCTCACCACCGGCGCATTGCCGAAGTGCCTGGCGAAGCGCTCGGTGTCGATGGTGGCCGAGGTGATGACGAGCTTGAGGTCGGGCCGGCGCGCGACCAGCTGCTTGAGGTAGCCGAGCAGGAAGTCGATGTTCAGGCTGCGCTCGTGCGCCTCGTCGACGATGATCGTGTCGTACTTCGACAGCCAGCGGTCGGACTGGATTTCCGCCAGCAGGATGCCGTCGGTCATGAACTTGACGAAGGTGCCCTCGCCGACGTTTTCGGTGAAACGCACCTGGTAGCCCACCGCCCCGCCCAGCGGCGACTGCAGCTCCTCGGCCACCCGGCGCGCCACCGCGCGCGCGGCGATGCGGCGCGGCTGGGTGCAGCCGATCAGGCCGGCGCGGCCGCGGCCGGCGGCCAGGCAAAGCTTGGGCAGCTGGGTGGTCTTGCCGGAACCGGTTTCGCCGGCGACCACCACCACCGGGTGCTTGCGGATGAGCTCGATGAGCGCATCGGCCTCGCGCGCCACCGGCAGGCTGTCGTCGAAGGAGGGCTTCGGCGCCCGCGCGTCGCGCGCCTCGCGGGCGGCCATCGAGGCGGCCAGGGCGGCTTCGTAATCAGCGCGCTTGCGGGCGTCGCCGGGCGACTTCCGCGCCGCGCCCAGCAGGCGCAGCAGGCGGCCGCGGTCGCGGCTGAGCACGGCCTCGTCGGGAAACGCGGGAAGGGGGGCCGGGGCAGCGGGCATATCACGTGATTGTAACGTCTGCGCCGCGGTTCAGCCGTGCTCGACGCGTGATGTCGTAGGATGGTTTCGTCCCCAAACAGGAGGAAAGCCATGGCTTCGAAGAAGGCCCCCGCGCCGGAAAAGGGCGCCCCCAAGATCGACATCGGCATCGGCGAAAAGGATCGCCGCAGGATCGCCGACGGCCTGTCGCACTTCCTGGCCGACAGCTACACGCTCTACCTCAAGACCCACAATTTCCACTGGAACGTGACCGGGCCGATGTTCAACACCCTGCACGGCATGTTCATGACCCAGTACACCGAGGAATGGACCGCGCTCGACGAGATCGCCGAACGCATCCGCGCCCTGGGCTTCAACGCGCCGGGCTCCTACGCCGAGTTCGTGAAGCTCTCGAGCATCCGCGAGGAATCGGCCGCCGGCACGCTGGGCTGGCAGGACATGGTGCGCCAGCTGGTGGCGGGCAACGAGGCCGTCTGCCGCACCGCCCGCAAGGTGCTCAAGACCGCCGACGGCGCCGGCGACGACCCCACCGTGGACCTGGCCACCCAGCGCCTGCAGGTGCACGAGAAGAACGCCTGGATGCTGCGTTCGCTGCTCGAATGAACCTTCCCACCCCCACCGGGTGGATTTCCGGGGCGGCGGCGGGGAAACCTGCCGCCGCCTTCGCATCCGCAGCCGGTAAAATGGCGCCATGAGCACCCCCGCCCTCGAACTGCTGCGCCGCGTCTTCGGCTTCGCCGATTTCCGCGGACAGCAGGCCGCCGTGGTCGACCAGCTGGTCGCCGGCGGCGACTGCCTGGTGCTGATGCCCACCGGCGCCGGCAAGTCGCTGTGTTACCAGGTGCCGGCGCTGCTGCGCGAGGGCACCGGCATCGTGGTGTCGCCGCTGATCGCGCTGATGCAGGACCAGGTGGAGGCGCTGGAGCAGCTGGGCGTGCGCGCGGCCTTCCTCAACTCCTCGCTCACCGGCGAAGCCGCCGCGGCGGTGGAGGCGCGGCTGCTGGCCGGCGACCTGGACCTGCTCTACGTCGCGCCCGAGCGCCTGCTCACCGACCGTTTCCTGTCCCTGCTCGGGCGCAGCCGCATCGCGCTGTTCGCCATCGACGAGGCGCACTGCGTCTCGCAATGGGGCCACGATTTCCGCCCCGAATACCGCGAACTGAACCTGCTGCACGAGCGCTGGCCCGACGTGCCGCGCATCGCGCTCACCGCCACCGCCGACCACCCCACCCGGCGCGAGATCGCCGAGCGCCTGGGCCTGCAGGACGCGCCCTGGTTCGTCACCTCCTTCGACCGGCCGAACATCCGCTACCGGGTGGCGCTGAAGGACAATGCGCGTCGCCAGCTGCTCGATTTCCTGGCGCCCCGGCGCGGGCAGGCCGGCATCGTCTACTGCCTGTCGCGCCGCAAGGTCGAGGAAACCGCGGCCTGGCTGTGCGAGCAGGGCGTGCACGCCCTGCCCTACCACGCCGGCCTGGACGCCCGGGTGCGCGCGGAAAACCAGCGCCGCTTCCTGCGCGAGGAAGGCGTGGTGATGGTGGCCACCATCGCCTTCGGCATGGGCATCGACAAACCCGACGTGCGCTTCGTGGCGCACCTGGACCTGCCCAAGTCGCTGGAGGGCTACTACCAGGAAACCGGCCGTGCCGGCCGCGACGGCGACCCGGCCGAAGCCTGGCTGTGTTACGGCCTGGGCGACGTGGTGCTGCTGCGCCAGATGATCGAACAATCCGAAGCCGGCGAAGAACGCCGGCGCCTGGAGCGCCGCAAGCTCGACGTGCTGCTCGGCTTCTGCGAATCCACCCGCTGCCGCCGGCAGACCCTGCTCGCCGCCTTCGGCGAGGACTACCCGCAACCCTGCGGCAACTGCGACAACTGCCTGGAACCGCCGCGCACCTGGGACGGCACCGAGGCCGCGCGCAAGGCGCTGTCCTGCGTCTACCGCACCGGGCAGCGCTTCGGCGTCACCCACCTGGTGGACGTGCTGCGCGGCCAGCGCAAGGAGCGCGTGCTGCAGCTTGGCCACGACCAGCTCAGCACCTTCGGCATCGGCGCCGACCTCGACGAGCGGCAGTGGAAGGGCGTGTTCCGCCAGCTGGTGGCGCTGGGCCTGCTGGAAGTGGACATCGAAGGCCATGGTAGCCTGTTCCTGACCGACGCCAGCCGGCCCGTGCTGCGCGGCGAGCAGCCGGTGGCGCTGCGCGAGGACGTGGTGCGGCGCCGCGAGCGCGGTTCGCCCGTCCGCGGCGGCCCGGCACCGGTGGCGCTGTCGGCCGACGACCAGCCGCTGTTCGAGGCCCTGCGCGGCCTGCGCGCCGAACTGGCGCGCGAACAGTCCGTGCCGGCTTATGTCATCTTCCACGACGCCACCCTGCGCGCCATCGCCGAGCGCCGCCCGCGCAGCCTCGGCGAACTGGGCACCCTGCCCGGCGTCGGCAGCGCCAAGCTCGAGCGTTACGGCGAGCAGGTGCTGGCCACCGTGCGCGACACCGAACCCGCCTGAGAACCCCCGCCCATGTTTCCGCGACTTCCGACCGCCACGCTCCTCCTCGCCCTCGCCCCGCTGGCCGCCGCCGACTGCGGCGACAGCCGCCTGCTGCTGCGCTCCGACAACGACGTCTACGGCCAGGCGGGCCAGGACCAGGGTTACTCGGCCGGCTTCGCCGCCACCTGGGTGTCGCCAACCGTGTCGGGCGACGACACCGGCTGCCTGCCCGGCTTCGTGGCTTTCCTGGACCGCGCCACGCCCTGGCTGCGCTGGGGCGACGGCGCGCAGCGCAACCTGGCCCTGAGCCTGCACCACGCCATCTACACGCCCGCCGACGGCCACCGCGCCGACGTGATCGCCGAGGACCGGCCCTATGCCGGCCTGCTGCTGCTGGGACTGGCCCACCACGTGCGGGATGGCAAACGGCTGGCGTCCACCCGGCTCAAGCTCGGCATCGTCGGCCCGTCCGCCCAGGGCGAGATGGCGCAGGACGCACTGCACCAGTTGTTCGGCCGCGCCCGCTTCCGCGGCTGGGACAACCAGCTGCGCGATGAGCCGCTGCTGCAGCTGGGCCACGAACGCGCCTGGCGCTGGCGCACCGACGACGGCGCCGGTGGCCTGGGCTGGGACCGCATCGTCTACGCCGGCGCCACCGCCGGCAACGCCATCACCTATGCCAACGCCGGCGTGGAAGTGCGCTTCGGCCCGCGCCTGCCCGACGACTTCGGCTCCAACCCGATGCGCATGGCGGGCGAAGGCATGGCTCCGGGCGGCGAATGGCACGGGCGGGGCTGGGACTGGCATTTCTTCGCCAGCCTCGAGGCGCGCGGCGTCGCGCACGACATCACGCTCGACGGCGGCAGCGCCAAGGACGGCCACTCGGTGGACCGTCGCGACTTCGTGGCCGAACTGGGCCTGGGCGTGGTGCTCACGCACGGGCCATGGCGTTTCGCCGGCGCGCACTACCGCCGCTCGCGCGAATTCAACGGGCAGGAACAAGCGCCCGTCTACGGAAGCCTGAGCCTGGGGCGCAGCTTCTGATCACGGCGCGGGCCTCGGGGATTCCCTGATTCCCGCTTGACCATGAGCAAAGTCACTGACGCATTGTCCGGCGACAATGGAAAATGCGTTTTGCTTTTTCGTCGGGCGCCTTGCCCGCAAACCCCAGTGAAAGAGGACTCCCCTTGAAGCATCCCGTCTTGACCCTGATGGCCCTGGCCATCGCCATCGCCGCCCCGGGCACCGTGAAGGCGCAGAGCGCCCAGCAGCTCCAGGAAAAGGAAGCCGCCCTGCAGGCCAGCCGCGCCATGGGCGGCAGCGCCCGCCAGGCCATCGCCACCAAGGACCTCGTGGCCTACGCCGGCACCACCGCGGGTGGCCCGACCTGGACCCGCCCCTTCGGTTTCTCGGTCGCCCCCTATTCCGTGCAGGTCATGAGCGTGTCGCAGGACGACACCTGCGAGCTCTACAGCTCCATGCCCACCTATGACGGCTACCTGTTGCTCTACCGCGACGCCTTCGACCCGATGGCGCCCGAAGGCAACCTGATCGCCTACAACGACGACTACCTCACCGTCACCCAGTCGCTGATCCCGTCGATCAGCCTCGAGGCCGGCACCACCTACTACGTCGTGAACGGCGCCTTCAGCACGGGCTCCGGCGCCTTCGACACCCAGATCGACTGCCCCGTGGCCGACGTGCGCCTGACGCCTGCCCGGTTCGAGCTGACGAACCCGGCCAGCAACACCCCGGTGCGCGTGGCCGAGGAACTGGTCATCCCGCCGTCGCGCACCCTGGCCAACACCGGCCGCCTCGACATCAACACCGAGGTGGGCTACGCGTTCTCGCCGGGCGAAGTGCGCTACGCGCGCATGCACTGCCCGGGCGTGCAGTTCGCCCCGGGTACCACCGTGGCCTTCAGCGGCGACGCCTCGAACCTGATCGGTTCCGTCAACGGCATCGGCAGCGACGCCATCTACTTCTCGATCACCGCGGGGGCCACCCCGGTCGTCGCGACCGACCTGCTGACCGTGGACGGCGACCGCACGGTCACCGCCAAGGGCCCGGTGGACTGCACCTACGGCCTGTACGACTTCCCGTCGCAGGCGCAGGCCGGCGGCCCCGCCGGTCGCGTGGCCACCACCTCCGGCGCCTACCTGCAGTTCGTGCCGAGCTACGTCCTGCACGTGGACTCGCAGGGCAACCCGGTGGCGGACGTGGAGTCGGCCGAGCCGGCCTACAGCGAGTTCACCCGCCGCGCCCCGACCTGGGAAACCACGCTCGGCAACATCGGCGGCTTCAGCTATGGCACCCGCCAGCAGGTGCTCGGCGGCTCGCAGCCGATCACCCTCGACGGCGAGGCCATCGAACTGGCCGACCTGATGGGCGGGGACACCACCCTGGTATTCACGGGTGACTTCAGCGCCGCCGGACGCGTGTTCATCACGCCGGACGAGGAGTGCGACTTCGACATGCAGCAGGCGGACAGCTTCGACGCGTCCGAGGCGGTCTTCACCATCGGCAGCAACGCCTACGTGGACCACTACCTGTGCTACGAGACCGGTGGCGAGGCGATCCGCGCCAGCAACTTCACCGTGGCCCTGGCCCCGTTGTCGGCCGACGCCAGCACCTATGCCGTGGCCGGCCGTGGCCCGCTGGACCTGGGCCGCATCACCCGCAACGGCACCGAGCTGCAGGCCCCGCTGGCGCAGGTACCGGCCAACTACCTGTCGCGCATGGTGCTCACCAACACCGGCTCGCTGGACCGCCCCTACGTGATCCAGGTCTTCGGCGAAACCGGCAACGTCATCTCCACCTCGAACCTCACCGGCACCGTGCCGGCCCGGGGCACCCTCGTCGTGGACCTGTCGGACGTGCTCACCGGCTTCACGGCCGCGCCGCGCGCCACGCTCAACGTCACCGTCTCGGCCCCGAACAACCAGATCCAGGGCCTGTACCAGATCGTCAACCCGGACTCGGGCACGATCAGCAACCACGTGATGGTGCGCCCGGAAGTGGCCGAGGAAATGGAAGAGCCGCTGCCGCCGGAAGAAGTCTGAGCCCCGGGGCTCCGCAACGGAAAAGGGCCCGCTTCGGCGGGCCCTTTCTTTTCGCGGGGTGGAAGTGGTGGGCCGTGTAGGATTCGAACCTACGACCAACTAGTTAAAAGCCAGCTGCTCTACCAACTGAGCTAACGGCCCACCGAGGCCCGGAAGTTTACCGCATCATCCGCGCGGCGCGTAGCGCGTGGGGTCGGCCAGGCCGGCGGCGGCGAATCCCTCGGCGCGCAGGCGGCAGGCGTCGCAGCGCCCGCAGGCGCGGCCTTCGGCATCGGCCTGGTAGCACGACACGGTGCGCGAGAAATCCACGCCCAGGCGGGCGCCTTCGCGGGCGATGTCGGCCTTGCCCAGGCGCATCAGCGGCGCATGCACGCGCAGCGAATGGCCCTCGACGCCGGCCTTGGTGGCCAGGTTGGCCAGCCGCTCGAAGGCGGCGATGAATTCGGGGCGGCAATCGGGGTAACCGCTGTAGTCGACCGCGTTCACGCCGCAGAACAGGTCGTCGGCACCCAGCACCTCGGCCCAGCCGAGCGCGATCGACAGCATGATGGTGTTGCGCGCCGGCACGTAGGTGACCGGGATGCCCTGCCCCGCGGTTTCCGGCACGTCGATGTCGGCGGTGAGCGCCGAACCGCCGATGCTGCGCAGGTCCACGGTGACCACCTTGTGCTCGACGGCGCCCTGCACCCTGGCCAGCTCGGCCGCCGCGGCCAGCTCGGACGTATGCCGCTGTCCGTAGGACACGCTCAGGGCATGGCAGGCGAAACCCTGCTCGCGCGCCAGCGCCAGCACCACCGCCGAATCCATGCCACCCGAGACCAATACGACTGCCTTCTTCATTCCAGGTTCCTTTCAGCGGCCCGGCTGGTCGCCCCAGAGCACCTTGTGCAGCTGCAGCTGGAAGCGCACCGGCAGCCGGTCGGCGATGATCCACTCGGCGAGCTCGCGCGGCGCCAGCTGGCCCTGGCTGGGCGAAAACAGCACCTCGCAGCGCTTTTCCAGCGCGTGCGTGGCCAGCATGTCCTTCGCCCAGTCGTAATCGGCGCGGTCGCAGATGACGAACTTGATCTGGTCATGCGCGGTGAGCAGCGGCAGGTTTTCCAGCCGGTTGCGGTGCGCTTCCTTCGAGCCCGGCGTCTTGAGGTCCATCACGCGGCTCACGCGCGGGTCGACGCCGGCGATGTCGAGCGCGCCCGACGTTTCCAGCGACACCTCGTAACCGGCGTCGCACAGGCGTTCGAGCAGCGCCAGGCAGCGCTTCTGCGCCAGCGGCTCGCCGCCGGTGACGCAGACGTGGCGCACGCCGTGTTTCGCCACTTCGGCCAGGATGGCGTCGATGTCCCACCAGTCGCCGCCGTGGAAGGCATAGGCCGTGTCGCAATACTGGCAGCGCAGCGGGCAGCCGGTGAGGCGGACGAACACGGTGGGCCAGCCGACCGTGCGGGATTCGCCCTGCACGGACAGGAAGATTTCGGTCAGGCGCAGGCGCTCGGCGGCCGGGGTGTCCATGGCGATCTCCGGCGCGCGGCCGGGTTCAGCGGTTTTCGAGCGCGAGCGTGCGCAGGCGGCTTTCGGCCTTGGCGGCCGCGTCGGTGCCCGGGTGCCGCGACATCACGTCGCGCAGGCTGGCTTCGCCCTCGGCGCGCTGGCCCAGCGCAACCTGGCAGTAGCCGAGCTTGAGCAGCGCGTCGGCCTCCTTGCGCGAGCCGGCGTACTGGCCCAGCAGGGTCTGGAAGGCCTCGAGCGCGAGCTCGTAGTTCTGGGTGACGTAATAGCTTTCGCCCAGCCAGTACCAGGCGTTCGGCACCAGGGCGCTGGACGGGTAGTCGCGGATGAAAGCCTGGAACAGGCGGGCCGAGTCGGCGGCCTCGAAGCGTTCGACCAGGGCGTCGAGCGCGGCCTGGTAGGCGGCCTCTTCGGCGGCCGGGTCGACGGCATCGGCGGCGGGGGCGTCGGCCACGGGGGCAGCGTCGCGCGGCGCCGGAGCGGCGGCGGCGGCCGGGGTGGCGGCGGCCGGGGAATCCGGGGTGGCAGCGGCGGGC
>NZ_AVCH01000147.1 GCF_000747075.1 Arenimonas malthae CC-JY-1
TGGAGGCGTCCGTCGAGGTCGAGGTACTGCTCGCGGTTGCGCTGCTTGAGCTGTTCGATTTCGTTCTGCAGGGTCTCGACCTGGTTGCGCAGGGACTGGATTTCAGCCTGCAGCTGGACCATGCGGTTCTGCATCTCGAGGTTGGCCTGGCCGGCGCCCTGGTTCTGGGCATTGGCCTGGTTCTCGAGCAGGGTGACGCGTTCGGCCAGGCTCAGGCGCTGGCCAAAGGCCGGGGTGGCCGCCACGAGGGCGGCCACCACGGTCACAACGCAAAGGATGCGCTGGCGTCCCATCGCCGATTACTTGGCGGTGTAGACGATTTCGACGCGGCGGTTCTGCTGCCAGCAGGACTCGGCCGACTCGGTGCAGGTCGGACGCTCTTCGCCGTAGGAAACCACGGTGATCTGGCCGGCCGAACCACCCGCACCCTGCAGGGCGCCGGAGACGGCGTTGCCACGGCGCTCGCCGAGGCCCAGGTTGTACTCGCGGGTACCGCGCTCGTCGGCATTGCCCTCGAGGGTCATGCGCGATTCCGGACGGTCGTTCAGGTACTTGGCGTGGCACGCCATGATGGCCTGGAACTCCGGACGCAGGGTGTCCTGGTCGAAGTCGAAGTACACGGTACGCTGGCGCAGGCAGGCGTCGGTGTCCAGGTCGGCCGGGGTGTAACGACCATCGGAGACCGGGGCGGTGGTGGCCGGGGTCTCGGCCGGAGCCGCCGGCTCTTCCTTGACCTTCTTGGCGCAAGCGGCGAGGGCGACGCAGATGGAAGCGGCGAGCAGCACGCGGGTGGTGGTATTCATGGCAAAGCCTCTTGGTGTCGGATGCAGTGGTGGTGCTTATTGTTAGGTGTGGCCCGTCCTACGTTTACCTCTGCCGGTAAGGTGACCAGGCGGGCTCCCGGACGTCACCATCGGCCAATACCAAACGCTGTCTCACGCGACCGTCAGCCGACACGGCATACAGCACGCCACGCGATCCTTCCTTCGTGGCGTACAGCAACATGCTGGCGTTGGGGGCAAAGCTAGGCGACTCGTCGAGGTTGCCCGGAGACAGCGTCTGCCAGCGCCCCGCACCGCCAAAGCTGCGGTCTAGAACGGCAATACGATAAACGTTTCCGTTCCCCTGTGCCATAGCTATCTTCTTGCCATCAAAGGAAATACTGGCCTTGGCGTTGGAATCCCCCTGGAAGCTCAGGCGGGTCGCCTCGCCGCCGGCGGCGGGCACCTGGTAGAGCTGGGGCTTGCCGGCCCGGTCGGACGTGAAGACCAGGGACTGGCCGTCGGCCATCCAGACGGCCTCGGTGTCGATGCCGTAGTGGCGGGTGATCTGGGTCAGGCCCTTGCTGGCCAGGTCCATCACGTAGATCTCGGGGTTGCCGGTCCGGGACAGGGTCAGGGCCAGGCGGCGGCCGTCCGGGCTGAAGGACGGGGCGCCATTGATGCCCCGGAAGCTGGCCACGACCTCGCGGGCGCCGGTGGCGATTTCCTGGATGTAGATGGTGGAATTGCCCCGCTCGAAGCTCACGTAGGCCAGCCGGCGGCCGTCCGGGCTCCAGGCCGGGGACAGCAGCGGCTCGCGCGAGCGCACCACCGTCTGCGGATTGAAGCCGTCCGAGTCGGCGATCATCAGGGCGTACTGGATGTTGCCGCCCACGCCGTTGGCGGTCACGTAGGCGATGCGGGTCCAGAAGGCGCCGCGCACGCCGAGGATCTTTTCATAGACCTGGTCGGCGATCTGGTGCGCCACGTCGCGCATGCCGCGGGCGCGGCCGCCCACGGCCAGGCCCAGCAGGCGCTCCTGCTTGGCCACGTCCCACAGTTCGTATTCGACGCGGTAGCCGCCGTCCGGGTTGTCGAGCACGCGGCCGACCACCACGAAGTCCTGCTTGAGCACGCGCCAGGTCGGGAACTTGATCTCGCTGCCGCGGATGGGCTTCTCGATCACGTCCTGCTCGGACAGCGCGCGGAACTGGCCCGAGCGGTTGAGGTCGGCGCGGATCACGGCGCCGATGTCGGTGTCGGGGGCGACCGAGGTACCCAGGTAGGGCATCGGCACCACCGCGATCGGCAGCGCGGCCTCGTTGCCGGTCACCAGGCCGATGTCCAGGCCCTGGGCGCGGGCCTGGCCCAGCGGGAGAAGCAGCGCGAGCGCCACGAAGGTAAGGAAACGTCTCATCGGCAGGCCTCTTCGGGGTAGCAGAACGTCAGGGTGACTTGTCGCTCGAACACGGACTTGAACTCGTCGTAGGGCATCGGGGCGCGGCGCAGGGCGCGCTCCACCGACTCGCGGCCCTGGGCGTCGAACGGGCAGCGCTGGAAGGCGACGTCGATGACTTCGCCGCCCGGGATCTGGGTGAAGCGGACCTCGCAGCGGGTGGCTTCCGGCGCCAGCACGCGGTTCCAGTTCGATTGCGCCGTCTGCAGCATGGCCAGGGCGTAACGCGCGCGCAGGTCGGTGTCGGTGCCGTTGTTGCCGCCGGCCTGCTGCGAAGGCTGGTTGGACGGCTGCGGCTGCGGCGCCGGCTTGGCCTCGCGGTCGGCCAGCTGGCGCAGGCGCTGCTCTTCCATCCTGGTGCGGCGCTCGGCGGCCTCGCGCTCCTTGCGCAGGGCTTCGAGCTGCTGGCGACGCTGGCGCTGGCGCTCTTCCACTTCTTCCTGGCGCTTGCGCTCAGTCAGGTCGATCTGTTCCTGGCGGCGGCGGGCTTCCTGCTCCTCGCGTTCGCGGGCCTGTTCGCGCTCGAGCGCGAGCTTGGCCACCGCGTCCTGCTCGCGGGTGTCGGGCACCGGGATGGCTTCCTGCGGGGCCGGCTGGGTTTCCTGCGGGGCGTCCTGCGGGCGCGGCTCCGGGTTGGGCTGCGGCGGCGGCGCCTCTTCCACCGGCGACGGCGGCGCGGGCTTGGGCGCCTGCTCGGCGGTCTTCTCGGCGGCGCTGATGTCGGCCGACGAGACGATGAGCGAGGCGTCGATCACCGGGCCGGCGACCGAGATCTGCTTGGGCGCGGGCTGAAGCCAGCCGGCCACCAGCAGCAGCACGGCGATGCCCACGTGCAGGGCAAGCGCCATCAGCACGGGCGTGCCGAGCTCGTCCCCCGTTTCGTGCTGGCGGATGGCCTCAGCGTGCATTGTCCGGCGGCTGTCCCATCAGGCCCACGCGCGGCACTCCGGCCTGCTGCAGCAGCACCATGGTGTCGAAGACGGTGGCGTAATCGGCGTCGCGGGCGCCGGCGACGAACACCGGAACCTCGGGGTTCTGCTTCACGAACGCCGACAGCTTGGCCTGCAGCGTGGCGGCGTCGATGGGCTCGGGGTCGGCCGATTCGAGCTTGAGCGAATAGGCGCCCTCGGCGGTCACGGTGACCACCACAGGCTCCTTCTTCTGCTCGATCGGCTTGGCCTTGGCCTGCGGCAGCTCGACGTCCACGCCCAGGCTCAGCAGCGGCGCCGTGACCATGAAGATGATCAGCAGCACCAGCATCACGTCGATGTAGGGCACGACGTTGATGTCGGCCTTGAGCTTGCGCTTGTGGCGGCGGGTGATGGTGGCGGACATGGCCTCAGCTCATTCCTCGACGTGGGACTGGCGCTGCAGGATCGAGGAGAACTCCTCGGCGAAGGATTCGTAGCGCACCGACAGGCGCTCGACCCGGGTGGCGAAGCGGTTGTAGGCCCACACCGCCGGAATGGCCACGAACAGGCCGATGGCGGTGGCGAACAGCGCCTCGGAAATGCCCGGGGCGACGGCGGCGATGGACGCGCTCTGCTCGGTCGACAGGCCGTGCATGGTCACCATGATGCCGAACACCGTGCCGACCAGGCCGACGTAGGGCGCGGTGGAACCGATGTTGGCCAGCAGCTCGAGGTTGTGCTCCAGGCGGTCCACCTCGCGCGCGAAGGTGGCGCGCATGGCGCGCTGGGCGCCCTCGAGCTGGGTGCGGCTGTCGAGGCCCTTCTTCTGGCGCAGGCGGGCGTATTCGCGGAAACCGGCCTCGAAGATGGCCTCCAGGCCCGAGACCACGCGGTTGCGGTCGGTGGCGGCGCGGTAGAGCTGGGTCAGGTCGACGCCCGACCAGAAGCGGCCCTCGAACTCGTCGGCCTCGTCGTTGGCGCGGGCGAAGACGCGGTTCTTGCGGAAGATGATCACCCAGCTCACCACCGAACCGAACAGCATCAGCAGCACGATCAGCTGCACGGGCAGGCTGGCGTGCAGCATCAGCTGCAGGTAGTTGAGTTCGCCACCAGCGCTGGCGGCGGCCTCCGCGGCGGCCGGCACGGCTTCGGCAGGCAACTCGGTCACCGGGGCGGCGGCGAGGATCAGGGCGGTGGCAAGGGACATCGTCGAAGGCTCCGGATCAGGGGTTTTCCACGGCCAGCCACTCGGGCAGCGGCCGCGGACGGAAACTGGAGGCCACCAGGCAGGCCACGCGCACCTGCGCGCGGACCAGGACCTGGCCGCCCCGGGAAATCTCCTGCTCGATCAGCAGGCTGGCGGGCCTGCGCTCGACCAGGACGACACTTGCCTGCAGCTCGTCGTCAAGGCGCGCCGGCTTGTGGAAATCGAGGGTCATGCCGCGGATCACCAGCACCAGGTCCTCGCCGTCGCGCAGTGCCTGCTGCCCCACTCCCTGGGCGCGCAGCCATTCGGTGCGGGCGCGCTCGAGGAAGCGGACGTAGCTGGCGTAGTAAACCACCCCGCCGGCGTCCGTATCCTCCCAATAGACCCTTATCGGGAAGCTGAACGCGGCGCTCATGGTTCGAACAGGTCGTCCGGCGTTGGCGCCCTGCGTGGCGCCTTGAGCCCGAGGTGGCTATAGGCCTTGTGGGTGACCATGCGGCCGCGGGCGCTGCGCACCAGGTAACCCTGCTGGATCAGGTAGGGCTCGATCACGTCCTCGAGCGTGCCGCGCTCCTCGCTCAGGGCCGCGGCCAGGGACTCGACGCCGACCGGGCCGCCCTCGAAGTTCTCGATGATCATCTGCAGCATGCGGCGGTCGAGCTGGTCGAAGCCCTCGGCGTCGACCTTGAGCATGGCCATGGCCAGGTCGGCCACCTCGCGGGTGATCACGCCGCCGGCGCGCACCTGGGCGTAGTCGCGCACCCGGCGCAGCAGGCGGTTGGCGATGCGGGGCGTGCCGCGAGAGCGGCGGGCGATTTCACCGGCGCCGTCGGGGGCGCATTCAATGCCCAGGATCTCGGCCGAACGCCGCACGATGCGGGTGAGCTCCTCGGGGCTGTAGAACTCCAGGCGCTGGACGATGCCGAAGCGGTCGCGCAGCGGCGCGGTCAGGAGGCCGGCGCGGGTGGTGGCGCCGATCAGCGTGAAGGGCGGCAGGTCGAGCTTGATCGAGCGGGCCGCGGGGCCCTCGCCGATCATGATGTCGATCTGGAAGTCTTCCATGGCCGGGTACAGCACTTCCTCGACCACGGGCGAGAGGCGGTGGATCTCGTCCACGAACAGCACGTCGTGCGGCTGCAGGTTGGTCAGCAGCGCGGCCAGGTCGCCGGCGCGCTCGATCACCGGGCCCGAGGTCTGGCGCAGGTTCACGCCCAGCTCGTTGGCGATCACGTGGCTCAGCGTGGTCTTGCCCAGGCCCGGGGGCCCGAAGATGAGCACGTGGTCCATGGCCTCGGACCGCCCCCTGGCGGCCTCGATGGCGATCTTGAGCTGCTCGCGGACCGGCTGCTGGCCCAGGTAGTCGTCCAGCCGCTTGGGCCGGATGCTGGCCTCGGCCAGGTCGTCTTCGCGGGTGGCGCCGGGGGCGATGACGCGGGTGTCTTCCATGGCCGCGATTATGGCAGGTAACGGCCGGAAAACCCCGTCCCAGCGGGGCTTCCGGGGCTCAGATCACCACCTGGGTGCCCAGTTCCACCAGGCGGTTGCCGGGGATGTGGAAGAACTCGGTGGCCGGGGTGGCGTTGCGGGACATGAAGAGGAAGAGCTTGTCGCGCCACAGGGCCATGCCCAGGCCCGGCTTGGCCACCAGGGTCTCCCGGCTGGCGAAGTAGGTGGTCTGCATCGGGTCGAAGGCCGGGCCGGGGATGGCCCACTGCTTCAGGGCGCGTGGCACGTCCGGGTCCTCGAGGTAGCCGAAGCGCAGGGTCAGGCGCGAAAAACCCCGGCCCAGGTCGGTGTAGGCCACCCGCTCGGCCTCGTCGGCGCGCGGCACGGTCAGCACTTCCACGCTCAGCAGCACGTTGCGCGCGTGCAACACCTTGTTGTGCTTGAGGTTGTGCAGCATGGCCGGCGGCATGTACTGGTTCGAGGGCGTCAGGAACACCGCGGTGCCCTCCACGCGCGCCGCCGCCTGCGAACCCAGGGTGGTCACGAAATGCTCGATGGACAGGCTGTCGCGGTTGACCTGGGCGTGCACCAGTGCGCGGCCGCGCCGCCAGCTGCGCATCATGGCGAAGGCGAACACGCCCAGCGCCAGCGGGAACCAGGCGCCCTCGACGAACTTGACCACGTTGGCCGAGAAGAACGCCGCCTCGACCACCACGAACAGCAGCGCCAGCGGCCACACCTGCCAGCCCGGCAGGCGCCAGCGCACCTTCGCCAGGATCACCAGCAGCAGCGTGCTGATGAGCATCGTGCCGGTCACCGACACGCCGTAGGCGATGGCCAGGTTGCTCGAGCTGCCGAAACCCAGCACGACCGCGATCACCGCCACCAGCATCGCCCGGTTCACCCACGGCAGGTAGATCTGGCCTTCGCTGTGGGCCGAGGTGTGCACGATTTCCATGCGCGGCAGGTAGCCCAGCTGGATGGCCTGGCGCACCACCGAGAACGTGCCCGAGATCAGCGCCTGGGAGGCGATCACGGTGGCCAGCGTCGCCAGGAGGATCATCGGGTACAGCGCCCAGCCCGGCACCAGTTCGTAGAACGGGTTCGACACTTCGCCCGGGTGCGAGAGGATGAAGGCGCCCTGCCCGAAATAGTTCAGCACCAGCGCCGGCAGCACCAGGCCCAGCCAACCGATGCGGATGGGCAGGCGGCCGAAATGGCCCATGTCGGCGTACAGCGCCTCGCCGCCGGTCACCGCCAGCACCACGGCGCCCAGCGCCAACCAGGCCAGGGTGCCGTGGTGGGCGAAGAAGCGCACGGCCCAGGCCGGGTTGACGGCCTCGAGCACCGCGGGGTGCTGCACGATCTCCACCACGCCCAGCGCCGCCAGCGCCAGGAACCAGACGCAGGTGATCGGCCCGAAGATGCGGCCGACCCGTTCGGTGCCGTGCTTTTGCAGCGAGAACAGCAGCACCAGCACCACCAGCGTGATCGGCAGCACGAAGCGCTTCAGGTCGGGCGCGGCCACTTCCAGGCCTTCCACCGCCGACAGCACCGAGATCGCCGGCGTGATCACGCCGTCGCCGAAGAACAGGGCCGTGCCGAAGATGCCCAGGATGCCCACCGCGTAGCCCAGCGGCGCGGCCACCGGCAGGCTGCGCTGCACCAGCGCGGTCAGCGCCAGGATGCCGCCTTCGCCGCGGTTGTCGGCGCGCATCAGCACCACCACGTACTTCAGCGTCACCACCAGCACCAGCGACCACAGCACCAGCGACAGCACGCCGAGCACGTTGGCCGGGCTGGCGTCGATGCCATAGTGCGGCCCGAAGGCTTCCTTGAGCGTGTACAGCGGGCTGGTGCCGATGTCGCCGAAGACGACGCCGACCGCGCCGAGCACCAAGGGCCAGGTACGCGGCGCCGGGGCGCCACCGTGGGTTGGGTTGTTCATTGGGGTTGCCCGAGGGCGATGGGGAGGGGGTTCAGCCGCGCAGGACGGAGCGCAGGGCCTTGCGGATGATGTCCTCGGCGCTGTCGCCGGGCTCGGCCTGCTTGAGCATCTTCTGGATTTCAGCGGGCTTGTAGCCCAGCTGCTGCAGCGCCACCGAGGCCTCGGCGGCCGGGTCGGCGGGCACCGCGCCGCCCTTGCCCGCCAGCACGGCGACCGCGCCGCCGGCGAAGTCGGCCGCGCGGTCGCGCAGCTCCACCACCATGCGTTCGGCGGTTTTCTTGCCGATGCCGGGGATGCGGCACAGCGCGGTCACGTCGCCGGACTGCACCAGGCGGGCGAAGTCGTCGACGCTGGCGCCGGAGAGCACCGCCAGCGCGATCTTCGCGCCCACGCCGGTGACCTTCTGCACTTCGCGGAACAACCGGCGCTCGGCCTCGGTGAGGAAACCATAGAGCGCCAC
Source organism: Arenimonas malthae CC-JY-1 (assembly GCF_000747075.1). Classification (GTDB taxonomy): domain Bacteria; phylum Pseudomonadota; class Gammaproteobacteria; order Xanthomonadales; family Xanthomonadaceae; genus Arenimonas; species Arenimonas malthae. The sequence goes on from NZ_AVCH01000147.1 coordinate 8,190, forward strand.
GCCGTCTTCCTTCACCGCGTAATGGGTGAACAGCGTGACCTCGCGACCCACGTCCGGCAGGTCGTAGAAGGTGCTCATCGGCGCGGAAAGCTCGTAGCCCACGCCGCCCACGTCCACCATCAGCGCCGGCGGCGCCTTGTACACCAGCAAACCCTTCAGGCGGCCGATCATCGACGTCTCCGGAGCAAGGCGGTGGCCAAGCCGGTGCGGCCGGCGGTGGCGCTCATGTGCGCGTGGGTCAGGGCGACGGCCAGGGCATCGGCGGCGTCGGCCTGCAGCTTCTTCTCGCCCAGGTTCAGCAGCAGGCGCACCATGTGCTGGACCTGGGCCTTGTCGGCCGCACCGCCGCCGACCAGCGACTGCTTGATCAGGCGCGGCGCGTATTCGTGCACGGCCAGGCCGTTCCGCACCACGGTGGCGATGGCGGCGCCGCGGGCATGGCCCAGCTTCAGCGCCGAGGTGGCCGACTTGTCCATGAACACCGATTCGATGGCGACCACGGTGGGCTTCCACTCGGCCAGCACGTCCTCGAGGTCGAACACCAGCTTGCCCAGCCGGGCCGGGAAATCCTGGGTGTCCACCAGCAGGTTCAGCGCCTGGCAGTGCACGTAGGCGCACTTGCCCGTGGCATCGACATCGATGACGCCGATGCCGGTGCGCTGCGAACCCGGGTCGATGCCGAGGATGCGGGTCACGAGTAGGCGGCGTCGCCCAGGTCGGCGTTGGAATAGACGTTCTGCACGTCGTCGAGGTCCTCGAGCATGTCGAGCATCTTCTTGACCTGCAGCGCCACGTCGCCCTCGACCTTGATGTCGTTCTCGGCGCGCATCGTCACTTCGGCTTCGAGCGGCGTGAAGCCGGCCGCGGCCATGGCGGACTTCACCGCCTCGAACGATTCCGGCGCGCACAGCACCTCGACCAGGCCGTCGTCGGGGTAGGACTGCACGTCGTCGGCGCCGGCCTCGATGGCGGCTTCCGTGATGGCGTCCTCGCTGCTGCCCGGGCCGAAGCTGAGCACGCCGAGCTTGCGGAACATGAAGGACACCGAGCCGTCGGTGCCGAGGTTGCCGCCGCACTTGTTGAAGGCGTGGCGCACGTCCGCGACGGTGCGCACCTTGTTGTCGGTGAGGCAGTCCACGATCACCGCGACGCCGCCCGGGGCGTAACCCTCGTAGCGGATTTCCTCGTAGCTCACGCCCTCGAGTTCGCCGGTGGCCTTCTTGATGGCGCGCTCGATCACGTCGCGCGACATGTTCACCGCCAGGCCCTTGTCCACGGCCACGCGCAGGCGCGGGTTGCCCTTGGGGTCGCCGCCACCGAGGCGCGCGGCGGTGGAAATCTCGCGGATGATCTTGGTGAAGACCTTGCCGCGCTTGGCGTCCTGGGCGTTCTTGCGCCCTTCGATGGCCATCAATCTGCCCATGGAACCCGGCCCTGCACTGGTTGGCGAAAACGCGATTATACGGCCGCGCGGGGCCCGCCAGCGGCGCTCAGGCCGGAAAACGCCCGTCGCGCAGGAAGCCGGCGACCAGGTCGGCCACGCGTGCATTCACCAGGAGCCCGCTGTGGCTGGCCGGCACGACGCGATGGTCGGCCAGGCCCGGCAGCCGGGTTTCCCAGACCGCCACGGTGCCGTCGTTGAGGCCGTCGAAGTCGCCGAACCACTTGCCCAGGCCGACGGCGTGGCTGCCGGCGACCACACCCACCTCGCGTCCCGGCGGCAGCGCGTGCAGCCCGGACCTGAGCAGGGTGCCGCTGCGGCCCAGCCAGAAGCCCAGGCGGCGGCGCGCCATGCCGCGCGCCGCGCTGGAACCGGCCAGCGGCGAGCCCAGGCACACGATGCGGCCGGGCGGCAGGCCGGCGTAACTGTCGGCGGTTTCCAGCGCCACCAGGCCGCCCAGGCTGTGGCCGACCAGGTGCACGGGCCCGGGCCCGAGCGCCAGCAGGCGCGCGGCCAACCGGTCCACCGATGGCGCCGGGCCGTGCACCAGGCTGGCGTAGTCGAACACCTCGGTGCGGAAGCCGAAACCGCGCAGGCGGCGCGCCAGCGGCCACAGCGTGAAGCCGCGCATCCAGACGCCGTGCAGCAGGATGACGCGGGGGCCGGTGGGTTCGCGCAAGGCAGGGCTCGGGCGGTGGCGAGGGCCGCAGTTTATGCCGGCGTGGCGGCCTTTTCTCGGCGCAGGGTGAATTCCAGGTCCACCACCCGGCCGACCGGGAAGGTGTGCTCGCCGACCTTTTCGAAGCCATGGCGGGCATAAAAACGCTGCGCGCCCAGGTTCTGCGACCACACGCCGATCCAGATCGTGCGCGCGCCATCGGCCTGCAGCCAGTCCATCGCAGCCTGGAACAGGCGCGCGCCCCAGCCGCCGTTCTGGTACTTCGCCAGCACGTACAGGCGCTTGAGCTCGCCGTCTTCCGGCCGCACCGCCGGGTTCGGCAGGCCGCAGGGGCCGGCCGCGGCATGGCCCACGGGAACGCCGTCGTCCTCGAGGAACCAGACGGCGTAACCGGGCGTTTCCAGGATCACGCGCTGGCGCTCGACGGCGTAGGACTCACGCAGGAACGCCTCGAGGTCCTCCGGCGGGTACAGGTGGCCGAAGGCCTCGACGAAGGTGCGTTCGGCCAGCGCCGACAGCACCTCGGCATCCGCCGGCGTGGCGCGACGGATGGCCAGCGCCACGGCTCAGGCCTTGTCGGGCTTGGGCCGCACCGAAACATGCACCTCGGCCAGCTGCGCATCCGGCACCGGCGACGGCGCACCGGTCATCAGGCACTGGGCGGTGGTGGTCTTGGGGAAGGCAATGACGTCGCGGATGGACTCGGTGCCGGCCATCAGCGCGGCGATGCGGTCGATGCCGAAGGCGATGCCACCGTGCGGCGGCGCGCCGTAGCGCAGCGCGTCGAGCAGGAAGCCGAACTTGGCCTCCGCTTCCTCGGCGCCGATGCCCAGCAGGTCGAACACCGCGCTCTGCATGTCCGGGCGATGGATGCGGATGGAGCCGCCGCCGATCTCGTTGCCGTTTAGCACCATGTCGTAACCGCGCGAGACGGCGATGCGGGCATTGGCCTTGAGGTCGGCGATGTCGTCCACCGCCGGCGCGGTGAACGGGTGGTGCAGCGCCACGTAACGCTGCTCTTCCTCGTCCCACTCGAACATCGGGAAGTCGGTGACCCACAGCGGCTTCCAGCCGGTCTGCACCAGGCCCATGTGCTTGCCGACCTTCAGGCGCAGCGCGCCCATGAAGTCGCTGACCGACTTGTAGGTGCCGGCGCCGAAGAAGGCCAGGTCGCCCTTCTGCAGGCCGATGGCCGCGACCAGCGCCTCGAAGGCCGTAGGCTCGAAGAACTTCTGGATCGGCGAGCTGACCGCGCCGTCCTCGCCCAGCTTGATGTAGGCCAGGCCCTTGGCGCCGTACTTGGCGGCATAGGCGCCGTAGTCGTCGATGTGCTTGCGCGAGAAGCCGGCGCCGCCGGGCACGCGCAGCGCGGCCACGCGGCCGTCCGGGTTGGTGGCCCAGTCGGTGAAGACCTTGAACTGGCTGTCCTTCACCCGTTCCGCCACGTCCTGCAGCTCGAGCCCGATGCGCAGGTCGGGCTTGTCGGAACCGTAGCGGCGCATGGCCTCTTCGTAGGTCATGCGCGGGAACGGATCGGCCAGGTCGACGCCGATCACTTCCTTGAACACCTCGCGGATCATGCCCTCGACGGCGTCCTGCACGTCGCGCTCGCGAACCCAGGCGAACTCCATGTCGAGCTGGGTGAATTCCAGCTGGCGGTCGGCGCGCAGGGCTTCGTCGCGGAAGCAGCGGGCGATCTGGTAGTAGCGGTCGAAGCCGGCCACCATCAGGATCTGCTTGAACAGCTGCGGCGACTGCGGCAGCGCGTAGAACTCGCCCGGGTGCATGCGCGCCGGCACCAGGAAGTCGCGCGCGCCCTCGGGCGTGGCCTTGGTGAGGATGGGCGTCTCGATGTCCTGGAAACCACGCGCGTCGAGCCAGCGGCGCAGCGCCTGCACCAGGCGGATGCGCGTGCGCATCATCTTCTGCATCTCGGGGCGGCGCAGGTCGAGGTAGCGGTACTTCAGCCGCACGTCCTCGCCCGCGTTCTCGTGCGCGTGGAAGGGCAGCGGCGCGGCCTTGTTCAGCAGCTCGATGCGGGTGGCCAGCACCTCGACCTTGCCGGTGCGGATCTTGTCGTTCACCGAGTGGCGCGCGCGCACCACGCCGGTGACGCGCAGGCAGTCCTCGTAGCCCACGGCCGCGGCGGCCTTCACCACCTCGGCGTTGCCGGCGTCGTCGGACGGCTCGGCCACCACCTGGACGATGCCCTCGTGGTCGCGCAGGTCGATGAAGCAGAGGCCGCCGAGGTCGCGGGCGACGTCGGCCCAGCCGCAGAGGGTAACGGTCTGGCCGATCATGGACTCGTCCACGAGGCCGCAGAAATGGCTGCGCATGCTGGCTCCGGAAATCAGGGGGACGCGGCGGTCGCCGGGCGTCGGGAAAGCCCTTAATGGTAGGTCCTGGCGGGGTCCCCGGCAATTCAGGGGGCGGCCCGCCGGCTTCACCACGGCGTCGCGGCCCCGCCCTATAGTCGGCGCACGGACCACCACCGGAGGGGAGCCATGATCCGAATCCTGCTGCTGCTTTGCCTGGCGGCCGGCGCCGCCGCCCTGCCCCAGCCCACCCTGGCCCAGTCCTGGGGTGGGGAGCGGGCCTATGCCCCGGAAGATCTGCGCCAGCTGCGCGTGCCGGACCGGATCCGGGTGCTGGAGAAGGAGTACCGGGAGCAGTCCAACGGCCGCAGCCTGCCGGACGACCAGCTTGAGTTCTACCTCGACCAGATCGAATCGGGCTGGACCTTCAGCCGCATCAAGTCCGACATGGCCCGCTCCCTGGCCGGCAGCGGCGGCAACCGCCCGCCCAGCGGCGGCTGGGGCCCGCCGGACAACTGGCAGGCCCGCTCGGTCATCTGTTCCAGCGTGAAGAACCGCTACGCCCAGTGCGCCACGCCCTTCCGGGGCCGGGCCCACCTGGTGGAGAACATCTCCAAGACCCGCTGCATCGAGAACCAGAACTGGGGCAGCCGGCGCGGCATGGTGTGGGTGAACGGCGGCTGCCGCGGGCGCTTCGCCGAGGGCCGCGGCTGGGGCCCGGAAGGTGGCTACAACGTGACCTGCAGCTCGATCAGCGGTCGCTACACCACCTGTGCCTGGAACGCGAGCTACGGCGAACCGCGCCTGCAGCAGCGGCTGTCGAACTCGGCCTGCGACGAGGGTCGCGACTGGGGCTACCGCCGCGGGCAGCTGTGGGTGGACAACGGCTGCCGCGCCCGCTTCGGCGTGCGCTGAGCCGCGCCGTCAGGGCACCCCGCCCTCGCTGCCCCAGGGCGGCGGGGGCAGGTCCACCGGGCGGCTGAGGTCGAATTCGACCTGGAACAGCCGGCCGCCCGGCCGCGACAGTTCGTACAGGAAGCGCTCGCCGGGCTCGATTTCCATGGCCCAGGTGTTGCTGACCGAGGCCTTGAGCCCCTCGCGGCCGAACATCGCCACCGATTCGGCGTCCACCGGGAAGGCCTGGCGCGTGGGCGTGCCCGGGTCGAGCGTGTCGCCGCCGTACATCGTCACCGGGTCGGGGCTGCCGTCGGCGTGGCGGTGGTCGTGCTTCAGGCGCAGGCCGGCGCCGGTGCGGGTGAGCACCCAGGTGCGGGAATGGTCGTCGCCGACGTGGAAGGGAATGCGCAGTTCGCCGTCCCTGCACTCGCGCACGTGCATCACCAGGGCCTGGCCGGCGAAGGCGTTGTCGCCGGGCTGGGCCGGTTCATCCACCCGCACCCGGCCGGCGAAGGCCTGGCCGCAATGCCGGTCGATGCGGGCCAGGAAGGCGTCGGCAGGCGCCGCGGCGGTGGCCGCCGGCGCGGTGTCGCTGCCGCCGGCGCAGGCCGCGAGGCAGAGCGAGGAAACAAGCAGCGGGAGGACGAGCTTCGGGGTCTTCATGCCCCGAAGCTAACGCGGGCCGCGCGGGGGCGGCAAGCCGTCAGCCGGCGGGTTTGGCCTCGGCCGGCTTGGCGGCGGGTTCGGCGGCCTTGGGCTTGCCGTCGGAGCCGCCACCGTCGGCGAGGTTGCGCTTCTTGTCGCCGTCCTTCTTGAAGTCGGTTTCGTACCAGCCGCCGCCGGCCAGGCGGAAGCTGGGCGCGGTCACCTGGCGCCGCACCTGGGGGGCGCCGCAGGCCGGGCAATCGGTCGGGTCGGGGTCGGAAAGCTTCTGCAGCCGGTCGAAGGCGTGTCCGCAGGCGCTGCATTCGAAGGCGTAGATGGGCATGGGCTGGGGTCCGGCAGGAATGGTGCGTGGGGCGGGAATGGGGTCGGGCGGGCCCGGCTTCAAGGCTCCGCCGCTTCAAGCAGCTGCAGCCATTCGGCCTCCAGGCCCTCCTTCTCGCGCGCCAGTTTTTCCTGGCGCTGGGCGAGCTGGGCGACCTCGATGCCGCCGTCGTTGCCGTACACGGCCGGGTCGGCCAGCTGGGATTCGACCTGGGCCAGTTCGGCCTCGAGCTCGGCCACGCGCGCCTCGACCTGGCGCAGGCGGCGCGCGGCCAGGTCCTGCTCGTGCTTGCTGCGCACGGGTTTGGGCGGCTTGGCCGGCGCCGGCGCGGGCTTCGCGGCGGCGGCGGCCGGCTTGGCGGCGCGCGGTTCGTTGTTGCGGCTGCGCAGCCAGGCGGCGTATTCGTCCAGGTCGCCGTTGAACTCCTCGACCTTGCCGTCGGCCACGCGCCAGAAGGTTTCGCAGACCAGGCCGATCAGGTGGCGGTCGTGCGAGACCAGCACGATGGCGCCGGGGAAGTCGGCCAGGGCCTCGGCCAGCGCCTCGCGCATGTCCAGGTCGAGGTGGTTGGTGGGCTCGTCGAGCAGCAGCACGTTCGGCTCGAGGTAGGCGATCAGGCCCAGGGCCAGGCGCGCGCGTTCGCCGCCGGAGAACCCGTCGACGTTCTCGAAGGCGCGGTCGCCGACGAAGTTCCAGCGGCCCAGGTAGTTGCGCAACTGCTGCTCGCCGGCGCTGGGTGCGATCTGCTTGAGGTGCCAGAGCGGGCTCTGGCCTTCGTGCAGGCTTTCGACCGTGTGCTGGGCGAAGTAGCCGATGCGCAGGTCGGGGTGCGCGACGCGCTCGCCGGCCAGCAGCGGCAGTTCGCCGACCAGGGTTTTCACCAGCGTGGACTTGCCGGCGCCGTTCGGGCCGAGCAGGCCGACGCGGTCGCCGGCCTCGAGGCCGAAACCGACGTCTTTCAGGATGCGGGCGTCGGGGCCGTAGCCGGCATCGGCGTGGTTGAGGCGGATCAGCGAGTGCGGCAGGCGCGCCGGCTCGGCGAAGGCGATGCGGAAGGAACGCTCGGCGCGCACGGCCTCGGTGCCCTGCAGCTTGGCCAGGCGCTTCATTCGGCTCTGGGCCTGCTTCGCCTTGCTGGCCTTGGCCTTGAAGCGGTCGATGAAGCTCTGCAGGTGGGCGCGCTCGGCCTGCTCCTTCTCGTGCGCGATCTGCTGCTGGCGCAGGTGCTCGGCGCGCTGGCGCTCGAAGCTGGTGTAGTCGCCGGTGTAGAGCTTGGCCTTGCCTTCGTGCAGGTGCAGGGTGTGGGTGCTCAGGCCGTCGAGGAACTCGCGGTCGTGCGAGATCATCAGCAGCGTGCCCGGGTACTTGAGCAGCCACTGCTCGAGCCACAGCACCGCGTCGAGGTCGAGGTGGTTGGTGGGCTCGTCGAGCAGCAGCAGGTCGGACGGCATCATCAGCGCCCGCGCCAGGTTCAGGCGCACGCGCCAGCCGCCGGAGAAATCCGACACCGGCTTGGAATGCGTTTCCGGCGGAAAGCCCAGGCCGTGCAGCAGGCGGCCGGCGCGCGCGGTGGCGTCGTAGCCGTTGATCTCGGCCAGCTTCTGGTGCGCCTCGGCCACCGCGTCCCAGTCCTCGGCGGCGGTGGCGGCGGCTTCGGCCTGCAGCACGGCGTGCACTTCCACGTCGCCGGACAGCACGAAGTCGATGGCCGGGTCGGGCAGCGACGGGGTTTCCTGCGCCACGCTGGCGATGCGCACCTTGCCGGGCAGGTCGATGTCGCCCTGGTCGGCCTCGACCTCGCCCAGGATGGCGGCGAACAGGCTGGACTTGCCGCAGCCGTTGCGGCCGATGACGCCGACGCGCCAGCCCGCGTGCAGGGCGAGGTCCACCTGGGAAAGCAGCAGGCGTTCCCCGCGGCGCAGGGCGAAGTTGCGGAAGGCGATCATGACGAGGGGTTAATCGTGGGCCGTGTAGTCTAACAGGCCGGCTGGTTCCCCCCGGCCGCGGCCCCTGCCCCCACCCGAGGACCGCCTGTGCCCCATGACACGCCCCTGATCTCCCTGCTGGCCGTCGGCCTGGTCCTGGCCTTCGTGCTGGGCGCCCTGGCCCAGCGGCTGCGCCTCTCGCCCCTGGTGGGCTACCTGCTGGCCGGCGTGCTGGTGGGGCCGTTCACGCCCGGCTTCGTGGCGGACCCGGCGCTGGCGATGGAGCTCTCGGAGATCGGCGTGATCCTGCTGATGTTCGGCGTGGGCCTGCACTTCTCGGTCGAGGACCTGATGGAGGTGAAGACCATCGCCATCCCGGGTGCCATCGTGCAGATCACGGCGGCGACGGTGATGGGCTGGGGCCTGGCCTGGTTCCTGGGCTGGCCGACGCTGCAGGGCATCGTGTTCGGCCTGGCGCTGTCGGTGGCGAGCACCGTGGTGCTGCTGCGGGCCATGGAAGACCGGCGGCTGCTGGAAACGCGGCGAGGCAAGATCGCGGTGGGCTGGCTGATCGTCGAGGACCTGGTGATGGTGGTGGCCCTGGTGCTGCTGCCGGCGCTGGCGGAGTCGATGGGCGGCGGCGAGTCCGGCGCCCGGGCCGGCACGGGCTCGGTGCTGGGCTCGCTGGGCTGGACGCTGGTGAAGGTCAGCGCCTTCGTCGCGCTGATGATGCTGGTGGGCAAGCGTGCCATCCCGTGGGTGCTGGAAAGGGTGGCGGGGCTGGGCTCGCGCGAGCTGTTCACGCTCTCGGTGCTGGCGATCGCGCTGGGCGTGGCGTTTGGTTCGGCCAAGTTGTTCGGCGTGTCCTTCGCGCTGGGTGCCTTCTTCGCCGGCATGCTGCTCAACGGCGACCTGAGCCACAAGGCGGCGTCCGATTCGCTGCCGCTGCGCGACGCCTTCGCGGTGCTGTTCTTCGTGTCGGTGGGCATGCTGTTCGACCCGATGATCCTGGTCGAGCAGCCGGTGGCGGTGGTGGCGACGTTCCTGATCATCACCGTGGGCAAGTCGCTGGCCGCGTACCTGATCGTGCGCGCGTTCGGGCACCCGAACGACACCGCGCTGACGATTTCGGCCAGCCTGGCGCAGATCGGCGAGTTCTCCTTCATCCTCGCGGGCCTGGGCGTGTCGCTGGCGATCCTGCCGGAATCGGGCCGCGACCTGGTGCTGGCCGGCGCGCTGCTGTCGATCATCGCCAACCCGCTCATCTTCGCCCTGCTCGACGCCTGGCAGGCGCGGCGCGTCGCCCTTGGCGCGGTGGTGGTGGTGGCCGAGCCCGAGCCCGCGCCCGGCCCGCCGCGGCCGACCGAGGGCCACGCCATCCTGGTCGGCTACGGCCGCGTGGGCCGCGAACTGGCGCGGCTGCTGCGCGACCGCGGCGTGCCGGTGCTGGTGGTGGACGCCGACGCCGACCGCGTGGACGAAGCGCGCGCCGCCGGTTTCCCGGCGGTGAAGGGCCATGCGGCCGCGCCCCACGTCCTGGACGAAACGTCGCCGGCCGGTGCCGCCATCGGCGTGCTGGCCGTGCCGCAGCCGCTGGAAGCCGGCGAAGTCATCGCCCGCCTGCGCGCCGCCAACCCCTCGCTGGTACTGCTGGCCCGCGCCCACAGCGAGGCCGAGGTGAAACACCTGCTCGCCCACGGCGCCGACGGCGCGGTGCTGGCGGAAAAGGAGCTGGCGCACAGCATGGCCGAAATGGCGATGTCCGCCCCGCCCTTCCGCAAGCCCCGCCCCGCCCCCTAGAACAGCTCTCCCTGGTCCGCGGCGGGGGCGACGGGGGCCGCCGGGACACGCGCCCCGCCGCCACGGCGCGGCTGGCGGGCGCGGCTGCCGTGTTTCTCGAAGACGCGGCGGCTTTCCTCGCGCTCCACGTAGGCGCGTTTCCACGCGGTGAGTTTGGCGCGGGCTTCGCGGGCGGCCTGTTCGTGGTCGCGCACCGGGAGCGGATAGGTTTCGCCCAGGCGCAGCCCGGCGGCGCGCTGCTGCGCCGTGCCCATGAGCCACGGCGTGTGGATCCAGTCGTCGGGCACGCCAGCCAGTTCCGGCAGCCAGCGGCGGATGAACCCGCCGCGCGGGTCCTGGTCCTGGCTTTGCTTCACGGGGTTGTACATGCGCGGGATGTTGATGCCGGTGACGCCGGCCTGCATCTGCACCTGCGGGTAGTGGATGCCCGGTTCGTAGTCGGTGAACCAGGCCGCCAGCTGGCGCGCCGGCTCCGGCCAGTGCAGCCAGAGGTGGTAGCTGGCGATGGAAACCAGCATGGCGCGCATGCGGAAGTTGATCCAGCCGGTCTGCTGCAACGAGCGCAGGCAGGCGTCGACGAAGGGCCAGCCGGTTTCGCGGCGCCGCCAGGCTTCGAACCATTCGCGGTTGAAGTCGCCCTCGCGCAGCCCGTCGAAGCCGCGGTGCACGTTGCGGAATTCGATTTCCGGCTCGCTCTCGAGCTTCTGGATGAAGTGGCAGTGCCAGTGCAGGCGCTTTTCCAGCGAAGCCAGGTCGCGCGCCGGCACCGGGCCGCCGGCGTGGCGCGCGGCGCGCACGGCGTGCACCACCTCGCGCAGCGAAAGCGCGCCCGTGGCCAGCGCCAGCGAGAAGCGCGAGCAGCGGGTTTCGGCCGAGAGCGGGCTGCTCATGCCGCGCAGGTAGCCGGCGCCGCGGCC
>NZ_AVCH01000148.1 GCF_000747075.1 Arenimonas malthae CC-JY-1
TGCGGCCGCGCAGCGCCGCCGATTCCACGCCCAGGCGCGCCGGCGCGTCGCCGGGCAGGCCGCCCAGCAGTTCCGACTGGCGGTCGAGCAGTTCCAGCGCCTGGCGGTCGTCGCCCAGGCCCTGGCGCAGGCGTGCGATCAGCCCCAGCAGTTCGGCGCGCGCCTGCGGCTGGCCGCGCAGTTCGGTGTCGGCGCGGCGCACGCCGGCGTCGAGCAGGGTGCGCGCGTCCAGGCCACCGTCGCCGTTGGCCTGTTCGGTGTTTTCGAACAGCGCGATGACGAAATCCTGCATGGCCTGCGCGCGCCCGGCTTCCTGCAGCGCGCGCTCGGTCTGCCAGGCCATGAAGCCCAGCGCCGCCACCACCAGCGCCGAGATCGTGGCGCCCACGCCCAGCGCCACCGAGTTGCGGCGGGCGAACTTGGCCGCGCGGTAGCCCAGGCTCTGCGGCCGCGCCAGCACCGGCTCGCCGTCGAGGTGGCGGCGCAGGTCCTGGGCCAGGGCCTCGACCGAGACGTAGCGGTCTTCCGGCGCCTTGGCCAGGGCCTTGAGCAGGATGTTGTCGAGGTCCCCGGCCAGCTCGTGCGACCGCCGGCGCGGGTGCGGGTCGCCCGCGTCGCGCGCGTGGCGGTAGGCGGCCTGCGAGGGACGCACCGGGTCGGCGCCGAGGATGGCTTCCTCCCAGGCCGCGTCGGTGCTGCGCGCCGGGTCGTAGGGCTTGCGGCCCACCAGCAGTTCGTACAGCACCACGCCGAGCGAATACACGTCGGTCATGGTGGTGATGACGCCGTGGCGCAGCTGCTCGGGCGCGGCGTAGTACAGGGTGAACGCGCGCGTGCCGGTGCCGGTGATCTCGGTGGCGTCGCCCGGGGCTTCGTCGAGGAGCTTGGCGATGCCGAAGTCAAGCAGGCAGACCTCGCCGGCCGAGGTGACCAGGATGTTCGAGGGCTTGAGGTCGCGGTGCACCACCAGGTTGGCGTGGGCGTGGCTCACCGCGGCGCAGACCTGCAGGAACAGCTTCAGCCGCGCCGGTATGGAAAGCTTGAGCTGCTGCGCGTACTGGGTGATCGGTTCGCCCTGCACGTAGTCCAGCGCCAGGTAGGGCTGGCCGTCGGCGCTCACGCCGGCGTCGAGCAGGCGGGCGATGTGGGCGTGCCCCAGCCGCGCCAGGATCTGCCGCTCGCGGGTGAAGCGCTGGCGCAGGCCGGCGTCGCCCAGGCCCGGGCGCAGCAGCTTCAGGGCCACGCGGCGGTGGTAAAGGCCGTCGGCGCGCAGCGCCAGCCACACCTGGCCCATGCCGCCTTCGCCCAGCGGCCGCTCGAGCTTGTAGGGGCCGATGGACTGCCCGGGCTGGGGCGCGAACAGCGAGGCGTTGACCACCGATTCGGCCAGGAAATCGGGCCGCTCGTCCTCGAGCGCGATCAGCCTGCGGAGTTCTTCGCCGAGCGAGGCGTCGGCCAGGGTGATCTCGGCGAGCCGGCGGTCGCGCGCCGCCGGCTCCATCTCGAGCAGTTCGTCGAGCAGCAGCGACAGCGTGGACCAGCGCTCGGTATCCACGCCCGGTGGCCTGGTTCAGCCCTGCAGCGCGGCCAGCAGGAACATGCGGGCCTTCTGCCAGTCGCGGCGCACGCTGCGCTCGGAGCGCTTGAGCAGGCCGGCGATCTCGGTTTCCGACAGGCCGGCGAAGTAGCGCATCTCCACCACCTGGGCCAGGCGCGGGTCGAGGGCGTTGAGTTTGTTCAGCGCCACGTCCAGGCCCAGCATGTCCTCGTCCAGGCGCATGCCGCCGCCGGCGTCCTCGGGCAGGTCGGTGACGCGGTGCAGGTCGCCGCCGCGCTTCACCGCCATGCGCTGGCGGGCGTAGTCGACCACCACCGAGCGCATGGCGCTGGCGGCGTAGGCGAAGAAGTGGGCGCGGTCCTCGAACTCGGCCTCGGCGCGGCCGGCGAGCTTGAGGTAGGCCTCGTGCACCAGGGCGGTGGTGTCGAGCGTGTGGCCGTGCTGCTGGCCGCCGAGCTGGCGCCGGGCCATGCCGTGCAATTCGCGGTAAAGCGTGGCCAGCACCCGGTCGAGCGCGGACTTGTCACCGCCACGGGCGGCGCTCAACCACTGGGTGATTTCGGCGGTGTCGTTCATGCTTCCCCGGAGCCCGTCTGCGCGGGCTGGGGACACTATAACCAAAGTGTTCGCCAGGTCACGCTCCGGCGGGCTGCAGGAGGGCCTTCAGGCCCGACCGCCTGTCACCGCTGGCAGCCGGGACACCATGCCGTGGCGCGGTTCCCCATGCGCCCATCGCGGATTTTCCGGCCGCAAACCTTGCAGTTTTCGCCTTCCCGGCCGTAGACGAACAACTCCTGCTCGAAATAGCCCGGCGCGCCGTCGGGGCTGAGAAAATCTCGCAGCGTGGTGCCGCCGCGGGTGATGGCGTGGGCCAGGATGGTCTTCACCGCCCCAGCCAGGCGGCGGTAGCGCTCGCGGCTGACCGAGCCGGCGGCCCGGCCGGGGGCGATGCCGGCCCGGAACAGGCTCTCGGCGGCGTAGATGTTGCCCACGCCCACCACCACCGCCTGGTCCATCAGGAAGGTCTTCACCGGCGCCTTGCGGCCGCGGCTGAGCTCGAAGAGGTAGTCGCCGCCGAAGGCGTCCGACAGCGGTTCCGGGCCCAGGTGGGCCAGCAGTTCGTGGGTCTCGCCCGCCGGCTGCCAGAGCAGGCAGCCGAAGCGGCGCGGGTCGGTGAAGCGCAGCACCCGGCCGGAATCGAGCGCCAGGTCCACGTGGTCGTGCGCGGCCACCGGCGTGGCGGCGGGCAGCACGCGCAGCATGCCGCTCATGCCCAGGTGCAGCAGCGCGCTGCCGGGGGCGGTGTCGAGCAGCAGGTACTTGGCGCGCCGGCGCACGCCCAGCACGCGCTGGCCGGGCAGTTCGCGCGCCACTTCGGGCGGGATCGGCCAGCGCAGGTCCGGGCGGCGCAGCACCACGCCGGTGACCAGGCGGCCTTCCACGTGCGGCGCCAGGCCGCGCCGGGTGGTTTCGACTTCGGGCAATTCGGGCATGGGCGAAGTGTCGCAGAGCCGGCCCGGCGCGGGTCAATTGCCGCGCCCCGGCGCGCGGCATAGCCTAGGCGGATGCGCCTGAAGCCCCCCGTGTCCCGCCTCGCCCTGGGCCTGGCCCTGCTGCTCTTGCCCATCGCTCTCCTGGCCGCCCCGTCCGGGCCGGTGGAAAGCCTGCGCGGGGCCCTGGGCACGCTGGCCGATCCGCAGCGCCAGGCCGCCAGCGACAACCTCGACGCCGCCACCGCCGCCGACCGCGAGGGCGCACAGTTCCGCCAGCAGTTCGACGCCCTGCGCGCCGAAGCCGCCACCGCCCCGGCCCGCACCGCGGAATTCGAGCGCGACCTGCAGCAGGACCCGGGCCAGGCCCTGGCCCGCTGGCGCGCCCGGCTGCCGGCCACTTCCGACGTGGAGCTGCTCGAGCGCCTGCTGGAACAGGAACGGCTGGAAGCCGAACGCCTGGGCGACCGCATCGCCCGCCTCACCTCCGACCTGGGCGCCGCGCTGGCGCCCTCGGCCGGCGCGGCCGGCGGCGTGGACGACCTGCGCCGCCGCCTCGAGGACCTGTCCGCGCCGGTGCCGGCCACCGACGGCGAGCCCGCCGCGCTCACCGAATCGCGCCGCCTGCGCCAGGCCGCCGAGCGCCGCCGCGCCGAGGCCGAACTGCAGCTGCGCGAAGCCGAGCAGGATTTCGCCGGCACCCGCCAGCGCCTGCAGGAACTGGAGCTGCGCGTGCTGCGCCAGCGCCTGGCCCAGCACGAACCGCGCCTGGCCCTGCTGCAGCAGCGCATCGCCGAACTCGGCCGCGAGGCCCTGCAGGCCCTGGCCGGGCAGGTGGAAACCCGCGCCGCCGCCCTGCCGCCCGGCGACGCCGTGCTGGCCAAGGCCGCCGCCGACAACCTGGCCCTGGCCCGCGAACTGCTGGCCGCCAACGAGGCCCTGGCCGGCCAGCGCGGCAAGCTGGCCGCCGAGGAACAGGCCCTGGCCCGGGACCGCGCCGCCCTGCGCGACAGCCGCACCCGCCTCGAGCTCGGCGGCCGCAGCGAACAGGTGGGCACCTGGCTGTGGGCCGTGCTGCGCCGGCTCGAAAGCGAGGCGGCCCTGTCCGAACGCCTGTCCGGGGTGCGCAAGGAGCTCGCCGGCGTGCGCCTGCGCCTGATCGCCCTGGACGAAACCCAGCGCGACCTCGGCGACCCCGCCGCGCTGGCGCGCCAGCTGCGCGCCAACGACCCGGCCCGCCAGGACGAAGACGGCCCCGCCGCCCGCGCCGCCGGCAACGACCCGGTGCGCACGTGGCTGGAAGCCCGCGTCGACCTCGCGGCCCGGCTCGAACCGCTGCTGTGGCGCCAGGTGGCCGCGCTCGAACAGGCCGAACGCACCCTGCAGGCGCGCCTGCAGGCCACCACCGAACTGCGCCAGCTGCTCGACCGCAACCTGCTGTGGATCCGCAGCCACCCGCCGGTGGACACCGCCTGGTTCGGCCGCTGGCCGGAAGGCGCCCGCGACCTGGCCAAGCCTTCCCGCTTCGCCACCAGCGCGCGGCTGCTGTCGGAATCGGTGGCGCAGCGGCCCTTCCGCTACGCCGGCGCGGTGGCGCTGGTGCTCGCCCTGCTGTGGCTGCGCCGGCGCGCCCCGGCGCGGCTGGAGGGCCTGGCGCAGGCCGTGCGCGAAGTGCAGCACGACCGCTACCGCCGCACCCTGCAGAGCCTGGGCTGGACCGTGCTGGCGGCGCTGCCCGGCGCGGCCGCGCTGTGGCTGCTCGGCGACCTGCTGCAGCAGGTGGGCGAACGCGGCAAGTACAGCGACTCCCTCGGCGGCGCGCTGCAGGCGCTGGCGCCGGCGGCGTTCACCTTGTCCTTCCTGGCCTGGCTGGTGCGCGAGCGCGGCCTGGCGCATGCGCATTTCCGCTGGGTGCGGGCGCGCCGCGAGGCCCTGCAGCGCTGGCTGCCGCGCCTGATGGCGGGCCTGCTGCCGCTGTACTTCATCGTCGCGCTGGCCTTCCTGCGCGGGCAGGACCTGGCCATCGACGTCTCGGCGCGCCTGGGCATCGTGCTGGCCTCGCTGCTCTCGGCCTGGGCGCTGTGGCGGCTGCTGGCGCCGGACGCGCTGTGGATGCGCCGCGGCGTGGTGCTGGAACCCTCGGCCGCGCGCCGCGCGCTGCGCGTCCTGCTGCCGGCCGCGCAGCTGGCCTGCGCGGCGCTGGCCATCGACGGCTTCGTGTATTCCACCGCCATCGTGCTCGACGCGCAGTTCGCCAGCGTCGGCGTGTTCACCGCGGTGGCGGTGCTGCACGGGCTGCTGTCGCGCTGGTCGGCGCTGGGCGAACGCCGCCTGGCCTACCGCCGGCTCGAACTCAAGCGCGAAGCCGAGGCCGCCGCGCGCACCGAAGGCGGCGGCGACGAGGACGGCGGCGAAGCGCTGCCGGTGGAAGCGGACGCCGACCTCGCGCTCGACAAGGTCAACGCCCAGACCCGCCGCCTGCTGCGCGCGCTGAAGCTGGTGCTGCTGGTGCTGGGCCTGGCCTGGGTGTGGTCCGGCGTGATGCCGGCCTTCGCGCGCCTGGACGAAGTGGTGCTGTGGTCGATCGCCGAAACCGCCGCCGACGGCGGCACCACCGCCGTGCCCATCACGCTGATGGCGGCGCTGCTGGGCGTGGTGGCGCTGGCGCTGACCGTGGTGGCGGCGCGCAACCTGCCGGGCCTGCTCGAGATCGGCCTGCTGTCGAAGGTGAACATCGACTCGGCCTCGCGTTACGCCATCACCAGCGTTTCGCGCTACGCCATCGTGATGGTGGGCATCGTCGTCGGACTGGGCCTGCTGGGCCTGCGCTGGGGCCAGCTGCAGTGGATGGCGGCGGCGCTGACGGTGGGCCTGGGCTTCGGCCTGCAGGAAATCTTCGCCAATTTCGTCTCGGGCCTGATCCTGCTGTTCGAGCGGCCGTTCCGGGTCGGCGACGTGATCACCGTGAACAACCTCGACGGCACCGTCACCCGCATCCGCACCCGCGCCACCACCATCCTGGACTTCGACAACAAGGAAATCGTGGTCCCGAACAAGACCTTCATCACCGGCCAGCTGGTGAACTGGACGCTCAGCGACGAAACCACCCGCATCGTGGTGAAGGTGGGCGTGGACTACGGCACCGACCCGGCCCTGGTGCACCGGCTGCTGGCCCAGGCCGCGGCCGAGAACCCCCGCGTGCTGGAATCGCCGGCGCCGCGCAGCTGGCTGCTGGAGTTCGGCGCCAATTCGCTCGATTTCGAGCTGCGGGTGTTCGTGGGCGCCATTTCCGACCGCCTGGCGGTGCGCAACGAGCTGAACGTGAGGCTGGTGGAGCTGTTCGAACAGCATGGCGTGGGCTTCGCCTACCCGCAGCTGGACGTGCACGTGCGCGACCTGCCGGCCGCCCCGCCGGCCGCCCCGGCGTCGCCGGAGCCCCGTCCCGGCCCCTTGTGAGCGCCGCGCGGCGCCCCCATACGAAGCCGGAGGGTGACGCCACCGGCGACGGCGGGCATCATCGTCCCTGATACCGGGCCAGAGCGCCCGCCCCCCCTGGAGTCCTGGATGTCCCCCGAGTTGTTCGACTGGCTGGCCCGCGGCCTCACGCAGGCCAGCTACTGGCAGATGGCCCTGTATTTCCTGGTGGTGGTGCAGGTCACCATCTTCACCGTCACCCTGTACCTGCACCGCAGCGCGGCGCACCGCGGCGTCGATTTCCACCCGGTGCTCACCCACTTCTTCCGCTTCTGGGCCTGGCTCACCACCGCCATGGTCACCAAGGAATGGACCGCGGTGCACCGCAAGCACCACGCCAAGTGCGAAACCGCCGAAGACCCGCACAGCCCGCGCTTCCAGGGCATCAACAAGGTGCTGTGGCGCGGCGTCGAGCTCTACCAGAGCGCGCGCGAAGACAAGGACATGCTCGAGAAGTACGGCAAGGGTTCGCCGGACGACTGGATCGAACGCAAGCTCTACACCCGCTGGCCGACGATGGGCCCGGTGACCATGCTGGCCATCAACCTGGCGCTGTTCGGCCTGCCGGGCATCGCCATCTGGGCGCTGCAGATGGCCTGGATCCCGTTCTGGGCCGCCGGCGTCATCAATGGCCTGGGCCACTGGTGGGGCTACCGCAACTTCGACACCGCCGACACCGCCACCAACCTCACCCCGTGGGCGTTCTGGGTGGGCGGCGAAGAGCTGCACAACAACCACCACGCCTTCCCCAGCTCGGCCAAGTTCGCGCTGCGCAAGTACGAATTCGACATCGGCTGGACCGTGATCCGCGGCCTGCAGGCCCTGGGCCTGGCCAAGGTGCTGCGCGTGGCGCCGGAGCTCGACGTGCGCCCGAACATCCAGGTGCCCGACGCCGACACCATGCGCGCGGTCATGGCGCACCGCTGGCAGGTGGCCACCGACTACTTCCAGCTGGTGCTCAAGCCGCACCTCAAGGCCGAAGCCCAGGACCTGCCGGGCCGCCTGCGCCGCGCCTTCCGCAGCGAGGGCAAGTGGCTCAGCGACGACAACCGCGCGCGCTTCAGCGCCTGGATCGCCGAGCGCCCGAACACCCAGCGCCTGCTCGAGTTCCGCCAGCGCCTGCTGGCGATCTACGAGATCAAGAGCGCCGAGGCCGAGACCAAGCTCGAGGCCCTGCGCGCCTGGTGCGCCGAGGCCGAAGCCTCCGGCATCCGCCAGCTCGAGGAGTTCTCGGCGCGCCTGAAGGGCTATTCCATGGCGCCCGCGCGCGCCTGAGCCCGCTCCACCGCGTCACCCGGCACGGGCCCGCTTCGGCGGGCCCGTTCCATTTCCGGTCCTGCGCTTCGCCGCCTTGCGCAGGCGCTGGCCGTCGCGCCTGCCCCGGGCCGGTTCCTGCGAGAATGGGCGCCTTCGGGCGCCACGGCGCCGGCTTTGCACCCACTTTCCATGACCGATACCCCTCCGACTCCGCCCGATGGCGGCCAGTCCCTGGTCGAGCGCCTGCGCGCCGCCGCCGAACTGCTCGAAACCGTGGCGGCCGACAAGGCCGCGTTCGAGGCCCTGCCCGAGTCCGAGCAGAAGCGCCTGAAGGCCGCGGTGAACCGCTTCCACAACCCCGACCCGCTCGACCACCGCAAGCGCCGCCGCGAAGCCCGGCGCGAGCGCGTGCAGAAGAAGAACGCCCACGACGACGCCGTGCTCAACGCCACCGGCATCCGCGAGCTGCGCAGCAAGCCGGTGTTCTCGACGCCGAACTACTTCCCGCCCGCGAAGGCGCCGGTGGACCAGATCACCGACGACCCCGCGCGCGAGACCATCGAGCCGCAGCACTGCTACGTGTGCAAGGAAAAGTACACGCGCATCCACCACTTCTACGACCAGATGTGCCCGCCCTGCGCCGAGTTCAATTTCCACAAGCGCACCGAAACCGCCGACCTGCGTGGGCGCGTGGCGCTGCTCACCGGCGGCCGCGTCAAGATCGGCTACCAGGCGGGCCTGAAGCTGCTGCGCGCCGGCGCCTCGCTGATCGTCACCACGCGCTTCCCGCGCGATTCCGCCGCGCGTTACGCCGAGGAGCCCGATTTCGAGGAGTGGGGCCACCGCCTCGAGGTGTTCGGCCTGGACCTGCGCCACACGCCCAGCGTGGAGGCCTTCTGCCAGACCCTGCTGGCCACCCGCGACCGGCTCGATTTCATCATCAACAACGCCTGCCAGACCGTGCGCCGCCCGCCGGCCTTCTACGCGCACATGATCGCCGGCGAAACCGCCGCGCACGCCGACATGCCCCAGCACGTGCGCAAGCTGCTGGGCAGCTACGAAGGCCTGCGCGGCTACGACTTGGTGCCCGACGGCAACGCGCTGGCGCACGGCGCGCCGGCGCCGGGCATCGCGCGTTCGGCGGAGCTCTCGCAGGTGCCGCTGCTGGCGGAGGAACTGCTGGGCCAGCAGCACCTGTTCCCCGAGGGCCGCCTGGACCAGGACCTGCAGCAGGTGGACCTGCGCGGCCGCAATTCCTGGCGCCTGCAGATGCACGAGGTGCCGTCGGTGGAACTGCTGGAGGTGCAGCTGGTGAACGCCGTGGCGCCCTTCATCATCAACGCGCGCCTGAAGCCGCTGATGCTGCGCACGCCCGAACGCGACAAGCACATCGTCAACGTCTCGGCGATGGAGGGGCAGTTCTACCGCAACTTCAAGACCACCCGGCACCCGCACACCAACATGGCCAAGGCGGCGCTGAACATGATGACGCGCACCTCGGCCGCCGATTACCACGGCGACGGCATCCACATGAACGCGGTGGACACCGGCTGGGTGACCGACGAAGACCCGGTGGAGATCGCAGCGCGCAAGACGAAGGAAGAACGCTTCCACCCGCCGCTGGACATCGTCGACGGCGCGGCGCGCATCGTCGATCCCATCATCGACGGCTTCAACACCGGGCACCATGTCTGGGGCCAGTTCCTCAAGGACTACCGCCCCACCGACTGGTAAGACCGAGCCCCTGTAGGAGCGGCTTCAGCCGCGACCGCCTTTCGCGAAGAGCGGTCGCGGCTGAAGCCGCTCCTACAGGGATGCCTTCGTGGGCAGGACCAGCCAGCCCTGGCTGTAGAACAGCATGTACAAGCCCACGCGCAGCGCCAGCAGGGCGAACAGCGCGTACCAGCCCAGGTGCGAATGCGGCACCACGCGGCCCAGGGTGGCGCGCAGCGGCGCCAGTACCGGCCACAGCGCCCAGGTGAACAGCCGGTAGACCGGGTTGCGCATCGGGTCGCCGGGGATCATCACGCGCAGCAGGCCGCGGCCCACTAGGGTCCACATCAGCACGGCCAGCAGGTATTGCAGCAGGGTGTAGGCGGTCAGCATGGCCTGATTCTAGCGAAGGTCAGAAAAAAGGCGCCGGTGCTGGGGGCACCGGCGCCGCGGAAGCCGCGCCCTTCGGGGAGGAAGGACGCGGCGGGCCGATCAGCCCTTGGCCAGTCGCGGGTAACGCAGGTCCTCGACCATGTCCTTGACCTCCTGCGACGGCTCCTTGGTGAGCAGGCTCACCACGACGATGGTGATGAAACCGAGCGGGATGCCGAAGATGCCGGCGGAAACGTCCTTGATGCCGAACCACGGGGTCATGCCCAGGAACTTCACGTTGATCAGGTAGTACAACGTGAGGCCGAAGCCGACCAGCATGCCGGCCACCGCGCCGGCGCGGTTCGCGCGCTTCCAGAAGATGCCCAGCACCAGCGCGGGGAAGAACGCCGCCGCCGCGATCGAGAACGCCCAGGCCACGATCGACAGGATGGTCGCCGGTGCGTTCGAAGCCGCGTAGGCCGCGATGGCCGCCACGCCCAGCAGCAGCACGCGGGCCACCGTGAGGCGCTTCTTGGCCGACGCGTTCGGGTTGACCATCTTGTAGTACACGTCGTGCGAGAGCGCGTTGGAGATCGTCAGCAGCAGGCCGTCGGCCGTCGACAGCGCCGCCGCCAGGCCACCCGCGGCCACCAGGCCGGCGATGACGTAGGGCAGGCCGGCGATTTCCGGCGTGGCCAGCACGATCGCGTCGGCGTTGAGCACCAGCTCGGCCAGCTGCAGGATGCCGTCGCCGTTGCCGTTCGCCGTGCAGCCCTTCACCACCGTCATCGCGTCCACCGCGTCGCAGATGGACACCAGGCCCACCTGCGACCACGAGGCCACCCACGCCGGGAGCGTGGCGATGGACTGCCCGATCACGTTGGAATAGACCTCGAGCTTGGCGAAGGCCGCATAGGCCGGCGCGGTGAAGTAGAGCAGGAAGATGAAGAACAGGCTCCAGCCCACCGACTTGCGTGCTTCCTTGACGCTGGGGGTGGTGAAGAAGCGCATCAGAATGTGCGGCAGCGCGGCCGTACCCACCATCAGGCAGAACGTCAGGGCCATGAAGTTGACCATGTCGTTCTTGACGAAGGGCGTGGCGTGGCCGGCGGTGACGCCGAGCTGCTGCTCGAGCGCGCCGATCTGCTGCAGCACTTCGCCGTAGGCCAGCTGCGGCACCGGGTTGCCGGTGACCTTGATCGACAGCCAGACCACGGGCACCAGGTAGGCGATGATCAGGATGATGTACTGGGCCACCTGGGTCCAGGTCACCGCGCGCATGCCGCCCAGCAGCGAGCACACCAGCACGCCGATCAGGCCCACCCAGACGCCGGTGGCCAGGTCGATGCCCAGGAAGCGGCTGGTGATGATGCCGGCGCCGTAGATCTGCGCGATCACGTAGGTGAAGCTGGCCGTGATGGCGCAGATGATGCCGATGGTGCGCGGCAGGTTGCCGCCGTAGCGCGTGCCCAGGAAGTCCGGGATGGTGTACTGGCCGAACTTGCGCAGGTACGGCGCCAGGAACAGCGCCACCAGCACGTAGCCGCCGGTCCAGCCCATCACGAAGGCCAGGCCGTCGTAACCCTGCGCGTACAGGGTGCCCGCCATGCCGATGAAGCTGGCCGCGGACATCCAGTCGGCGCCGGTGGCCATGCCGTTGTAGAGCGCGGGCACGCGGCGGCCGGCGACGTAGTACTCGTCGGTCTCCGCCGTGCGGCTCATGATGCCGATCATCGCGTACAGGCCTATGGTGGCGGCCATGAACACGTAACCGATCCAGGCGTTGGGCATGCCCAGCTGCTCGCCGATGGCGAGCGCGATGACGAAGGCGATGAAGCCCCCGGTGTACATGCCGTAGATCTTGGGAAGTCGGCTTACGAAATCACCGGACATGGGTCAGCCCTCCTCGGCCACGCCGAATTCGCGGTCCAGCCTGTTCATGTACCAGGCGTAGAACACGATCAGCACCACGTAGACGACAAGCGCCCCCTGCGCGCCCATGTAGAAGGCGAAGGGGAAGCCAAGGAAAGTGAACTCGTTCAGCGGAATCGCGAAGAAGATCAACACGTAGGTCACGACGAACCAGATCGACAGCAGGATCGCCGTGATCCGGAGCGTGCGGCGCCAGTACTCCTTGCGCCGCTCTTCGGTAATTGGACTGGTCATATTTATCTGGCCTCCCGGCGCAGGGTCAGAAGCTGTACTTGACGTGCATGTGCAGGCGGCGGAGGTCGCCGTCGGCACCGCTCTCGATTTCGCGGTTGCCCCAGATCAGCTCGGCGCCGATGTCCACCTTGGGCAGCGGCGAGTAGATCAGGTTGGCGTGGAACGACCGCGCCGATTCGGTGACGGCCAGCCCGGTCAGCAGCGGGTTGTTGTCGAACTGCGCCATCGAATAGAACACGTTGCCGCGCAGCTTCGGGCTGAAGGCGTGGCGCCAGGCGATGAAGCCGCCGTAGCCGTCGAGCGCGTCGAGCGAGCCGTCGGCGGCCACCATGGCGTCCGGGCCCAGGCCCAGGCCGAGGTAGCGGCCGATGCCGCTGCCGGCGCTGGCCATGTAGCGGATGTCGTCGTTGGGGCCGAGGTTCCACTTGCCCGAGACGCTGAGCGCGAAGCCGGTGTCGCTTTCGCTGGTGCTGGCGGTTTCCACCTTCAGCTGGCGCACCAGGCCCGCGACGGTGAAGTGGCCCCAGTCGGCCTTGTGCAGCCAGCGCAGGGTCAGGTCGGGCACCGAATTGTCGTCGCTGGAGCCGCGCGCGCCGTTGAGGTAGCCGGTGAACGTGGTCTCCGGGTTCTCCAGCGAGGCCGAGAACGCGCCGTTGGTGTAACGCAGCTGGGCCTGGCGCACGAAGATGGTGCCTTCGGTCGGGCCGATGAAGTCCACCGCGTCGGGTAGCGCCGCCACGTCCTGGAAGTTCGACCAGGTCTGGCCGGCCAGCCACCGGTCCCAGGCCACGTAGGCGTGGCGGATGGTGACGCCGTAGGTGTTGGTGGCCACTTCGTTGCCGAGCGCGCCGCCGAACAGGTCCATCTCGAGGTAGGCCTTGAGCTTGTGGCCGTCGAGGTCGGTGTCGGCGCCGAACCACACGCGCGAGAACTGCGCGTGGGCGTCGAAGTCGGGCGACTCCTCGTCCACGCCGCCCACCGGCGTCGCGCTGGGCAGGTAGAACAGGCGGCCGGCCGAGCTGTCGGCGATCTCGCCGTCGCTGGTGTCGGTCATCATGGCGTCGAGCTTGATGAAGCCGCCGAAGCTGAAGCGCGTGCCGGGGTTGGCGCCCGGCATGATCGCCGTCGCCTGGATCGGCTGCGCGGGCGGCGCCGGTTTCGCGGCCTGGGCCGCGGCGGCCGCGGCTTTCTGCGCCTCGAGCTCCGACTTGAGCGCGCCCACCATCTGCTCGAGCTGCGCGATGCGCGCCTCGAGGTCCTGCGCGCCGGCGTCCTGCGCCAGCGCCTGGCCCGGCGCCGCGATCGCCAGCAGCAGGGCGAGCGACAGCGTGGACCGTTGTCTAAGGTTGAATCGGTTCATCCTTCCCCTCCCGGAATTCGGACCGTTGCCACGTTGGCCGGGCGAGTCTGTGGTGGCGCCGGGGCCCGGGCCATTACCCATTGGTCGAAGGCGGGGCGGGTTTAGACGAAGGTCTAATTGGGTGGCGGGGGAGCTGCCCCAGAATGAGCCGCAGGCGAGTAATCTTGTAATGAACCCGCGCGGCCACGGGCCGCAGGAGCCCCCATGTCCGAGCGCATCATCCCCGTTCCCCCGGCCTTCGAGGCCGCCGCCGCCATCCGGCGCGCCGACTACGAGCGCGACTACGCCGCCTCCGTGCGCGACCCCGAGGCCTACTGGTCGAAGGTGGGCAAGCGCCTGCACTGGGACAAGCCCTACACCCGGGCCAAGGACACCAGCTACGACCTCAAGGACTTCCACATCCGCTGGTACGCCGACGGCGAGCTCAACGTCAGCGTAAACTGCCTGGACCGCCACCTGGCCGAACGCGGCGACAAGGTGGCCATCCTGTGGGAAGCCGACGACCCGGCCACGGAACCGCGCCGCATCACCTACCGCGAGCTGCACGGCATGGTCTGCCGCCTGGCCAACGCGCTCGAGTCGCTGGGCGTGGTGAAGGGCGACCGCATCACGATCTACCTGCCCATGATCCCCGAGGCCGCGGTGGCCATGCTGGCCTGCGCCCGCATCGGCGCCATCCACTCGGTGGTGTTCGGCGGTTTTTCGCCCGATTCCATCGCCAACCGCATCGCCGACTGCGCCAGCAAGCTGGTGATCACCGCCGACGAGGGCCTGCGCGGCGGCAAGACCATCCCGCTCAAGGCCAACGTGGACGAGGCCCTGCGCAAGCCCGGCACCAACACCGTGGAAACCGTGCTGGTGGTGCGCCACACCGGCGGCGGCGTGCCCATGCAGATGCCGCGCGACCGCTGGTACGACGCCGTGGTGGAAAGCCAGCCGGCCACGCATGCCGCCAGGCCGATGAACGCGGAAGACCCGCTGTTCATCCTCTACACCTCGGGCAGCACCGGCAAACCCAAGGGCGTGCTGCACACCAGCGGCGGCTACCTCACCTGGGCCAGCTACACGCACGAATGCGTGTTCGACCTGAAGGAAGACGACGTCTTCTGGTGCACCGCCGACGTGGGCTGGGTGACCGGCCACAGCTACGTGGTGTACGGCCCGCTGGCCAACGGCGCCACCTCGCTGATGTTCGAGGGCGTGCCCACCTACCCCGACCCGGGCCGCTTCTGGGAAGTGTGCGACCGCCACCAGGTGACCATCTTCTACACCGCGCCCACCGCCATCCGCGCGCTGATGCGCGAGGGCGACGCGCCGGTGAAGCGCAGCAAGCGCACGTCCATCCGCCTGCTGGGCACGGTGGGCGAGCCCATCAACCCCGAGGCCTGGGAGTGGTACAACCGCGTCGTCGGCGAAGAACGCTGCCCCATCGTCGACACCTGGTGGCAGACCGAAACCGGCGGCATCCTGATCTCGCCGCTGCCCGGCGCCGTGGCCACCAAGCCCGGCTCGGCCACGCTGCCCTTCTACGGCGTGCAGCCGGCGCTGGTGGACGCGGAGGGCCGCGTGCTCGAAGGCGCCACCGAAGGCAACCTGGTGCTGAAGGATTCCTGGCCGGGCCAGATGCGCAGCGTCTACGGCGACCACCAGCGCTTCATCGACACCTACTTCAAGACCTACCCCGGCATGTACTTCACCGGCGACGGCTGCCGCCGCGACGCCGACGGCTACTACTGGATCACCGGCCGCGTGGACGACGTGATCAACGTCTCCGGCCACCGCATGGGCACGGCCGAAGTGGAAAGCGCGCTGGTGGCGCACGCCGCCGTGGCCGAGGCCGCCGTGGTGGGCGCGCCGCACGACATCAAGGGCCAGGGCATCTATGCCTACGTCACGCTGAAGGCGGGCGTGGAGCCCACCGACGCGCTGCGCAAGGAGCTGGTGCAGCACGTGCGCCACGAGATCGGCCCCATCGCCGCGCCCGACTGGCTGCAGTGGGCGCCGGGCCTGCCCAAGACCCGCAGCGGCAAGATCATGCGGCGCATCCTGCGCAAGATCGCCGAGGCCGGCCCCGAGGGCGTGGACCGCGCCGGCCTGGGCGACACCTCCACGCTGGCCGACCCGGGCGTGGTGGAGTCGCTGGTGCGCGAGCGGCAGGTGCGCTGAGCGTGTCGCCCGCGCCCACCATCCTGGTCGCGGACGACCATCCGCTGTTCCGCGAGGCGCTCAAGGGCGCGGTGTCGAAGCTGCTGCCGCAGGCGCGGCTGGTGGAATCGGACAGCGCCGACGCGCTCTTCGCCAGCGCCGAGTCCCACCCCGAGGCCGACCTGTTGCTGCTCGACCTGAACATGCCCGGCGCGCACGGTTTCAGCGCGCTGGTGCACCTGCGGGCGGTGCAGCCGCAGCTGCCCATCGTGGTGGTGTCGGCGCGCGAAGAGCCCACGGTGGTGCGGCGCGCGCTGGAACACGGCGCCGCCGGCTTCATCCCGAAATCCTCCGACCCGGGCACCATCCGCGAAGCCATCGCCACCGTGCTCGAAGGCGGCCAGTGGGCGCCGCCGCAGGCCGAAACCGCCGACGGCCTGCACCCCGAGGAAGCCCAGGTGGCGCGCCGCCTGGCCGAACTGACGCCGCAGCAGTTCCGAGTGCTCGGCATGCTGGGCAGCGGCCTGCTCAACAAGCAGATCGCCCACGCGCTCGGCGTTTCCGAAGCCACCGTGAAAGCCCACATGACCGCCATCCTGCGCAAGCTCGGCGCCAGCAACCGCACGCAAGCCGTGCTGATGGCGGGGCGGCTGGCCGTGGATCCCGGCAGCTTGCAGGCCGAAGGCGACGCCGGCGCCTGAGTCCGGCGGCCAAGCTGCCGCCCGGTGAATCTTTCCCGCCGCCATTTCGGGGGCCGGCTGATTCGACCGGCATGGCGTCCTGTGCCATCCTCGGCCTGCCGGGCCCGCCCCGCCTGCTGTCCAGACGCCCCCACGGCAGGTCCTGCACATCCCCCGTCCAAAGACGAGAGGAACCTGCAGATGCGAAAGTTCGCCTCCTGGGCCCGTCGTGGCCTGCTTGCCATTTCCCCCCTTGCCCTCTTCGCCGCCATGGCCGCCTCGGCTGCGCCCGGCGACCGGGCCATGTTGCCCGCCGTGCGCGAGGCCATGCAGCGAGATCTCGGGCTCACGTCCGAACAGCTCACCCAGTACGTGCAGGCCGAGCGCCTGGCCCTGCGTGAGGAGAAAGCGCTGGCGAAAGCCCAGGGCGAACGTTTCGCCGGCAGCTGGCTCGAGCGCAAGGGCAACGGCCAGTACCAGCTGGTCGTGGCCACCACCTCCATCACGCCGCAGCGCGCGCCCGCCGGCGCCGAAATCCGCAGCGTGCGCCACAGCCTCGACCGCCTTGAAGCCTCGAAAGGGGAAATCGATACGCTGCTCGCCCACGGCGCCAAGTCGCCCGAAGGCGTCTACGGCTGGTTCGTCGACGTGCGCAACAACAGCGTGACCGTCAACGTCGCGCCGGGCGCCGAAGCCGCGGCCATCGGCTTCATCGCCGCCACGGGCGCCGACGCCGACACCATCCGCTTCCAGCGCATGGAATCGGCGCCAATGCCGCTGGCCACGCTGCAGGGTGGCAGCGAATACCTGTCCAACGACGGCAGCAACTACTACTACTGCTCGGTCGGTTTCGCCGTCACCCGCAACGGCGCCAAGGGCTTCGCCACCGCCGGCCATTGCGGCAACGCCGGCGACCGCGCCTTCGTGGCGGTCAACCGCCGCACCGTGAGCCAGATCGGCGCCTTCGCCGCGTCGAACTTCCCCGGCTCCGATCGCGCCTGGGTGCAGGTGGACAACAACCACACCCTGCTTCCGGTGGTCGATGGTTACAGCGGCAGCGACATCCCGGTGTACGGCAGCACCGAAGCGCCCATCGGCGCCAGCGTCTGTCGCTCGGGCCGCACCACCGGCCTGCATTGCGGCGTGATCGAAGCCAAGAACGTCACCGTGCAGTACCCCGATGCCAGCGTGAACGGCCTCACCCAGGTGAAAGTGTGCGCTGAAGGTGGCGATTCCGGCGGCGCCTTCATCACCGGCGCCGGCCAGGGCCAGGGCGTGCTTTCCGGCGGAAACTACAGCTGCAAGGGCAAGCAGGCCAAGCTGGCCACCAGCTACTTCCAGCCGCTCAACGCGCTGCTGCAGGGCTACGGCCTGACGCTGTCCACCAGCCCGTAAAGCCCCGCCACGCATGTCGCCGAAGACGCCCCGGTTCGCCGGGGCGTCTTCATGGGCTACAGCAGCTCGATCCCGAACCGACGCACCACCAGCGCGAAAGCGCCGAACGACGCCACCGTGATGACGGCGCTCGCGAGCAAGCTCGGCCAGAAGCCGACGCGCGGCAGCAAATAGGGGAACGCCAGGAACATCGGCAGCGTCGGCAGCACGTACCAGAACGTGTACCAGGCGTGTTTCGCCACTTTCTCCTGCGGCTGCCCCTCGACGTGCAGCCACACCAGCGCCATCAGCGTGACCAGCGGCAAGGCCGCGATCAGCGCCCCGGCCTTGTCGCTGCGCTTGGCCACTTCCGACACCAGCACGATCACGGCGGCGGTGAAGGCGAACTTCGTTATCAGCCAGGCCATCAGGTCTCCTTGTCCAGGCAGGGCGCGGCCGTCATTGCCGCGGCAGCACCGTGAGCACGCGGCCAATGAAGGCGTGGAACTCGGCCATGTACTTGCGCAGGAAGTCCTCGGTGCCGGGCACCGTCACTTCGCCCTCGTCGGTGATCAGGCCCGGCTTGAACTGGATGTAGGCCTCCGGCGAGGTCATCTGCGGCGAATTGCAGAAGCCCAGAACGCCGCGCAGGCTCTGCTGCGCGATGGCGGTGCCGATGGCGCCCGGCGACGTGCCGATGACCGCCGACGGCTTGCGCGCGAACGAATTGGTGCCCGACGGGCGCGTGGCCCAGTCGATGGCGTTCTTCAGTCCGCCCGGGATGGAGCGGTTGTATTCGGGCGTGACGAACAGCACCGCGTCGGACGCGGCGATGGCCGCCTTGAAATCCAGCGCCACCTGCGGGAAATCGGCGTCGTAATCCGGGCTGTAAAGCGGCAGGTCGCGGAAGGCGATTTCGTGGAACTGCATGCCCTCCGGCGCGAGCCGGATCAGCGCCTTGGCGAGCTTGCGGTTGATCGACTGGCTGGACAGGCTGCCGATCAGGTAACCAACCTTGAACCGGGACATGGCAACGCTCCTGGAGGGGTGGGCTTCCGACGATACGCCCTTTCGGCCGGCGATCCGGCTCAGCCGGGATCCTCCCGTCGCGAGGGCGGTTCCCGCTCCACGCGGGTGGCGGCGCGGTGGCGCCCCGCCATCGCCTCGAACACCCCGTCGCGGCGCACCCAGGCGTGGTGCAACGCGGCCGCCAGGTGCACCAGCACCAGCGCGAACAGGCCGTAGCCCAGCGCGCCGTGGGCGCTGCGCAGCGCGCTGTAGAGCACCGGGTCCTGCGGCGCCAGCGCCGGCAGCACCCAGCCGCCGGGCAACAGCACCGGGTAGCCGCCGGCCGACGACATCGCCCAGCCCAGCAGCGGCATCGCCAGCATCAGGCCGTACAGCAGCCAGTGCGAAGCGCGCGCGGCCATCGCCTGCGGCGCCGGCAGCGAAGCGGGCAGCGGCGGCGGCGGATGCCGGCGGCGGTGGCGCAGGCGCAGCAGCGCCAGCACCAGGATCGCCAGGCCCAGCGGCCGGTGGATGTCGAGCAGCAGCGGCCGCAGCGACAGCGACGCCACCATGCCGACGCCGATGAACAGCATCGCCACGATCATCACCGCCATGGACCAGTGCAGCCAGCGCGCGGTGCGGTCGAAGGTCTTGGGCGCGTCCATCACTCGTCTCCCACGGTGGCCAGCGGCCAGGCGCCGGCGGCGACCTCGCGCTGGCGGCGGTTGAACGAGGCCGAATAGGCCCCGGCGCGCGCGGCCAGCACCGGGTCGCCCGACAGCGCGATGCCGTCGGGCACCAGGGTCGGGTCGAAGTTCACGTCGCGGCAGGCACCGGTGGCCTGCGGCGTGGCGCGCTCCAGCACCAGCGTGCCGGCGGCCACGCGCGGGCGTTCTTCGGGCCAGGGCTGCGACGGGTCGTCCACCGCGTCGCCGGGCTCGGCCACGGTGACTTCCAGCGTCCAGCGCACCGGCGCCTGCGCTAGGCGCGTCGACAGGTCCTGCGCCAGGTAACCGGCGTCGGCGGTTTGCCGCGTGGTTTCGTCGAGCGGTTCGAACGGCGCCAGCGGCGCCAGCGACCAGCGCACGAAGCGCGAGCCACCAGCGGCGTCGATGAAGCGAAAGGCGTTCACGCCGTTGAACCGCGTGTTGGCCCAGCTGTTCGACCACGGCGCCGATTTCGCCCAGGCCATGAACTTCGCGGCTTCGGGGTGGCGTTCCAGGAAGGCCTGCAGGCGCGCCGGGTCGGGCTTGCCGGTGGCCGGGTCGGGGCGTGAGGCCACGATCTGCTCGGCGAAGGCCTGCGGCGTGGCCACGCTGAAGAACGGGAAGCTGTTCATGGCCATGCGCCACTGCTGGCCGTCGTCGGTCTGCAGCAGCAGGCCCACGCTGCGCACGCGCGCCTGCGCTTCCATGGCGTGCGGGTCGCCGCCGCCGATGGACAGGCGGCCCAGCACCGGCGTGCGTGCCTGGCTGAACACGCGGGCCTTCGACAGGGCCGCGCCTTCCGCCGTGGGTTCGAAATAGCCTTCCACGCATACGCCCTTGGCATGCGCGCGGCGGAAGCCGGGCTGGGCCTTGCCGCCTTCGATGGTGTCCACCAGGCGCGGCGCCGTCAGCCGCGCCGGCGATAGCCAGCCCGCGGTGAAGGCGAAGGCCGCGGCCAGCGCCGCCACCACGGTGGCGATGCCGACGAACGGAACCAGGGACCGCCAGCGCGGCGGGGCGGGAGTGGGGCTTTCGGTCATGGCGCGGTCTCGCGGGGTGGACTGGCCATGGGACGCCCGGGCGGCCCGGTTTATTCCCGGGCCGCCCTGCCATGCACCCGTGGCGGGCATCGGGAATAATCGGGCGGCGCCGTTCGTCATTCCCGGGAAGCCAGGAAACCCCCATGCCCTTGCCCCGCCCGACCCCGCTGGACGACGACACGCTGCGCGAACTGATCCCGCGCCTGCGCCGCTTCGCGCGCACCCTGGTGGCCGAGCCGGCCGCCGCCGACGACCTGGTGCAGGCGGCGCTGGAGCGCGCGCTCACCCACGGCGGCCAGCGCCGCGACGACGAAGCGCTGCAGCCCTGGCTGTTTTCCGTGCTGTACCGCCAGTTCGTGGACGACTACCGCCGCGCCGGGCGCTGGCGCCGCATCGCGCGCCTGTTCGCCGCCGACGACGAGGCGCAGGTGCCGCGGCCCGACGACATCCTGGAAACGCGCCGCGCCCTGGCCGGCCTGGCCCAGCTGCCGGCCGAGCAGCGCGCGCTGCTGGTGCTGGTGAGCGTGGAAGGCCTGGCCTACCGCGAGGCCGCCGACGTGCTGGGCATTCCGATCGGCACCGTGATGTCGCGCCTGTCGCGTGCGCGCCGCGCGCTGCGGGAAATGGATGGCGAAGACGCGGGCGGACGCCCCGCGCTGAAGGTGCTGCGATGAACCATGAAATCCCCGCCGAAGACGAACTGCACGCCTACGTGGATGGCCAGTTGCACCCCGCGCGCCGCGCCGCGGTCGAGGCCTGGCTGGCCGCGAACCCCGCGCGCGCCGACGAGGTGCGCGGCTGGAAACGCGACGCCGACCGCCTGCGCGCCCTGATGGCGCAGCCCGAAGCCTGGCCCGCCAACCCCGCGCTAGACCCCGCGCGCCTTCGCCGGCGCCGGCGCGCGCAACGCACGCGCGGCCTGGCCATGGCGGCCTCGCTGCTGGTGGCGTTGGGCGTGGGCGGCCTGTTCGGCTGGCAGGCGCGCGCACTGCAATCGCCCGCGCCGCTGCCCATGGCCGACGCCGTGGCCGCCTACCGGCAGTTCGTGGATGCCGACGCGCCGCCGATGGAATTCGACGCCGCCCGCACCGCCGAACTGGAAGCCTGGCTGGCGCGGAACTTCGGCGACGCCGGCCGCGTGCCCGACCTCAGCCCCGCCGGCTACAAGCTGCAGGGCGGCCGGCTGCTCTCCACCGAACAGGGCCCGGCCGCGATGCTGGTGTATGCCGACGACAACGGCGCGCGCGTGGGCTTCTACCTGCGCCCGCGCGGCCGCCTGGCCGGCGACGGCGAACGCCGCGACGGCGAGCTGCTGGCGCGCTACTGGTCGCGCGAAGACCTGAGTTTCGCCGTGGTCAGCGCCGCCGCCGACCCTTCGGCTCGGTGGCTGCCGGCGCTGCTGGACAGGACCTGAGGCGCTAGTCGCGGTCCGGCGCGCCGAGCGGGAACAGGTGGCGGTAGGGCCGTGCTTCCTCCACGGCGCGCGCGAACGAAGGCCGCGCCAGCAGGCGGGCGCGGTAGGCGCGAAGCACGGGGTAGCGTTCGCCGATGCGCTGCACCCAGTCGGCGTAGAACAGCGCGGGCGCGGCGGCGCAGTCGGCCAGGGTGAAGTCGTCGCCCGTGGCCCAGGTTTTGCCGGCCAGGCGGGTTTCCAGCCAGTCGTAGGCGCGGTCGAGCTTCTCCACCGTGGCAGCCAGCGCGTCGTCGCGCCAGGCGGCGTTGCCGGTGATGGCGGCGGCCACGGCGTCCTGCACCGGCAGCATCACGTGCAGGTCGAAGAAGCGGTCCATGAACCGCACCCCGAGCGCCGCCATGGCATCGGCCGGCAGCAGCCGCACCGGCCCCGGGTGCGCCAGCTGCAGGTACTCGATGATGAGGCTGGTCTCCGCCACGTCGCGCCCGTCGTCCACCAGCAGCGGGAACTTGCGCAGCAGCCAATGCTGCAGCCACTCGGCGGCGTGCTGCGGGTGCTCGGGGCTGATGCAGCGGAACTCGAACGGCGTGCCGTTCTCGTAGAGGGCGATGAGCGCCTTCTGGGTGTAGGAGGAGAAGGGGTGGCCGTAGAGGGTGAGGGGCATGAGTGGGGCCGGGCTTGGAAAGTCCCCATGGTCCGACTGACGGCGCCGGGTTTCAAACTGGCGACAAGTGTCCGCCTTCGGCCAGGAGATAAGTGTTCAGGCGCCAACCGCTGCAGCAGTGCGATCAATCGTTGCCGACGGTCGAGCCAAGCATGCCCCCAAGGCGATGGCTGGGCGATCACGAGGGACGCGCCAAGTCGACGCTTGGGTTCCGTCGTCCAAC
This sequence comes from Arenimonas malthae CC-JY-1, assembly GCF_000747075.1. GTDB lineage: Bacteria > Pseudomonadota > Gammaproteobacteria > Xanthomonadales > Xanthomonadaceae > Arenimonas > Arenimonas malthae. The sequence goes on from NZ_AVCH01000148.1 coordinate 22,646, forward strand.
ATGGCTTGGTGCTCCCGGAAAGCCCACTATTGCATCGCTTCGATCCTTCTTCCCGGTGGTCGTGACCAGGCGCGGGCTTGACACTCCGCCCGGGCAGGTCAACGATGCGCCCAGACACGATCAGGCGACCCGACGCCTCTCCACGGTGCGACCCGGAGGTCGCTGGCGCGCATACCCGCAACGGGGTGGCCAATGAACGACAATCACCATGCGCAACGGCGATTCTTCGCGGAGACGCGCAAGCATTGGCCGATCATGTCCGTCTACGAGCGCTTCGAGCAGGTCGTCGCGATAGTCCTGAGTTCCGTGATTGCGGTCGTCATCGCGCTGGCGCTCCTGCAGCTGGTCATCCGTGTTGCCATGTTGCTGTTCAGCGGCGCTTTCGATCCGCTCGGAAACGATGTCTTCCAAGCGCTCTTCGGCATGATCATGACGCTGCTCATCGCCATGGAGTTCAAGCATTCGATCCTCCTCGTTGCCCTCCGGCGATCTAGCATCATCCAGGTCAAGACCGTGGTGCTCATTGCGCTCATCGCGTTGAGCAGGAAGTTCGTCATACTCGATTCCGGCGCAACTTCCGCGGGCACGATCGCCGCGCTGGCCGGAGCCACCCTGGTGCTCGGAGTGGTCTATTGGCTGCTGCGCGAGCGTGACGATCGCCTACAGAATCAGGCGTGCTGATACACCGCATTCCGGCGGGGCGCAAAACCGCCCACGCCCGCGGTGCCGGGAATCAGCCGGCGTCCGTGTCGAGCGCAGGACGCACCGCGCTCACGGACCACGCGTTTCACAAGCGACCATCCCCTTGGCCTCCCACCAGTCCTCGGCCTGGGCGCGCGCGAAGGATGTGACCTTCGGCGCAACCTATGGCTCCTGCTGGGAATTGTTCCCGGCGCAGGGAGGCTAAACCCCCACCCGCCTTTGCTGCGCCGCCAGGAACGCCCGCAAGCTCGCCGGCTTCACCGGCTTCGTCAGCACCGGCAGGCCCAAATCCCTCGCGGCGCGCTTCAGCGTATCGCTGCCATCGGCGGTCACCAGCACGGCGGGCGTGTGGGCGCCGCACACTTCGCGCAGGGCCTGCAGCGCGCCCAGGCCGTCGAGTTCGTCGTGCAGGTGGTAGTCGGCCACCAGCACGTCGGGGCGGTCGGCGCGGGCCTGGGCCAGCGCGGCGGCCACGGTTTCGGCCACGCGCACGTCCACGCCCCAGCGGCCCAGCAAGGCTTCCATGCCGTCCAGGATCTCGCGGTCGTTGTCCAGGCACAGCACCTTCAGGCCGGACAGGTCGCCGTGCGCCACCGGCGCGCGTGGCGGCTTGGCGGGCGCCGGGGTGTCGGCCACGGGCACGCGGATGGCGAACACGCTGCCGCGCCCCGGCCAGCTGCGCACGCTGATGGGGTGGTCGAGCATGCGCGACACGCGCTGGCAGATGCTCAGGCCCAGGCCCAGGCCGCGTTCGCCCCAGGGCGACGGCTGCTCGAAGCGGCGGAACTCCTCGAAGATCTGCGCCAGGTGGTGCGGCGGGATGCCCGGGCCGCTGTCCCACACCTCGATGTCCACGCCGCCGCCGCGCCGGCGCGCGCCGATCACCACGCGGCCTTCTTTCGTGTAGCGAAGAGCGTTCGCCACGAAGTTCTGCAGCGCGCGCCGCAGCAGGCGCCGGTCGCTGCGGATCGACAGCCGGCTGGCATGCACGCGGAAGCGCAGCCCGCGCGCGGCGGCCAGCGGCGCATACTGCGCGGCCACGCTCGCCATCAGCTCGTCCAGCCGGAACACGGTGAGCTCGGGCTTGAGCGAGCCGGCGTCCAGGCGGGAAATGTCCAGCAGCCCGTCCAGCAGTTCTTCGGCGTCGCGCAGGGAAGCGTCCACGCGTTCGGCCAGGCGGCGCTGCTCGGCGGTCTCGTCGCTGTCGCGCAGGGCCGAGGTGAACAGGCGCGCGGCGTTGATGGGCTGCAGCACGTCGTGGCTGATGGCGGCCAGGAAGCGCGTCTTGGAAAGGTTGGCCTCGGCCGCCTCGCGGGTGCGCTGCTCCACGCGCTGTTCCAGCGTTTCGTTCGATTCGCGCAGGGCCTGTTCGGCGCGCTTGTAGTCGGTGATGTCGCTGTAGGTGGTCACGTAGCCGCCGCCGGGCAGCGGCTGGCCGCGCATCTCGATCACCTGGCCGTTGGCTCACACGCGCTCGAACACGTAGGGCGAGCCTTCGCGCAGGTAGGTGGTGCGCTTGGCCACCTGTTCCTCCACCGCGCCCGGGCCCATTTCACCGCGCTCGGCGTTGTAGCGGATCAGGTCGGCCACCGGGCGGCCCACGTACAGCATGCCGTCGGGGTATTCGAACATCTGCTGGTAGCGGCCGTTCCAGGCCACCAGGCGCAGGTCGCGGTCCACCACGCTCACGGCCTGGGAAAGGTTCTCCAGCGTGGCCGACAGGATCTCGCGGTTGAAGCGCAGCTCGTGGCTGGCTTCGTCGAGCAGGCTCATCACCTCGCCCAGCTCCATGCCCGAGCCGCGCAGCGCGGTGGTGAGCGTCAGGCGCGCCGAGGCCGCGCCGATGGCGCCGGCCAGCAGGCGTTCGGTGAACTGCACCAGGGCGCGGTCGGCGGGCGCGCCGGGCGAAAGTTCGCGTCCCTGCGCGGCGGCGTACTCGGCGAAGGCGCGGCGCGCGGCGCGTTCGCCCAGGATGCGGGTGGCCAGCGCCAGCATGTCTTCGGTGCTCAGCGAACCCTGCCAGCCGCCGGCCGAGGCCAGCGGCCTGGCGGCATAAGGGTCGAGGAAGGGCGTGGCGCGCAGCCGGTCTTCCAGGCTGGGCCGGTAGCGCGCCGACACCACCAGCAGCGCCAGGATGTTCACCAGCAGCGACCAGAAGGTGCCGTGGGTGATGGCGTCCCAGCCGCTCAGGCCGAACAGGCCCTCGGGCCGCAGCCAGGCCAGGCCCAGCGGGCCCTGCTGCAGCCACCCGGCGTCGAACCAGCCGGCGCGCGTGAGCGTGGGCAGCAGCAGCGTGTAGCCCCACAGCACGAAGCCGGCCACCAGGCCCGCCATCACGCCGCGGCGGCTGGCCCCGCGCCAGTACAGGCCGCCGATCAGCGCGGGCGCGAACTGCCCCACGGCCGCGAACGCCAGCAAGCCGAAGGCGGCCAGCGAACCCGATTCGCCCGCGCCGCGGTAGTACGCATACGCCAGCAGCGCGATGGCCACGATGGCGATGCGCCGCACCCACAGCACGCGCCGGCCCAGGTGCTGGCGTTCGTCGGGGTCGGTGAGGCTGCCGCGCCACAGCAGCGGCATCACCAGGTCGTTGCTCACCATCGTCGCCAGCGCCACCGAGGCCACGATCACCATGCCCGTGGCCGCCGAAAAACCGCCCACGTAGGCCGCCAGCGCCAGCGCCGTGTTGTCCATGGCCAGCGGCAGCGCCAGCACGTAGGTGTCGGGCGCCACGCCGGCGCCGGACAGCAGGGCCTGGCCGCTGGCCGTGATGGGCACCACGAACAGGCAGATGACCACGAGGTAGCCGCTGAACATCCAGCGCGCGCGGCGCACGTCGGCCACGTCGCCGCATTCCACCACGGCCACGTGGAACTGGCGCGGCAGGCAGACGATGGCGGCGAAGGCCAGCAGCGTTTGCGCCATGAAACCCTGCGGGATGCCGGGCGCCACGAACTCGCGGGTGGCGGCCTGGAAACGCGACAGCAGGTCTTCGCTGCCCGGCAGGTGGCCCAGCGCGAACACGCCCACCGCCACGAAGGCCACCAGCTTCACCAGCGATTCCAGCGCCACCGCCAGGATCATGCCGTGGTGGTGTTCGGTCGCGTCGATCTCGCGGGTGCCGAACAGGATGGCGAACAGCGCCAGGAACAGCGCCGAATACAGCGCCGGGTCGGCCAGCACGCCCACGCCCGCGTCGGAATCGACGCCCGACAGCACCTCGATGCTCATCGCCACCGCCTTGAACTGCAGCGCGATGTAAGGAATGGCGGCGATCACCGCGACCAGCGTCACCATGGCGGCGATGTTCTGCGCGCGGCCGTAGCGGGCCGCCAGGAAATCGGCGATGGACACAGTGCTCTGCTCGCGCGCCACCAGCACCAGCCTTTCCAGGATGCGCCAGCCGAACAGGAACAGCAGGATCGGCCCCAGGTAGATCGGCAGGAAACCCAGGCCCGTGGTGGCCGCCGTGCCCACCGCGCCGTAGAAGGTCCACGACGAGCAGTACACCGCCAGCGCCAGCGAATACACGATCGGCCGCAGCCAGTTGCGGCGCGGGTACAGCGGCTTGCGGTCGCCCATCCAGGCCACGCCGAACAGCAGCCCGACGTAGCCCACCGACACCAGCAGCAGGATCCAGCCTGGGATCACGGACCCTCCTTCCGCGAATCCGGGGAGCCGCGAGTGTAGCGCCGCATGCCGGGCCGGGCGCGGCTTCGACCAAAGTCGAAGGTCCGCCGTGGCTGACGCCGGCGGCGCGCCATGTCAGGCTGGCGCCATGGCCACGCCCGTGCCCGGACTGGACCTCGAATCCCCGCCCTTCGACCTGCTCGACGCCGGCCAGAAGCGCCGCCTCGCGGCCGCGGTGGACCTGGGCTATTTCGCCGCCGGCCAGCGCATCATCGAGGCCGGCGAGGCCTCGCCGCACGTGCACGTCATCCTCAAGGGCCTGGTGCACGCCTTCGACGGCCGCGGCGCCGACAGCACCAAGTTCGCCGATTACGGCCCGGGCGACCTGTTCGGCGCCTTCGCCGTCATCGCCGGCCGCGCCCGCCACCGCTACGAGGCCGTGCAGGACACGGTGTGTTTCCTGCTGCCGGCCGACGCCTTCCACGCGCTGCTGGCCGACAACCCGCGCTTCGCCGCCTACTTCCACGAGGCGCTGTCGGTGAAGCGCCGGCTGCTGGCCGAACAGCAGCAGCCCGGCGAACTGGGCCGGCTCATGCTCACCCGCGTGGCCGATGCGCAGCTGGCGCCGGTTCACGCCGTGCCCGCCAGCACCGGCATCGCGGCCGCCGCCGCCGCGTTGCGCGAACACCAGGTGGATTGCCTGCTGGTGGCCCCCGGCGAAGGCGAAAACGGCGAAGGCATCGTCACCCGCACCGACCTGCTGGACGCGCTCACCGGCGGCGGCCTGGGCCGCGACGCGCCCGTGGGCCCGCTGGCCAGCCGCCCGCTGCTGGCGGTGCGCGCCGACGAGGTGCTGTTCCAGGCCCTGGTCACCATGACCGAACACCACGTGGAGCGCGTGGTGGTGCGCGACGGCGAGGGCCGCGCGCTGGGCACGCTCGGCATGGCCGAAGTGCTGGCGCACTACGCCAGCAGTTCGCACCTGATCAGCCTGCGCCTGGCGCGCGCGCAAACCGTGGACGACATCGCCGAGGCCGCGCGCGGCATGGCCGACCTGGTGCGCCAGCTGCACGCCCAGGGCGCGAAGATGAGCTACCTGATGGAAATGGTCAGCGCGCTCAACAGCCGCATCCTGGCGCGGGTGTTCGCGCAGGTGGTGCCCGCCCAGTTCCACGACCGCACCTGCCTGCTGGTGCTGGGCAGCGAGGGCCGCCGCGAGCAGATCCTCAAGACCGACCAGGACAACGCCCTGGTGCTGGCCGACGGCTTCGAATGGGACGGCCTGCCGGCGGCCATGGACGCCTTTTCGGCCGCGCTCGAGCGCATCGGCTACCCGCCCTGTCCCGGCCAGGTGATGGTGAACAACCCGCACTGGCGGCTCACGGTGTCGCAGTGGCGCGAACGCATCGGCCAGTGGGCGCGCGTGGCCGACGGCCAGACCGCGCTCGACCTGGCCATCACCCTCGACGCCCGCCCCGTGGCCGGCAACGCCGCGCTTTACGAACCGCTGCAGCCGGCCATGCGCGAGCTGGGCAGGGACGCCATCCTGCTGCGCTACCTGGCCGAAGCGGCGCTCAGCAAGGGCAACCCGCTCACCTGGCTGGGCCAGGTGCGCGAAACCGGCGGCCGCGCCGACATCAAGCGCGGCGGCGTGTTCCCGCTGGTGCACGGCCTGCGCACGCTGGCGCTGAAACATGGCATCGCCCACCGCAACAGCTTCGACCGCTGCGCCGCGCTGGTGGCCGCCGGCGCCATGGACAGCGAACTCGGCCGCGACGTGCCGCAGGCGCTGGCGGTGCTGATGCGCCTGCGCCTGGGCCAGCAGCTGGCCGACCTCGACGCCGGCCTGCCGCCCGGCAACGGCGTGGACGTGGCCGCGCTGCGCCGGCTCGACCGTGAATTGCTGCGCGACGCATTGCGCGTGGTGAACGCCTTCAAGGACCACGTGCAGTCGGTCTTCCACGTGGGCGGCTGAGCATGAACCGGCTGCAGCGCTGGTGGTGGGCACGGCGCCACGGCGCGGGCGAATGGGGCTTGCTGTTCGGCCCGGCGCCGGCGGGCGAATGGGTGTCGCTGGATCTCGAAACCACCGGCCTCGACCCGCGCCACGACGCCATCCTCAGCCTCGCCGCCGTGCCCGTGCGCGGTGGCCAGGTGAAGCTGGGCGAACGCTTCGAAACCTACGTGCACCCGGGGCGCGGCTTCGACATCAACTCCATCCGCCACCATCGCATCACCCCGGCCGAAGTGGCCGACGCGCCGCAGCTGCGCGACGTGCTGCCGCGTTTCCTGCGCTGGCTGGGCCCACGCACGCTGCTGGGCCACCACCTGGCCTTCGACCTGGCCATGCTCGAGCGGCCGATGCGCACCGTGTTCGGCTTCCCGCTGCCCAACGGCCGCGAAGAACTGGGCCAGGCCTACCTCGACCACCGCCGCCTGGCCGACCCGCATGCCCGGGTGGACCTGTCGCTCGACGCCATCGCCGCCGAGCTCGGCCTGCCGGTGCTGGCGCGCCACACCGCGCTGGGCGACGCCAGCACCGTGGCCCTGGCCTGGCTGGCCCTGCAGCGGCGCAAACAGGGCGGCTGAGATGGACACCCGGCGCCGCCAGCGGCCAGAATTGCACCCATGCGACTGACCGTTTCCGCCGAACGCAGCCTGCCCTGCACGCCCGAAGTGGCGTTCCGGATGGCCACCAGCCCCGAACGTTTCCCGGCCTTTTTCACCGGTTTCGGACCCATCCCGGCCGTCAGCGGCATCCGCCTGCACGCGCCGCTGGCCGTGGGCAGCACGCGCCGGGTGCACAACGCCGACGGCACCGTGCTCAGCGAACGCGTCACCGTGCTCGACCCGCCGGTGCGCCACGCCTACGTGCTCAGCGGCTTCCGCCCGCCGTTTTCCTGGCTGGTCACGCAGGGCGAGGCGAACTGGACCTTCGCCGGCCACGAATTCGGCTCGCGCGTGCGCTGGGACTACGAATTCACCCTGGCGCGGCGCTGGCTGGCGCCCGTCACCGCGCTGATGCTGCAGCTGTTCATGCGCCGCGCCATGCACCGCTGCCTGAAGAACATGGCGCGCGCGCTGGCCGAACCGGTGCCCGCGGCGCCCTGATGGGCGAGTGGCTGCTGCTGGCGCTGGCGCCGGTGTTCCTTGCCTTCGTGGCCTGGGAAGCCTGGTACTGGCGCAAGCGCCGGCCTGGCCTGTACACGCTGCGCGACACGCTTTCCAACGCCGCGCTGGCGCTGATGCACCAGGGTGCCGACGCGCTGGCCTGGGCGGCGGTGATCGGCGCCTACTGGTGGGTGCACCAGTTCCGCGTGTTCGATCTGACGGCCTCCTGGGCCTCGGTGGCGCTGCTGTTCGTGGCGCAGGACTTCGCCTATTACGGGTGGCACCGGCTCAGCCACCGCGTGCGCTGGATGTGGGCCTCGCACGTCACCCACCATTCGTCCGAGCGGCTGAACCTGTCCACGGCGTTCCGGCAGTCCATCACCTACCCGGTGTCGGGCATGTCGCTGTTCTGGCTGCCGCTGGCGTGGATTGGTTTTTCGCCCACGCACATCGTCGCCGTGGTGGCCATCAACCTGGCCTTCCAGTTCTTCGTGCATACCCAGGCGGTCGGCCGGCTGGGCTGGCTGGAGCACGTGTTCAACACGCCCTCGCACCACCGCGTGCACCACGCGCGCAACCCGAAGTACATCGACCGCAACTACGCGGGCGTGCTCATCGTCTGGGACAAGCTGTTCGGCACCTTCACCGAAGAAGACCCGGCCGTGCCCTGCGAATACGGCCTGGTGAAACCCGTGCGTTCGCACAACCCGCTGGTGCTGACCTTCCACGAGTGGGGTGATTTGCTGCGCGACGCCTCCCGGGCGCAGGGCTGGCAGCGGCTGGGGCAGCTGTTCGGGCCGCCGGAACAAGCCCTGTCGCAGCGGGATTTCCCCCGCCCGGTGGCGGAACCGCCGCCGGGTTGATGCAGGTCAACGGCGGCGCCATGCGCCCGCCCTAGGCTGGGGGCCCTGGTTGGAGGCAGCCCCATGCCGGACCCGCAGGAACCGCTGGGCCAACGTCTGCGCGACTACGCCCTGTCCGAACTCACCAGCGCCGCGGAACAACTGGCCCGCGAGGGCGACGCGCGCCATGCCGGCGTGCACCAGGCCCGCAAGCGCCTGCGCCGCACCCGCGCCACCCTGGCCCTGGCCCGGCGCCCGCTGGGCGACACCGGCCGTCGCCTCGACGACGCTCTGGGCCAGGCCTGCCGCGGCCTGTGCGGGCTGCGCGACGCCCAGGCCCTGGTCGAAGGCCTGGCCCGGCTGGAAGCCACGGCCCCCGTCGAACTGCGCGAACAACTGCCCCACGCCATCGCCCTGGCCAGCGCCCGCCGCGACGCACTCATGGCCGCGGCGCTGGCGCGCGACCCGGGTTTCGAACGCCATCGCAAGCGCCTGCTGGCACTGGCCGCGCGGCTGGCGCGGCTGGACTGGGACGCGGTGGACGAGACCGTGGTGGCCAAGGGAGTGGCGCGTTCCGAACGCCGGCTGGCCAAGGCCCGCCGCCGCGCCGAACGCGCCCCGGGCGACGACGAGCGCTGGCACGTGCTGCGCCGCCGCCTGCGCCGCCTGCGCCAGCAGGACCACCTGCTGCTGGCGCTGGCGCCGGAGTTGCGGCCGGCGTCCGGCGCTTCCCCCGAAGAAGCCACCACGCTCGGTGAAGCCCAGGACGACGTGCTGCTCCTGCGCGCCTGCGGCCGTGGTTCGCCCTTCCCGGTGCCGCTGCGGCGCGCGCTGCGCGCGCTGGCGGCCCGGCGCTTGCGCCAGGTGCGCGGGCTGGCCGACGATCAGGATTGAGCCGTCTTTCCGCCGGGAATACCGCCATGGCCGAGATCGAACTGCGCCTGCAGCACCTCGACCAGCTTTACGACAGCTTCGACCCCGCGCCGTTTCCGGCCAAGGCGCTCGACCGCCGCGTCGAGGCCTACCTGGTGGAAAGCGCCGGCGAACACGGCCACCGCGAACCGCTCACGGTGGTGCTGCACGGGCCGCCTTCGCTGGAAGCGCGCCTGGGCGAAATGGCCGACGCCATCCACGCGCACTTCGCGCTGGCGCATGCGCAGGCCGAACGCCGCCACCGGCGCCGCCGGCGCGTGGGCCGCTTCGCCATCCTGGCCGGCACGCTCACGCTGGCCGTGGTGCTGGTGGCGCGGCACTGGCTGGCCATGGTGCCGGCGCCGTTCGGCGAGGTGCTGTCGGAAGGCCTGCTGATCCTGGCCTGGGTGGCGCTGTGGCGGCCCATCGAAACCATCGGCTTCGATTCCTGGGAAAGCCGCATCGAGCGCGGCCTGCTGCAGAAGCTGGCCTCGGTGCCGCTGCGTTTCGTGGTGGGCTGAGCGGCGCTGGCGGGGCGTTCACGGGGGCGGGTGGCACACTGCGCCGGTGAAGACACTTTCCTTCGTGCTGCTGGCACCGCTGGCCGCCTTCGCCGCCGAAACCACGCCGCCGCCGCGGCTCGAGCCCGTGGTGGTCACCGCCACCCGCGACGCGCGCCCGCTCACCGACGTGCCCGCGTCGCTCGACGTGCTCGACGCCACCACGCTGCGCCGCGCCCGCCCCGCGCTGGGACTGGCCGAAGCCCTGCCGCGCGTGCCCGGCCTGGTGGTGCGCGACCGCCAGAACCAGGCGCAGGACTTGCAGGTGTCGATCCGCGGTTTTGGCGCCCGCGCCAGTTTCGGCGTGCGCGGGCTGCGCCTTTACGCCGACGGCATTCCCGCCACCATGCCCGACGGCCAGGGCCAGGTGTCGCATTTCGCGCTGGGCGCGGCGGAGCGGGTGGAAGTGCTGCGCGGGCCGTATTCGGCGCTGTACGGCAATTCCGCGGGCGGCGTGGTTTCCGTTTTCAGCGAAGCGCCGCCGCCGGCCGCCGAGCTTGAAGCCGATGCGCTCGCCGGCAGCGACGGGCTGTGGCGCGCGGGCGCTTCCTGGCGCGGCCCGCTCACCGCCAACGCCGGCCTGCGCGTGGACGCC
>NZ_AVCH01000149.1 GCF_000747075.1 Arenimonas malthae CC-JY-1
GGTGGTGCTGGCGCCCGCGACGCCGGTCGCCCTGATGGCCGCGGCGAACGCGCCCGTGGCGGCGCCGGCCGATGCCCCCGGCGCGCCGGAGGAATCGGCCCGCGAACACCGCGTGCGCCGCGGCGACACGCTCTCGCGCATCGCCCGCCAGTACGGCGTGGACCTGCGCCAGCTCTACCGGCTCAACCGCCTCAACGGGCGCTCGATCCTGCAGCCGGGCCAGGTGCTGCGCATCGACCCCTGAGCGGTGCGCACCATGCTTGGCGGTATGGCCCCACGCGGTTCAAACTAGCGGGACAGCGCCGCAGGTGCGGCCGCACCAGGAGGAAAACATGGGATTTCTGTCGGGCAAGCGCGCCCTCATCGTGGGCATCGCCAGCCAGCGTTCCATCGCCACCGGCATCGCCGAGGCCATGCACCGCGAAGGCGCGGAACTCGCCTTCACCTACCAGAACGACAAGCTCAAGTCGCGCGTCGAGGAAGCCGCGCGTGAATGCGGCTCCGACATCGTGCTGCCGCTGGACGTCGCCGACGACGCACAGATCGACAACGTCTTCGCCGAGCTGGCCAAGCGCTGGGACGGTTTCGACATCCTGGTGCACTCGGTCGGCTACGCGCCGCGCGAAGCCATCGAGGGCGAGTACCTGCAGGGCCTGACCCGCGAGAACTTCCGCATCGCCCACGACATCTCCAGCTACAGCCTGGCCGCCCTGGCCAAGGCCGCGCGCCCGATGATGAAGGGCCGCCACGGCAGCATCCTCACGCTCAGCTACCTGGGCGCCGAACGCGCGCTGGTGAACTACAACGTGATGGGCGTGGCCAAGGCCAGCCTCGAGGCGAACGTGCGCTACCTGGCGCTCAACCTCGGCCCCGAGGGCACCCGCGTGAACGCCATCTCGGCCGGCCCGATCAAGACCCTGGCCGCCGCGGGCATCGCCAACTTCCGCAAGATGCTGGGCCACGTCGAGGAATACGCGCCGCTGCGCCGCAGCGTCACCATCGAGGACGTCGGCAACGTCGCCGCCTTCCTGTGCTCCGACCTGGCCGCGGGCGTGACCGGCGAGATCACCTACGTCGACGCCGGCTACAACATCCTGGGCATGACCGGCATCGACGGCGTGTAAACCACGCCCCGCCGGATGCAAAGAAAAAGGCCCGGGATTCCCGGGCCTTTTTCGTTCCTGGCGCTGGCGCGCTCAGAGCCGGTCTTCGGCCACCGTGATGGTGAACTGCTTGCGCAGCGCCTTGACGTAGTCCTGCGCCTCGACCACGGCACGGGCCTGGGCGAGCTGGTCGAGCAGGGACTTGCGGGTCTCGTCGTCCAGGCCCTCGAGGTCGCCCTGCGTGACCGCGGTGACGCCCACCAGCGCATGGCGATCGGGGCCCAGGCGGACCATGCCGACCGAGATGCCGCCCGCTTCCGGGGCCGGCAGGCGGAAGGCTTCCTCCAGCAGGGCCGGCGGCAGCTGGGCCTGGCGGTTCACGCCGGGCAGCGTGGCGACGGTGCGGCCGACTTCGGTGGCGAGGGCGTCGAGCGTCTCGCCCTTCTGGGCGCGCTCCAGCAGCGCCCGGGCCTGGGCCTCGGACGCCTTCGACAGCGCGTCGGCCACGACCTCGGCCTGCACCCGGTCACGCACCTGCTCGAAGGGGATCGCCGCTTCCGGCTCCACTTCCACCACGTGCACCACCACCAGGTGGTTGCTGCCGATCTCGACGGCGTCGCTGACCTGGCGCTCGACGCGCTGGGCGTCGGCGAACGCGGCCGCGCGCACGGCCGGGATGGCGGCGATGCCCTCGCCCGCGGTGCGCGAGAACAAGCCGGTGCGCTTGAGTTCCAGGCCCGAGGCCTCGGCCGCCGGCGCCAGCGCGGTCGGGTCGCGGTAGATGCGCTCGATCAGCTGGTTGCTCAGGTCGCTGAACACGCGGTCGCGCTCGGTGGAAAGGTATTCGGCCTCGATCTCGGCGCGCACTTCGTCGAAGCTGCGCTCGCTGCCGGGGGCGAATTCGGTGAGCTGGATGACGTGCCAGCCGTCCGGCGTGCGCACCGGGTCGCTGACCTGGCCGACCTGCTGCATGGCGAACAGCGCTTCTTCGAACGGGCCGGCGAACAGGCCCGCCTCGACCACGCCCAGGGCGCCGCCGTCGGCCTTGGAACCCAGGTCGTCCGAGCTCTCGCGGGCGATGGCCGCGAAATCGGCGCCCGGCTCGCGGGCCTTGGCGGCCAGGGCCTCGGCGCGCTCGCGCGCGGCCTGTTCAGCCGCAGCGTCGGCATCGGCCGGCACCGCCACCAGGATGTGCGCGGCCGAGCGCTTGGGATCGGTGACGTAGCGGGCGCGCTGCTCTTCGTAGCGCTGGCGCAGCGCCTGCTCGTCCACCACGGTCGGCACTTCGAGGGTGGAGCCGTCGATCTCGACGTATTCCACCGCCACCTTTTCCTCGCTGCGGTAGCGCGCGGCGTTGGCTTCGTACCAGGCCTTCAGTTCGGCTTCGGTCGGCGCGGCGGGCGCGGCCGGGGTCGGCAGGTCGACCAGCGACAGGTCGCGGGTCTGGCGCGCGAGGCGCAGGTAGGCCTCGAGCTCCGCCTGCGTGGCCAGGCCGGTGTTGGCGACCAGGCTGGGGATGGTGCGGCGGGCCATGTCGGCGCGCACGGTGGCCATGAACTGGGCGTGGTTCACGCCGCGCGCGGCCAGGCCCAGGCGGTACTGGTCGGGGCTGTACACGCCGTTGAGCTGGAATTCCGGCATCTGCTTGAGTTCGGCCGCCAGTTCGGCTTCGCCGATGGTGATGCCCTCGCGCTCGGCGACCATGCCCAGCACTTCCTCGTCGATCATGCCGTCGAGCACCTGGCGCTTGTTGTCCAGGGATTCGAACGCCGCGTAGTCGAAGGCCTCGCCCTGGCGGTCACGCTCCTGCTGGCGCACTTGTTCGAAGCGGCGCTGGAACTGGTCCTGGGGGATCTCCCGGACCTGCTTGCCCCACAGCCAGTACTTGGCCGGGCCTTCGATCTTGGCGGAATAGGTTTCGACCTTCGGGGCGAAGTAGGACTCGATGCCGAAGAAGGCCATCGTGATGATCACCAGGCCCAGGATGATGAAGGCGAGCCAGCCTGAGGACTTGTCGCGGATAGTCTGGAGCATGTGGGCAATGACGTCCGGTGGGAGCCCCGGGCCTTCCGGGGCCTTGGAAAAAACAAGGGCGCCCTTTTGGGGCGCCCTTGGGGATATGGCGGAGTGGACGGGACTCGAACCCGCGACCTCCGGCGTGACAGGCCAGCATTCTAACCGACTGAACTACCACTCCGCGTATCACTTACCTGGTGGGTGCTGAGGGTTTCGAACCCCCGACCCTCGCCTTGTAAGGGCGACGCTCTACCGCTGAGCTAAGCACCCTTCCCAAGGAAGACGCTCAGTTTACAGCATCCTTCAGGGCTTTGCCAGCCTTGAACGCAGGATTTTTCGAAGCCTTGATCTTGATGGTGTCGCCGGTCTGCGGATTGCGGCCCTGGCGGGCGGCGCGCTTGCGGACCGAGAAGGTGCCGAAGCCCACCAGCGTCACGGTGTCGCCCTTCTTGAGGGCCTTGGTGATCGCTTCGATCATCGCGTCGACGGCACGGCCGGCGTCGGCCTTGGACAGCTCGGCGGCGTCGGCGACGGCACCAATGAATTCGGCTTTGTTCATTATTGACTCCCTGAGCGAGTGGAAACCCGCGTTCTTGAAAACCGAGGGCGCCCGGCCTTGGCCTGGGTGCGCCCCGATCCACCTGTACCGCCGCTGCCCGGATGATCCAACGCGCGGCGGATGGGTTGATTTATACCAGCGGCATTTTGCCCGCGCAATAAGCGAAAGCCAGTTATTTCGCGGCTTCCAGCGCTTTTCGCCCCTTCGATCAGTGCGTCAGGGCGGCGCCACCGGCGTCCTTGCCTTCCTTGCCCTCGGTGTTGTCGGGCGAAGGTTCGGGCGTCGATTCCGGCGCCAGCGGCCGCACCAGCGCCACGTCCAGCACCTCGTCGATCCACTTGACCGGAATGATCTCAAGGCCTTGGGTGACGTTCTTGGGAATGTCCGCAAGGTCCTTGCGGTTTTCCTCGGGGATCAGCACCGTCCGGATGCCGCCGCGCAGCGCCGCCAGCAGCTTTTCCTTCAGGCCGCCGATGGGCAGGACGCGGCCGCGCAGGGTGATCTCGCCGGTCATGGCGACATCGGCGCGCACCGGCACGCCCGACAGCACCGAAACCAGGGCCGTCACCATCGCGATGCCCGCGCTCGGGCCGTCCTTGGGCGTGGCGCCCTCGGGCACGTGCACGTGGGTGTCGAACTTCTGGTGGAACTCCGCGTCCAGGCCCAGGCGTTCGCTGCGCGAACGCACCACGCTGTAGGCGGCCTTCACCGATTCCTGCATCACGTCGCCCAGCTGGCCCGTGAGGATCAGCTGGCCCTTGCCGGGCAGCAGCGAGGCCTCGATCTGCAGCAGGTCGCCGCCGACCTCGGTCCAGGCCAGGCCGGTGACCAGGCCCACCTCGCTCTCCTGCTCCGCGCGGCCGAAATCGAAGCGCTGCACGCCCAGGTACTTGTCGAGGTTCTTCGGCGTGACGCTGACGGCGCTGGCCTTGCCGGACTTGCGCGGGCCGGCGAGCGCGATTTCCTTCACCACCTTGCGGCAGATCTTGGAGATCTCGCGCTCGAGGTTGCGCACGCCCGATTCGCGCGTGTAGTAGCGCACGATGTCGCGCACCGCGGCTTCGCTGATCTTCAGCTCGGAGGGCTTGAGGCCGTTGGCCTTGAGCTGCTTGGGCAGCAGGTAGCGCTCGGCGATGCCCAGCTTCTCTTCCTCGGTGTAACCCGGGATGCGGATCACTTCCATGCGGTCGAGCAGCGGCCCCGGGATGTTGAGCGAGTTGGCGGTGGCGACGAACATGATCTCCGAGAGGTCGAGGTCGACTTCCAGGTAGTGGTCGTTGAACGCGCTGTTCTGCTCCGGGTCGAGCACCTCGAGCAGGGCCGACGACGGGTCGCCGCGGAAGTCCATGCTCATCTTGTCGATCTCGTCGAGCACGAACAGCGGGTTCTTGCTGCCGATCTTGTTGAGGTTCTGGACGATGCGGCCCGGCATGGAGCCGATGTAGGTGCGGCGGTGGCCGCGGATCTCGGCCTCGTCGCGCACGCCGCCCAGCGACATGCGCACGAACTTGCGGTTCGTGGCCTTGGCGATGGACTGGCCGAGCGAGGTCTTGCCCACGCCCGGCGGGCCCACCAGGCACAGGATCGGGCCGCGCATCTGCTTCACCCGCGACTGCACCGCGAGGTACTCGAGGATGCGCTCCTTGACCTTCTCCAGGCCGTAGTGGTCGGCGTCGAGCACTTCCTGCGCGGCCTTGAGGTCCTTGCGCACCTTGCTGCGCTTCTTCCAGGGCACGCCGACCAGCCAGTCGATGTAGTTGCGCACCACGGTGGCCTCGGCCGACATGGGCGACATCTGCTTGAGCTTGTTGAGCTCGGCCTTGGCCTTGGCCTCCACCGCCTTGGGCATGCCGGCGTTGGCGACCTTCTTGGCCAGCTCCTCGAGTTCGTTCGGCGCGTCGTCGATCTCGCCGAGCTCCTTCTGGATGGCCTTCATCTGCTCGTTGAGGTAGTACTCGCGCTGGCTCTTCTCCATCTGCGACTTCACGCGGCCGCGGATGCGCTTCTCGATCTGCTGCACGTCGATCTCGCCGTCCACCAGCCCGATCAGCATCTCCAGGCGCTGGCCGACCTCGAGGGTCTCCAGCAGCTGCTGCTTGTCGGCCAGGCGCGCACCCAGGTGGGCCGAGATGGTGTCGGCCAGGCGGCTGGGCTCGTCGATGCCCGAAAGCGTCGTCAGCAGCTCCGGTGGCAGCTTGCGGTTGGTCTTGACGTACTGCTCGAACAGGGTCATCAGCGAGCGCAGGGTGACCTCGAGCTCGCGCTCGTCGCGCTCGTACACCGAGTCCACTTCCTTGCCGGTGGCGGTCAGCGCGCCCTCGCGCTCGCCGTAGCCGTCGATGGCCACGCGCGCGCTGCCCTCGACCAGCACCTTGATGGTGCCGTCCGGGAGCTTGAGCAACTGCAGCACCTGGGCCAGGGTGCCGACCGAATACAGGTCTTCGGCGCCCGGGTCGTCGGTGTCGGGGCTCTTCTGGGCCACCAGCAGGATCTGCTTGTCGCCGGCCATGGCCAGGTCCAGCGCCTTGATCGAGCGGTCGCGGCCCACGAACAGGGGGATGACCATGTGCGGGTAGACGACCACGTCGCGCAGGGGCAGCACGGGAAGGTCGAGGCGGAGTTCGGGGGTGGGGGTCGTGTCTTGCATGGAAGGCTCCCTCGGGGCCAAACCCCGGTATGGCTCAGGTTATGGGGTCCGGCGGGGCGGCTTGCAAGCTTTTCGCGCCCCAAAAGCAACGGGCCGGAAGAACCGGCCCGTATTCAACCACTTGCGCGCGCCGTTCAGTCGGCGGAGGCGGCCTTGGGGGCCGGCTGGGCGCCGCTGCTGTAGATCAGGTAGGGCTCGGTCTGGTGGTTGATCACCGACTCGTCCACGACGACCTTGCTGACGTTTTCCAGGGACGGGAGCTCGTACATCGTGTCGAGCAGCACCGACTCCATGATGGTGCGGAGGCCACGGGCGCCGGTCTTGCGCTTGAGCGCGCGGCGGGCGATGGCCAGCAGGGCATCCGGACGCACCTCCAGCTCGACGCCCTCCATCTCGAACAGCTTCTTGAACTGCTTGGTAATGGCGTTCTTGGGCTCGGTGAGGATCTTCATCAGCGCGGCCTCGTCCAGCTCCTCGAGCGTGGCGACCACCGGCAGGCGGCCGACGAACTCGGGGATCAGGCCGAACTTGATCAGGTCCTCGGGCTCGACCTCGGCCAGCAGCTTGCCGACCTCGACCTTGCGCTCCGAACTCTTCACCTTGGCGCCGAAGCCGATGCCGCCGGCGTCGGTGCTGCGCGCCTGGATGACCTTATCGAGGCCGGCGAAGGCGCCGCCGACGATGAACAGGATGTTCTTGGTGTCGACCTGCAGGAACTCCTGCTGCGGGTGCTTGCGGCCGCCCTGCGGCGGCACCGAGGCGACGGTGCCCTCGATGAGCTTGAGCAGCGCCTGCTGCACGCCCTCGCCCGACACGTCGCGGGTGATGGACGGGTTCTCGGACTTGCGCGAGATCTTGTCGATCTCGTCGATGTACACGATGCCCTGCTGCGCCTTCTCGACGTCGTAGTCGCACTTCTGCAGGAGCTTCTGGATGATGTTCTCGACGTCCTCGCCGACGTAGCCCGCCTCGGTGAGCGTAGTGGCGTCGGCGATGGTGAACGGCACGTTGAGCAGGCGCGCCAGCGTTTCCGCCAGCAGGGTCTTGCCGGAGCCGGTCGGGCCGATGAGCAGGATGTTGGACTTCGACAGTTCGATGTCGTCGTTCTTGATCCGGCTCTCGATGCGCTTGTAGTGGTTGTACACGGCCACCGACAGCGTCTTCTTCGCGCGCTGCTGGCCGATCACGTACTGGTCGAGGACCTCGAGGATCTCGCGCGGCTTGGGCAGGTGGCTGCGGGCGGCGTGCGCCTTCTCCTCCAGCTCCTCGCGGATGATGTCGTTGCAGAGTTCGACGCATTCATCGCAGATGAACACGCTGGGGCCCGCGATCAGCTTGCGCACCTCGTGCTGGCTCTTTCCGCAGAAGGAGCAATAGAGGATCTTGCTGCTGTCGCCGGAACGGCCCTGGCGGTCTTCGGTCATGCTTACGCTGCCCTGGTGGAATGGGTCGGGGTCGAGAATATCACAGGCCGCGAGACGCAGAACCCCGGCCCGGCGGGGCCGGGACGGGGCGTGAAGACCGCGTCTGCGGAGGCCTCAGGAGGCCTGGATGGTGTCGTCGGGGCGACGGTCGAGCACCGCGTCCACCATGCCGTAGGCCTTGGCGGCTTCGGCATCCATGAAGTTGTCGCGGTCGGTGTCCTTGGCGATGCGCTCGATCGGCTGGCCGGTGTGCTTGGCCAGCACGCCGTTCAGGCGGTCGCGCAGGGTCAGGATTTCGCGGGTGTGGATCTCGATGTCGCTGGCCTGGCCCTGGAAGCCACCGAGCGGCTGGTGGATCATCACTCGCGCGCTGGGCAGTATGTAGCGCTTGCCCGCGGCACCGGCGGCCAGCAGGAGCGAGCCCATGCTGGCGGCCTGGCCGACGCAGATGGTGCTCACGTCCGGCTTGATGAACTGCATGGTGTCGTAGATCGCCATGCCCGAGGTGACCACGCCGCCCGGCGAGTTGATGTACAGGCTGATGTCCTTCTCGGGGTTTTCCGCCTCGAGGAACAGCAGCTGGGCGACGATCACGTTGGCCATGTAGTCGTCGATCGGGCCGACCAGGAAGATCACGCGCTCCTTGAGCAGGCGCGAGTAGATGTCGTACGCCCGTTCGCCGCGGCTGGTCTGTTCGACCACCATCGGCACCAGGTTCAAGCCCTTGATCGGATCCATGCCCGCGTTCCTCCGTTGGGGCCGCCTCAGGCGGCCGGACGCATCAGTTCGGAAAAGCCCACGGCCTGCTCGGTGGCATTGGCGCGCTCGGCGATCCAGTCGATCACCTGCTCTTCCATCACGCGGTTGCGCAGGCTGGACATGAGGTTGGGGTCGTTCCGGTAAAGTTCAACGACCTGGCCCGGGTCCTCGTAGGTCGAGGCGATCAGCTGCAGGGTTTCGGTGACGCGCTTGTTGTCGAGCTTGAGGTTGTTCTGGCGGGCCACTTCGCCCACCAGCAGGCCGGCGGCGACGCGGTTGCGCGCGGCGTCCATGAACTGGGCGGCCTCGAACTTGGCGTTCGGCTGGCCCTGCTGGCGCGCCTGCTGCATCGCGGCGGCGGCCATGTTGCGGGCCTCGGCTTCGATCAGGCGCGGCGGCAGTTCGACGCCGGCGTAGGCGGCCACCAGCTTGCTGGCCACTTCCGCGCGCAGGCGCTGCATCAGGTTGCCCTTGAGCTCGCGCTCGAGGTTGGCGCGCACTTCCTTGCGGAACTGCTCGAGCTTGCCGCCCTTGATGCCGAAGCTCTTGACGAAGGCTTCGTCGAGCTCGGGCAGCTTGGGCGCCGACACCTTGGCGGCCTTGAGCGTGACCTTGGCGGACTTGCCGGCCAGGTCGGCGACGCGCCAGGTGTCCGGGAAGGTCACCTCGACCTCGACTTCGTCACCGGCCTTCATGCCGGCCAGGCGCGCTTCGAGCTCGGGGTACATCACGTTCGAGCCGATCACGGTGGCGCCGCGCTCGACGCCCTCGGCGGGCACGCGGGCCTCGGCGGTGACGGCGAAGGTCTCGACCTGCACCAGGTCGCCGGCCTCGGCGGCGCGCTCGACCGGCTCCCAGCTGCGACGCTGCTGGCGCAGGGTTTCGATCATCGCATCGATGTCGCTTTCCTCGATCGACGAGGTGGTGCGCACGATCTCCAGCTTGGCCGGGTCGATGGTGCCGAACTCGGGCACGACTTCGAAGGTGGCGGTGTAGCGGATCTCGCCGGCGTCACCGGCGGGCTCGGCCTTGACCTCGGGGTTGCCCGCCACCTGCAGGTTCTGCTGGCGGATGGCTTCGCCCAGGCTCTCGCGGATCAGCTCGCCGTAGGCCTCGTTGCGGACCTGGGCGCCGAAGCGCTGTTCGATGACCTTGGTCGGGACCTTGCCCTTGCGGAAGCCCTTGATGTTGGCGGTGCTCGCCAGCTCGCGCAGGCGGTTGCCCACCACGCCTTCCAGGCGCTCGGCCGGGAGGCTGACGGTGAGGCGGCGTTCCAGATTGGCGGTGTTCTCAAGCGAGACTTGCATGTTCACTCCTGCGACCGCGCCGTTTTGTGGGCGCGAAAATGAAAAAACCCGCGGAGCCCCGGCTCGTCCCCGCGCCTCCGTTGCCGGATGGTGCGAAAGGAGAGACTCGAAC
The DNA here is from genome assembly GCF_000747075.1 of Arenimonas malthae CC-JY-1. Classification (GTDB taxonomy): domain Bacteria; phylum Pseudomonadota; class Gammaproteobacteria; order Xanthomonadales; family Xanthomonadaceae; genus Arenimonas; species Arenimonas malthae. The sequence continues at coordinate 9,928 of NZ_AVCH01000149.1, forward strand.
TCTCACGGGTTGCCCCACTGGAACCTAAATCCAGCGCGTCTACCAGTTCCGCCACTTTCGCAACGCCGCGCGGGATCGATTCATCGGGAAGATGGTGGGCCGTGTAGGATTCGAACCTACGACCTATTGATTAAGAGTCAACTGCTCTACCAACTGAGCTAACGGCCCGTAATCTTCCCGCCGAAGCGGCTGCGACGCGATATTATGCCGCGCTTGGAACTGGGGTGGAAGACGGGATTCGAACCCGCGACCCTCGGAATCACAATCCGATGCTCTAACCGACTGAGCTACATCCACCGCTGTAAAACCACCCTGCCTCCCGCCACCCTGCCTGGCGCGCCCGGCAGGACTCGAACCTGCAACCGCCGGCTTAGAAGGCCGGTGCTCTATCCGGTTGAGCTACGGGCGCCTGCCGGGATGATACCGGCCGGTCCCCGCCGCATCCATGCGGATCGCAGGATCCGGAGTGGAGCCGCCTGGTCGGGGCAGAGGGATTCGAACCCACGACATCCAGCTCCCAAAGCTGGCGCTCTACCAGGCTGAGCTATACCCCGGCGGTGAAGCCGACGCCTTAACAAGCGCGCCGCAGGAGTCTCACTGTACGGCGGTGCCGGCTTTCGGCGCAACGCGCCTGGGCCGGGACCTCCGAACAAAAAGGGTGCCGAAGCACCCTGTTTGCATTAGTGGCGCGCCCGGAGAGATTCGAACTCCCGACCACCAAGTTCGTAGCCTGGTGCTCTATCCAGCTGAGCTACGGGCGCGCAGAAGCGAAATTATGGGGTACGGCATCCGACTCGTCAATACTTCGGCGACGAATTTTTTGCCATGCCACAAACACACCACCAGATCCTTGCATGCCACCGGGTGGAAAAAATCGCCGCCTTTCGGCGGCGATTCGACACCTGGCGGAGTGAGAGGGATTCGAACCCTCGATAGAGCTTTTGACCCTATACTCCCTTAGCAGGGGAGCCCCTTCGGCCTCTCGGGCATCACTCCGGAATCTGGCACCGGCGACGCCTTTCGGGCGAAACCGGCCGCATAGGATAGCCTTTCAGTCGGCCTTCGGTAAACCCGCGCCGCTTTCCCCGGCCGCAGCGGCCGGCGCGTCATCCTTCTGGATGCGCTGGAAGATTTCCTCGCGATGCACGGCGACGTCCTTGGGCGCGGTGATGCCGATGCGCACCTGGTTTCCCTTGACGCCCAGCACCGTCACGGTGACCGAGTCACCGATCATCAGGGTCTCTCCCACCCTTCGCGTAAGAATCAGCATCCCCTTCCCTCCCGATACGTCCTTGCACCGGCCCGCGCGGCGGTTGCCGCGCGGTTCCCCGGCCGCGCGGCATGCGCGGCCTGGCCTGATGGTAGTTCGCCCCCGTCCGGGGCGCAAACGAGCCCGTCGGGCGGCCTCAGCCGCCCAGGCGCTGCGCCACCCAGGCCGGCACGTCGGCCAGTGCAGCCACCAGCTCGGGGCCGTCGCTGCCGCCGCCCTGGGCCATGTCCGGACGGCCGCCGCCCTTGCCGCCAATGCGGCCGGCGACGTGCGAGAGCAACTCGCCCGCCTTCACCTTGCCCAGCGCGCCGCCCTGCACGCCGGCCACCAGCGAGGCCTTGCCGTCGGCGGCCGAGGCCAGGACGATCACGGCGTCGCCCAGGCGCGACTTGAGCTGGTCCACCGCGTCGCGCAGCGACTTGGCGTCCAGGCCCTCCAGGCGCGCGGCCACGACCTTCACGCCCGCCACCTCGGGCGCCGAGGCGGCCAGGTCGGCGGTGGCGCCGGCGGCGGCCTTGGCCTTGAGCGACTCGAGCTCGCGCTCGAGCTTCTTCTGCCGGTCGAGCAGCTGGGCCAGCTTGTCGAGCACGTCGCGCGGGCTGCCGCCGAGCAAGCCGGCCACCTGCGCCAGGCGCTGCTCTTCCTGGGCGATGTGCGCCAGCGCGCCCTCGCCCGTCACCGCCTCGATGCGGCGCACGCCGGCGGCCACGCCGCCTTCGCTGATGATCTTGAACACGCCGATGTCGCCCGTGTGGTGCACGTGGGTGCCGCCGCACAGCTCGGTGGAGAACTCGCCCATGCGCAGCACGCGCACGCGTTCGCCGTACTTCTCGCCGAACAAGGCCATGGCGCCGAAATCGAGCGCCTCCTGCATGCCCATGTGGTGGATCTCGGCCTCGGCGTTGCGGCGGATCTCCGCGTTCACCATGGCCTCGATGCGCGCCAGTTCGGCGGGCGTGATGGCCTGGAAATGCGAGAAGTCGAAGCGCAGGCGGTCGGGCGCGACCAGCGAACCCTTCTGCGTGACGTGCTCTCCCAGCACGGTGCGCAGCGCCGCGTGCAGCAGGTGCGTGGCCGAGTGGTTGAGCACCGTGGCCTGGCGGCGCGCGCCGTCGACGCGTGCCGACAGCCGGTCGCCGCGCTTGAGCGTGCCGCTGGCGAGCTTGCCCAGGTGACCGTGGAAGGTACCCGAGAGCTTGAGCGTGTCGCGCACTTCGAAACGGGTGCCGCGCGGGTCGAGCAACTCGCCGGTGTCGCCGACCTGGCCGCCGGACTCGGCGTAGAAGGGCGTGGCGTCGAGCAGCACGATGGCTTCCTCGCCCGCGGCGATTTCCTCCACCGGCTTGCCGTCGCGCACCAGCGCCACCACGCGGCAACCGTCGGATTCCAGCGCCTCGTAGCCCAGGAATTCGGTGGGCTTGAGGCTGGCCACCAGGTCGGCGGGCAGCGCGGTGCCGCCGGCGAACTTGCTGGCGGCGCGGGCGCGGTCGCGCTGCTGGTCCATCAGCGTGTCGTATTCGGCCAGCGCGCCGTCGGCCAGGGCCCAGCCCTTGTCGGCGTTTTCACGCAGCAGGTCGGCGATGAGGTCGGGCGGGCAGCCGTAGGTGTCGTGCAGCTGGAACAGCTGCTCGCCCCGGATGCGGTTGCCCGATGCGGCCAGGTAGTCGTGCAGGCGCGCCATGCCGGCGTCGAGGGTCTGCGCGAACGCGGCTTCCTCGGCCTTGAGCGCCTGCTCCACCAGCTTCTGCTTGGCCACGAGCTCGGGGTAGGCCTCGCCCATCACCTCCACCAGCGGCTGCACCATGCGCCAGAACTTGCCGTCGGCGCTAAGGCCGTCGAGTTTCCAGAAGTGGCGGATGGCGCGGCGGATGATGCGGCGCAGGACATAGCCGCGGCCTTCGTTCGAAGGCAGCACGCCGTCCACCACCAGGAAGGAGCAGGCGCGGATGTGGTCGGCGATGACGCGAAGCGACTTGTGCTCGAGGTCGGTGGTGCCGGTGAGCGCGGCGGCGGCCTTGATCAGGTGCTGGAACAGGTCGATCTCGTAGTTGCTGTGCACGTGCTGCAGCACCGCCGAAACACGCTCCAGGCCCATGCCGGTGTCCACGCACGGCGCCGGCAGCGGCACCAGGGTGCCGTCGGGCTGGCGGTCGTACTGCATGAAGACGTTGTTCCAGATCTCGATGAACCGGTCGCCGTCCTCGTCCGGACTGCCCGGGGGGCCGCCGGCGATGTGCGCGCCGTGGTCGTAGAAGATCTCGGTGCAGGGGCCGCAGGGGCCGGTGTCGGCCATCTGCCAGAAGTTGTCGCTGGCGTAGGGCGCGCCCTTGTTGTCGCCGATGCGGATGATGCGCTCCACCGGCAGGCCGACTTCCTTGTGCCAGATGTCGAAGGCTTCGTCGTCGGTGTGGTAGACGGTGACCAGCAGGCGGTCCTTGGGCAGCTGCCACACGCCGGTCAGCAGTTCCCAGGCGTAGAGGATGGCGTCGCGCTTGAAGTAGTCGCCGAAGCTGAAGTTGCCCAGCATCTCGAAGAAGGTGTGGTGGCGCGCGGTGTAGCCGACCTGGTCGAGGTCGTTGTGCTTGCCGCCGGCGCGCACGCAGCGCTGCGAGCTGGCCGCGCGCGTGTAGCTGCGCTTCTCGGCGCCCAGGAACACGTCCTTGAACTGCACCATGCCGGCGTTGGTGAACAGCAGGGTCGGGTCGTTGCCCGGCACCAGTGGGCTGGAGGGGACGACCTCGTGGCCCTTGGAACGGAAGAATTCGAGGAAATCCCGGCGGATCTGGTTGCTGGTCTTGGTCATGGGGGCTGGCAGGCAGTTGAACTGGGGCCGGCGGCGGATCGGCCGGCGAGACTGCCAAGATTACCAGCCCGGACGCGGGTTCCGGGGCGCGGGTTCAGTCGTCGGCGGCGGCGTCGGGGGCCGCCCGCACGGCGCCCCAGGCGCTTTCCTGGTCGAAGCCGCGGCGAAGGAGGAACTCGACGACCTTGCGCCGCCGGGCCGGGTCGGCCAATTCGGCCGGGCGATGCCGGCGCTCCACCTGGCGACGGGCCAGCGCTGCCCAATCGGTTTCGCAGGCGGCCAGGGCGGCCTGGATGGCGTCTTCGCCCAGGCCATGCCCGGAGAGTTCGACCCGGATGCGCACGGGGCCATACCCTGCCGCGGCGCGGTCGCGGGCGAAGCTGGCCGCGAACCGATCGTCGTCCTGGTAGCCCTGCCCCGCCAGCCGCTCGACGGCGGCCTGGGCCTCTTCCGGCTCGATGCCCCGCTGGGCCAGCTTGCGGGTGAGGTCGCGCCGGGAGTGTTCACGCCTGACCAGCAGGCCCAGGGCCCGCTGGTAGGCGTCGGCGCCGGGGCGCCCGGACCCGGCCATGCCCGGCTCAGGCCTCGACCGGCTCGGCGTTCTCGTCGCCGATCACCAGGCCCGGCACGAACTTGTCGCGCAGCTTGGCCTCGAGCTCCTTGGCCACCGCCGGATTGTCCTTGAGCCACTGGCGGGCGTTTTCCTTGCCCTGGCCGATGCGCTCGCCGTTGTAGCCGTACCAGGCGCCCGACTTTTCGACCAGCTTGGCGTCCACGCCCATGTCGATCAGCTCGCCCTCGCGGCTGATGCCCTGGCCGTAGAGGATTTCGGTGACGATGACCTTGAACGGCGGCGCCATCTTGTTCTTGACCACCTTGATCTTGGTCTGGTTGCCGATGACCTCGTCGCCCTTCTTCACCGAGCCGATGCGGCGGATGTCCAGGCGCACCGAGGCGTAGAACTTGAGCGCGTTGCCGCCGGTGGTGGTTTCGGGGCTCTGGCCCGGCATCATCACGCCGATCTTCATGCGCAGCTGGTTGATGAAGATGACCATGCAGTTGCTGCGCTTGATGTTGCCGGTGAGCTTGCGCAGGGCCTGGCTCATCAGGCGGGCCTGCAGGCCCGGCAGCTGGTCGCCCATCTCGCCCTCGATTTCGGCGCGCGGGGTGAGCGCGGCGACCGAGTCGACCACCACCATGTCCACCGAATTCGAGCGCACCAGCATGTCGGCGATCTCGAGCGCCTGTTCGCCGGTATCCGGCTGGCTGACCAGCAGGTCGTCGATGTTCACGCCCAGCTTGACGGCGTAGGTGGGGTCGAGCGCGTGCTCGGCGTCGATGAAGGCCGCCGTGCCGCCGGCCTTCTGGCACTCGGCGATGGCCTGCAGGGTGAGCGTGGTCTTGCCCGAGGATTCCGGACCATAGATTTCGACGACGCGCCCCTTGGGCAGGCCGCCGATGCCGAGCGCGATGTCGAGCATCAGCGAACCGGTGCCGATGACCTCGGCCGGCTCGGTGCTCTTGTCGCCCATGCGCATCACGGCGCCCTTGCCGAACTGCTTTTCGATCTGGCTCAGGGCGGCGGTGAGGGCACGCTTCTTGTTCTCGTCCATGGTCTTGTTCCTCGGGGGTGTGTGGTCAGTGGGCGCCAAGTTAGCGGGGCCAGGTCTCACGGATTGAGAAGGAGCCGGCACCGGTGAATCTGCCTGTTCCGTGGCGGCCAAGGCAGCCTGCTCCGCTTCGATCCGCTGTAGGGAATTGGATTTTTTCCTCGTGCCTTTCTTCTGGCCCAGGCTCACCGGTTCGGCCTTACGAGGCCGCAGTAGAGGCCCTCGATGGCGAATTCCTGGTCGGCCTGCACCACGATGGGCGGGTAGTCGGGGTTGCGGGGCAGCAGGCGGATGCCGTCCTTGCCCATCTTGAGCAGCTTGACCGTGATTTCGTCGTCGATGCGGGCGACCACGATCTGGCCGCTGCGCGCCTCGGAGGTGCGGTGCACGCCGATCAGGTCGCCGTGCAGGATGCCTTCGTCGCGCATGGAATCACCTTTCACGCGCAGCAGGTAGTCGGGCGCCGGGGAGAAGAACACCCGGTCGAGCAGCACCATGTCGTGCACGCCGGCGTCGGCGCCGATGGGCAGGCCCGCGGCCACCTGGCCGAGCACCGGCAGACGGAGCGGCGCGTCCCCGGCCGCCGGGACGAGGTCGGCGGCCGGGGACGACACCAATCGGATGCCCCTGGCCTGCCCGGGCACGCGGCGGATGGCGCCGGCCTGCTCGAGGGCCTCGAGGTGGTATTGGGCCGCGCGCACGCCCTTGAAGCCAAAGGCGTGGGCGATCTCGACCTGGGACGGCGAGGCCCCGTCGGTTTCGATGCGCTCGGCGATGAAGGCCAGGATGGCCTGCTGGGTGTCGGTGATGTCCATTAGTAGCAATACTACTAACGAACCCGGGCCGGGTGTCAAGCCCGGCCGTGCAACTAGCCGGCCAGCGCCAACAGCCCGCGCAGGGAGGCCGCCACGGTCTGGCGGCGCACCGCGTCGCGGTCGCCGTCGAAGTGGAAGAGTTCGGCCTTCGGGTAGCCGCCTCGCCGCTTCCAGCCGATCCACACCGTGCCCACCGGCTTGCCCGGCGTGGCGCCGGTGGGGCCGGCGATGCCGGTCACCGCCACGGCGATGCTGGCGCCCGAGGTGACCAGCGCTCCCGACACCATTTCCATCACCGTCTCGCGGCTGACGGCGCCGTGTTCGGTCAGGGTTTCCGGGCGCACGCCCAGCAGCGCCTGCTTGGCCTCGTAGCTGTAGGCCGCCATGCCGCAGTCGAACCAGGCCGAGCAGCCCGGGATGTCGGTGACCATCTTGGCGATCCAGCCACCGGTGCAGCTTTCCGCGGTGGCCAGCATCAGGTGGCGGGCCTGGAGCGCGGCGCCGACCTGTTCGGCCAGGGCGTGCAGCGCGGCATCGTCGAGCGTGGTGGTCTCTTCCATCGGCCTAGGGTAAGCGCGGCGGCGACGGGCGGCCATCCCGACGCTTGACAGCTTCGATTACGCGTGTAATCTGGACAAATGATTACGAACGTAAACAACCCGATCCCCATCAGCGACGCCGAGAGCGTGGTCATGGAAGTGCTGTGGCAGCGCAGCCCCCGCTACGCCGAGGAAGTCGTGGCCGAGCTTGCCCAGGCGCAGCAGTGGCAGGAAGCCACCATCAAGACCCTGCTCAACCGCCTGCTGAAGAAGGGCGCCATCCGCGCCGAGAAGGACGGCCGGCGCTACCGCTACCACCCGGTGCTCGAACGCGAGGCCTGGGTGCACGGCCAGAGCCGCGGCTTGCTGGACCGCCTGTTCGACGGCCGGCTCGCGCCGATGGTGGCCCACCTGTCCGGACAGCGCGCGCTGAGTCCGGAAGACATTGCCGAACTGCGGCGCCTGCTCGAGGAGATCGACGATGGCAAGTGAATTCCTGGTGGCGCTGGCCGAAGCCACGCTCGCTACTTCGCTGGCCCTGCTCGCCGTGCTGGCGCTGCGCCGGCCGCTGCGGCGGTTGGCCGGTGCGCGACTGGCCTACACGGCCTGGGCCGCCGTGCCGCTGGCCGGGATGGCGGTGCTGCTGCCCGCGGCACCTGCGGCGACTGCCACGCTGGCCCTGCTGCCTTCACCGCTGCGCTTCGCGGCGTCCGACGCCAGCCTGGCCGTCCAACAGGCCGGCGCCGCCAGTCCCTGGCCCACGCTGTGGCTGGCCGGCGCGCTGGCGACGGCGCTGGTGTTCGCGGCGCGGCAATGGCGCTTCCATCGCCAGCTTTGCGAACGCGACGCGAAGGACGACGACGGCGGCGCACCGCTGGGCCCGGCCGTCATCGGCCTGTGGCGGCCGCGACTGGTGCTGCCCACCGACTTCACCCGCCGCTATTCGCCGGAGGAACAGGCGCTGGTGCTGGAACACGAACGCCAGCACCTGCGCCGCGGCGACCTGCCGGCGCAGGCCCTGTGTTCACTGCTGCGCTGCCTGTTCTGGTTCAACCCGCTGCTGCACCTGGCCGCCGCGCGTTTCCGGCTCGACCAGGAGCTGGCCTGCGACGCCGCCGTGCTCGCCCGCCACCCCGACGCCCGCCGCCGCTACGGCGAGGTGATGCTCAAGACCCAGCTGGCGGACTTCGGCCTGCCACTGGGTTGCCACTGGCAATCCAGCCATCCGCTCAAGGAGAGAATCGCCATGCTCAAGCTGCCCCTGCCCACCGCCGGCCGCGCCCGCGCCGCCAGCGCCCTGATCGCCGCCTCGATGGCGCTGGCCACGTTCGCCGCGTGGGCGGTGCAGCCTTCGCAGCCCTCGCCAAAGCCACTGCAGGTGGCCCTTGACGAGGATGTGCTGACGCAGCCGAAGTACCCGGCCGCTGCCGCAGAATCGGGCATTGGCGGATTGGTCGTGCTGGAGCTGCTGGTCGGCGACGACGGCGTACCGCGCGAAATCAAGGTCAAGCGCTCGAACCCCGAGGGCGTGTTCGATGCCGCCGCGCTGGAGGCAGCCTGGCAATGGCGTTTCAACGCCGGCCGAAATGGCAACCGTGGGCAGAAGGTGGAAGGCTGGATCGTGGTGCCCGTGCAGTTCAGTCCCGATGGTCCTCCGAAGGAAGAAGCCCAGTCCCCACGGGACTGACGCACCACTGCGAACTGCAAAGGCCGGGCCCTGCGCCCGGCCTTTTCCTTGCGCGGCCCGGCGCCCCGCCCGCTTCCGGCACAATAGGCCGGTTCCCCCAGCCCGCGCCCCATGTCCGCCGAGACCCAAGCCCCCGCCCACACCCCGCTGATGAAGCAGTTCTTCGCCGCCAAGGCGGAGTACCCGGACATCCTGCTGTTCTTCCGGATGGGCGACTTCTACGAGCTGTTCTACGACGACGCCCGCAAGGCGGCGCGGCTGCTGGACATCACGCTCACCCAGCGCGGCAGTTCGGGCGGCGCGCCCATTCCAATGGCCGGCGTGCCGGTGCATGCCTACGAGGGTTACCTGGCGCGGCTGGTGGCGCTGGGCGAATCGGTGGCCATCTGCGAACAGATCGGCGACCCGGCGCTGGCCAAGGGCCTGGTCGAACGCAAGGTGGTGCGCATCGTCACCCCCGGCACCGTCACCGACGAAGCCCTGCTGCAGGAACGCCGCGACACCCTGCTGATGACGGTCGCGCGCGGGCGCACCGGCTTCGGCCTGGCCTGGGCCGACCTCGCCGGCGGCCGTTTCCTCGTGTCGGAAGTCGCCGACGAAGACCAGCTCGCCGCTGAAATCGCCCGCCTGGATCCCGCCGAACTGCTGGTGCCCGACGAAGACGGCCTGCCCGCCTTCCTGGCCAGCCAGGCCGGCCTGCGCCGCCGCCCGCCCTGGGGCTTCGACACCGACGCCTGCCGGCGCCAGCTGCTGCGCTTCTTCAAGCTGCACGACCTCAGCGGCTTCGGGCTCGAGGACAAGCCGCTGCCCACCGCGGCCGCCGGCGCCCTGCTGGCCTACGTCGAGGAAACGCAGAAGCAGCAGCTGCCCCACCTCACCGCCATCGCCTTCGAATCGGCCGGCGACGGCATCGCGCTCAACGCCGCCACCCGCCGCCACCTCGAGCTCGACAGCCGCGCCGACGGCCGCACCGAGCACACCCTGCTGGGCGTGCTCGACGCCAGCGTCAGCCCCATGGGCGGCCGCCTGCTGCGCCGCTGGCTCAACCGCCCGCTGCGCGACCGCCGCGTGCTGGGCCAGCGCCACCATGCCGTGGCCGCCTTCATCGAATCGGGCGTGCACGACGGCCTGCGCGAACGCTTCCGCGGCCTCGGCGACCTGGAGCGCATCCTCTCGCGCGTGGCCCTGCGCTCGGCGCGCCCGCGCGACCTGTCCACCCTGCGCGACGGCCTGGCCCTGCTGCCCGACCTGCGCGCCCTGCTGGCGCCGGTGGATTCGCCACGCCTGGCCACGCTGGCCGCCGAACTGGGTGAACACGCCGAGGCGGCCGCGCTGCTGGCCCGCGCCGTGGTGCCGCAGCCGCCGGTGCTGATGCGCGACGGCGGCGTGATCGCCGAAGGCTTCGACGCCGAGCTCGACGAGCTGCGCACGCTGTCGACCAACGCCGACCAGTTCCTGGTGGACCTGGAAGCCCGCGAGCGCGCCGCCACCGGCATCGCCACGCTGAAGGTCGGCTACAACCGCGTGCACGGTTATTTCATCGAGATCAGCAAGGGCCAGTCGGAGCGCGCGCCCACGCACTACACGCGCCGCCAGACGCTCACCGGCGCCGAGCGCTACATCACCGAGGAACTCAAGGCCTTCGAGGACAAGGTGCTGAGCGCCCGCGAGCGTTCGCTGGCGCGCGAGAAGGGCCTGTACGAAGGCCTGCTCGACACGCTCAACCAGTCGCTGGAACCGCTCAAGCGCTGCGCCGCCGCGCTGAGCGAACTGGACGTGCTGGCCGCCTTCGCCGAACGCGCGCAGGCGCTGGACTGGTCGCGCCCCGAACTCACCGACGCGCCCGGCCTGCGCATCGAGCGCGGCCGCCACCCGGTGGTCGAGGCCGTGCGCTCCGAGCCCTTCGAGCCCAACGACCTGGTGCTGGACGAAAACCGCCGCATGCTGGTCATCACCGGCCCGAACATGGGCGGCAAGAGCACCTACATGCGCCAGAACGCGCTGATCGTGCTGCTGGCGCACATCGGCAGCTTCGTGCCGGCGTCGCGCGCGGTAATCGGCCCCATCGACCGCGTGCTCACCCGCATCGGCGCCGGCGACGACCTGGCGCGCGGCCAGTCCACCTTCATGGTGGAAATGGCCGAGACCAGCTACATCCTGCACCACGCCACCGCGCAGTCGCTGGTGCTGATGGACGAGATCGGCCGCGGCACCTCCACCTACGACGGCCTGGCCCTGGCCGAAGCCTGCGCGCGCCACCTGGCGCAGTCGAACCGCGCCTACACGCTGTTCGCCACCCACTACTTCGAACTCACCGCGCTGGCCGAACCCGGCAGCGGCATCGCCAACGTGCACCTGGACGCGATCGAACACGGCGACCGCCTGGTGTTCATGCACGCGGTGAAGGACGGCCCGGCCAACCGCAGCTTCGGCCTGCAGGTGGCGGCGCTGGCCGGCCTGCCGCGCACGGTGGTGGACCAGGCACGGCGCACGCTGGCCGAACTCGAGCAGCGCGGCGCGCCGCAGGCCGTGGCCACCATGAGCCCGGCCGCGCTGGACGCCCCGCAGCAGGCCAGCCTGTTCGCGCCGGCGCCCTCGGCCGCGCTCGAGGCGCTGGACGCGATCGACCCGGACGAACTGACGCCGAAGCAGGCGCTCGAAGCGCTTTACCGGCTGAGGCAGCTGCGGTGAGCCGCGACGGCGTCCTCACCGGGCGCCGACGCAACCCTGCTAGTTTTGCCCCTTGCCCCGCCCATCCACGGAGTCCGCGAATGACCCTGCGCCGCCTGTTCCTCGCCCTGCCGCTGCTGGCCGCGGCCTTCGATGCCCCAGCCCAGGTGCTGGTGGTGCAGGCCGGCCAGCTGCTCGACCGCCCCGGCCAGGCGCCGCGCGGCGCGGCCACGCTGCTGCTGCGCGACGGCAAGGTCGACCAGGTGCGCGACGGCCATGTCGGCCCCGAAGCGTTCGGCGCGCCGGCCGGCACCGAGGTGCTCGACCTGCGCCGGCATTTCGTGCTGCCGGGCCTCATCGACAGCCACGTGCACCTGACCAACGACCTGGGCGGCCTGGCCGGCCAGCTGGCCGAAGTGCAGCGCAGCCCGGCCGACAACGCGCTGGAAGCGGCGGCCAACGCCCGCAAGACCCTGCTGGCCGGCTTCACCACCGTGCGCAACCTCGGCGACGGCGACGGCGAGATCCGCGCGCTGCGCGACGCCGTCAACGCCGGCAAGCTGCCGGGCCCGCGCATCCTCACCGCCAACACCTCGATCTCGGCCACCGCCGGCCACGGCGACCCGCGCCTGGGCTACCGCGCCGACCTGCACGAGGCGCTCGACACCCGCGGCAACGTCTGCGACGGCGTCGAGTCGTGCCGGCGCGCGGTGCGCCGCCAGGTGGCCGAAGGCGCCGACGTGATCAAGCTGCTGATCACCGGCGGCGTGAACAGCCGCATCGGCGCCGGACTGGGCGCGCAGATGTTCGAGGACGAGGCGCGGGCCGTCGTCGAGACCTCGCGCATGTACGGCAAGAAGGTGGCCGTGCACGCGCACGGCGCCGACGGCATCAACCTGGCGCTGCGCCTGGGCGTGGATTCGATCGAACACGGCACCCTGCTCGACGCCGAGGGCCTGCAGCTGTTCCGCCGCAGCGGCGCCTATTACGTACCCACGCTGTCCACCGTCAACGGCTACCGCGAGCGGCTGGCCGCGGACCCCGGCGCCTACTCCGGCGAAGTGCTGGAGAAGATCCGCTGGCGCATCGACATCACCGGCAAGGCCCTGGAACAGGCGGTGCCCGCCGGCGTGAAGATCGCCTTCGGCACCGACGCCGGCGTCAGCCTGCACGGCCGCAACGCCGACGAATTCGAGCTGATGGTGGCCCATGGCATGACGCCGGCGCAGGCCATCGTCGCCGCCACCCGCAACGCCGCCGACCTGCTCGGGCTGGGCGACAGCGTCGGCAGCCTCGAACCGGGCAAGCACGCCGACCTGGTCGCCGTGAGCGGCAACCCGCTCGAGGACGTCACCGTGCTCAAGCGCGTGGACGTGGTGGTCAAGGGCGGCGAGGTCTTCCGGCCCTGAGTGCCGGCCGCCGCCGGCTCAGGCCGCGGCGCTGAGCGCGACGCCGTCGAGGGCCTGGGCCAGGTCGGCCCACAGGTCTTCGACCTGCTCGATGCCCACCGACAGCCGCAGCATGCCGGGACCGATGCCGCTGGCCAGGCGCGCTTCCGGGTCCACCACGCGGTGGGTCAGGCCGGCCGGATGCTGGACCAGCGTGTCCACCGAGCCCAGGCTCACCGCCGGCGTCATCAGGCGCACCTTCGCCATCACCGCCGCCGCCGCGGCGTAGCCGCCGCGCAGTTCCATCGCCATGAGCGAGCCGGGGCCGGCCATCTGCGCGCCCACCAGGTGCGCGTTGCGCACCGTGCCCAGCCCCGGGAAGTGCACGCGCGCCACGGCGGCGTGCTCCGACAGGCGGTTCGCCAGCACGATGGCATTGGCCTGGACGCGCTCCACGCGCAGCGCCAGCGTGGGCAGGCCGCGGTGCAGCAGGTAGGCGCCCAGCGGGTGCAGCAGCGCGCCGGTCGCCGCGCGCACGGTGCGCAGCGGGCGTGCGCGTTCTTCGCTGCAGCACACCACGCCGGCGATCACGTCGCCGTGGCCGCCGAGGAACTTGGTGGCGCTGTGCAGCACGTAGCTGGCGCCCAGGCGCGCGGGCTGCTGCAGCACGGGCGTGGCGAAGGTGGAATCCACCAGCACCGGCACGTCGCCCGCGGCCGCGACCACGGCGCGGATGTCCACCAGGTCGAGCGTGGGGTTGGCCGGGGTTTCGATGATCACCAGCGCGGTGTCGGCGCGGCGGCGCGCGGCGATCTCGCCGGCGTCGACGAATTCGGCCTCCAGCCCGCACAGGCCCGAGGCCAGCAGGTGGTCGGAGGTGCCGTACAGCGGGCGCACCACCAGCACGTGGCCGCCGCGGCTGCGCGCATCCATCAGCACGGCGGTGAGCGCGGCCATGCCCGAGCCGTAGGCCACGCAGGCCTCGGTGCCTTCCAGCGCGGCCAGGGCCTGTTCCACCCGGCCGACGGTGGGGTTGTGCAGGCGCGCGTAGATCGGGTTGCGGGCGCTGGCGGCGCCGCCCACCAGGGCGTCGAAGCTTTCGGTGCCCACGTCCAGGTCCGACACCGGGTAGGTGGTGGAGAGGTCGATCGGCGGCGCGTGCACGCCCAGTTCGGCGAAGTCGTCGCGGCCGGCGTGCACGGCCAGGGTTTCGATGCGGGGCATGGCGGCAGGCTCCTGGGCAGGTCGCCGGCACTATGGCTTAGACTCCGGCCTAGTTCGGCCAGGCCGAACAGTATTTCTTGAACAGGGGCCATGCATGCATCTTGACCGAACGGACTTCGCCATCCTGCGCCTTCTGCGGAAGAATGCGCGGATCCCCAACAAGGACCTGGCCGAGCGCGTGGGGGTGGCGCCCTCGACGGCGCTCGAGCGGGTGCGGCGCCTGCGCGAGGCCGGGGTGCTGCTGGGTTACCACGCCGAGATCGCCCCCGCCGCCGTCGGCATCGGCCTGCAGGCCATGGTGGCCGTGCGGCTGGCGCGGCATTCGCGGCCGCAGGTGGAGGCCATCCACGCGCACCTGATGGCGCTGCCGGAAGTGCTGTGCCTCTACCACGTGGCCGGCGCCGACGATTTCCTGGTGCACGTGGGCGTGCGCGACAGCGACCACCTGCGCGATTTCGCGATGTCGGCGCTGACCAGCCGCGAGGAAGTGGCGCACATCGAAACCCACCTGATCTTCGCCTTCCAGCGCGCGCCGGACCTGCCGGTTTACGCGGCGGCCGACGAAGGCTGAGTCAGAGCGCGTCGAGGTCGCCCAGGGCCTGGATCAGGCGGCGGGCACGCTTGTCGGGCTTGGTCAGCGGCGGGCGGTAGCCGGTGGCGGCGGCGCGGCGCTCGGCGGCGGCTTTCAGGCGCGCTTCGCGCGAGGCTTCGGTTTCCGAGTAGAGCGCCTGGGCCACCGACGCCGAACCGCGGCGGTCGCTGGTGCCCAGCACCTGCACTTCGAACACGTCGTCGCCGCGGCGCACCACCAGGGATTCACCGGCCCGCACCGCGCGCGAGGGCTTGGCGCCCTGCCCGGCCACCTGCACCTTGCCGCCCTCGATGGCCTGCTTGGCCAGGGCGCGGGTCTTGAAGAAACGGGCCGCCCAGAGCCAGACGTCGAGGCGGACGGTGTCGGCCGCGGCGGCGGCCTGGGGGGTAACGTGGACCATGCGCCATGCTACGACCGGGCCGGCCGCGCCTCAATCGGCCTTTTCCGGCAGCGCCGCCATGATTCGCCGCGCGAGTTCGAGCGAACGCGGCGCGGCGAGGCCGCCGAAGCGATCGTCGAGTTGGGTCAGCGCATTCCGGGCGCCGGCCGCGTCGCCGCGCGCGAGTTGGCCTTCCACGGCGTCGAGCGCCTGCGCGACTTCGGCGTCGAGCATGCCGGCGCAGGCGTCGTGCCCTTCGGCCGGCACGGGCGCCTCCAGCTGGTCCAGGGCCTTGGCGAAGGCGCGGCCGTCCGGCACCCAGTGGTCCAGCCGCGGCGGCCCGAAGCCGCGCACGCCGGCGAAACAGAGCGATTCCAACCTCGCGCGCGCCTCCGCGTCGTTGCGGCGGTTCGGCAGGTCCAGGCTGCCGCTCACCAGCACGAAGCGGCTGCGCTGGCGGGCCAGGTCGAGCAGGTCGCGCGGCGGCGGGGGCAGCAGGTTTTCGCCCACCACCACGCTGCCGGCGAACTGCAGGCTGCCGCGGAACACGTCCGGCCAGGCGATGGCGATGCGCTGCGCCAGCCGCGCGCCGCCGGAAAAACCGCCGACGTAGACGCGCTCGGGATCGATGGCCAGGTTCGCACTGGCATGGTGGTGCGCGTGCAGCGCCAGCGGGATGCGGCGGCCGATGACGTCGGCGTCGTTGCCGGCCTTCCTGGGCATGGCGACGACGAGGCCGCGTTTTTCCAGCGCCGCGTGCCAGTCGCGCGGCAGCGGGAAGTCGTCGGCGGGCGGGATGAAGACCAGCAGGCCGTAGCCGCCGGGCGGCGCTTTCGCGGGCACGTACAGGTCCACGGCATCGACGCCGGGGACGAAGTCCTCGGGCGCCAGCCGGCGGCCGGACGCCTGCAGGAAACGATGGATGTCCGCGGCCGACAGCGGGCTGAGCAGGCGCCGCGAGAATTCCTCGCCGCGCACCAGCGGCGAGGGCTCGCGCAGCACCTGCGGTGCCACCGGCGACGAGGCGGCGGCGGGAGCCGCCAGCGTGGCCGAAATGACGAGCAGGGCGAGCCAGGGATGCATCGCCCCAGCCTGCGGTCGCCCTGCCCCGGACCGCAAGCGACGTTGGTCATGCCCCAACGCAAACGGCCGCCCGGAGGCGGCCGTCTGGCGATGCTTGGCAGCGCGGATTACTCGGCCGAACGGGCGGCCAGGTCTTCCTTGATGCGCGCCTTCTTGCCTTCCAGGCCACGCAGGTAATACAGCTTGCCCTGGCGGACCTTGCCGCGGCGCTTCACGGTGACCGAGTCGATGATGGCGCTGTGGGTCTGGAACACGCGCTCGACGCCGAAGCCGTGCGAGATCTTGCGCACGGTGAAGGCCGAGTTCAGGCCGGCGTTCTTGATCGCGATGACCACGCCTTCGTAGGCCTGCACGCGCTCGCGGTTGCCTTCCTTGACCTTGACGTTGACGACGACGGTGTCGCCCTGCGAGAACTTCGGCAGCTCGCGCTTGATCTGCTCGGCCTCGAACTGCTGCAGCAGCTTGTTGATGCTCATGATGCTTACGCCTCTGATGGTTGTTTTAGTGCGTGCCAGAGGCCCGGGAACCGTGCTTGGCTGATCGTGGAGCCGCGCAGTATAGCCGCGCAAGCCCTTGAAAGGGAAGCGGTTCAGGCCACCGGTGGGTGCGCCGCCCGCCACTGGGCGATGAACTCGGCCAGCAGGGCCCGGTCGGCCTTGCCCAGGCTGGCCCGGGCCAGCAGGTCGGGCCGGCGCAGCCAGGTGCGGCCCAGGGACTGCTGCCGGCGCCAGCGGGCGATGGCGGCGTGGTCGCCCGACAGCAGCACCGGGGGCACCCCTTCCGTGCCGGCGGCCTCGGAACGGGTGTAGTGCGGGCAATCGAGCAGGCCGTCCTCGAAGCTGTCCTGGGCGGCGGAATCGGCGTGGTTGAGCGCACCCTCCTGCAGCCGCCCCACCGCGTCCACCAGCACGGCCGCGGCCAGCTCACCACCCGAGAGCACGTAGTCGCCGATGGAAAGTTCCTCGTCCACCTCGCGCTCGATGAAGCGCTCGTCCAGGCCCTCGTAGCGGCCGCACAGCAGCACCAGGCGAGGCAGCGCGGCCAGTTCGCGCACCTTGGCCTGGGTCAGGCGCGGGCCCTGCGGGCTGAGGTAGATGACGCGGGCCGGGGCCGGGTCGGCGGCCTTCGCCGCAGCCAGGCAGGCCCCCAGGGGTTCGGCCAGCATCAGCATGCCGGGGCCGCCGCCGAAGGGGCGCTGGTCCACCCGGCGGTAGTTGTCGGTGGCGTAGTCGCGCGGGTTCCAGCCGTGCACGGCCAGCAGCCCGCGTTCCTGCGCGCGGCCGACCACGCCCAGCGCGGCGCTGTCGCGGATGAAGTCGGGGAACAGGGTGACGACGTCGATGCGCATGGCGGCGCGGACCAGGCTCAGAAATCCGGGTCCCAGTCGACCACGACCTTGCCGGCGTCGAAATCGACCGAGGTGATGTACTGGCCCACGATGAAGGGAACCAGCCGCTCGCGCTCGCCGGAAACGACCATGACGTCGTTGGCGCCGGTTTCGAACAGGTGCGACACGGTGCCCAAGGCGACGCCCTCGGTCGTTTCCACCTTCAGGCCTTCCAGGTCCACCCAGTAGTACTCGCCCGGCGCCGGGGGCGGCAGGCGGTCGCGCGGCACCCAGATCTCGGTGCCGTTCATGGCTTCGGCCAGTTCACGGGTGTCGACGCCTGGGAAGGTGGCGATGACCGCCTTGCCGGTGTCGCGACCACGCACGCCCGTGACCTCGCGCTCGGCGTCGCCGGAGCGGAGGATCCAGGGTTGGTAGCGGAACAGGGCGTCGCGGGGCTCGGTCCAGGAAAGGAGCTTGAGCTCGCCCCGGACGCCGAAGGCGCCGGCGACCCTGCCCAGCAGGATGCGGCGCCCGGTATTCATGCCAGCTGGCCTCGCGCGGGGCGAGGCCGGGACCTCAGGCCGCGGCCTTGGCCGAGACTTCCTTCACCAGCGCGCTGACCTTCTCGGTCAGCTGGGCGCCGTGGGAAACCCAGTGCTTGACGCGCTCGGTGTCGAGCTCGACGCGCTTTTCGTTGCCCTGGGCAACCGGGTTGTAATAACCCACGCGCTCGATGGAACGGCCGTCGCGCTTGTTGCGCTGGTCGGTCACGACGATGTGGTAGAAGGGGCGCTTCTTGGCGCCGCCGCGGGTCAGACGGATCTTGACCATGTCGGTTTGCTCTGCAGTTCTTGGACGGTGATCCGGACAGCAAAGCCGGCCGGGGAATCGCGAATTCTAACCCTTTGTCGCCCCGAAGGAAACCCCGGCGCGACCCGGGCCGGCCCCGGGCCCGGCCTCAGCGGCCCGGGAAGCGGCCGGGGAAACCGCCGCCCATCATGCCCTTCATGCCCCGCAGCAGGCCCTTCATGCCGCCCTGGGACAGCTTGGACATCATCTTTTCCATCTGCTGGTACTGCTTGAGCACCTTGTTCACGTCGGCCGGGGTGGTGCCCGAGCCGCGGGCCACGCGGGCCCGGCGCGAGCCGTTCAGGAGGCCCGGGTTGCGGCGCTCCTTCTTCGTCATGGAGTTGATGATGGCCACCATGCGCGGCACTTCCTTGCCGGTGACCTGGTTCTTCACGTGCTCGGGCACCTGGCCCATGCCCGGCAGCTTGTCCATGAGGCCGTGCAGGCCGCCCATGTTCTGCATCTGCTCGAGCTGGTCGCGCATGTCGTTGAGGTCGAACTTCTTGCCCTTGGCGACCTTCTCGGCCAGCTTGGCGGCCTTGTCCTTGTCCACCTGCTGCTCGACCTGCTCGACCAGGCTGAGCACGTCGCCCATGTCCAGGATGCGGCTGGCGGCGCGTTCGGGGTGGAACACGTCCAGGCCGTCGGGCTTTTCGCCCACGCCCACGAACTTGATCGGCTTGCCGGTGATGTAGCGCACGCTCAGCGCGGCGCCGCCGCGGGCGTCGCCGTCGGTCTTGGTGAGCACCACGCCGGTCAGCGGCAGCGCCTCGGCGAAGGCCTTGGCGGTGTTGGCGGCGTCCTGGCCGGTCATGGCGTCGACCACGAACAGGGTCTCGACCGGGTTCACGGCGGCGTGCAGGGCCTTGATCTCGGCCATCATCGCGTCGTCGATGGCCAGGCGGCCGGCGGTGTCCACCAGCAGCACGTCCACGAAGGACTTGCGGGCGTCGTCGATGGCGGCGCGGACGATGGCCTCGGGCTTCTGGTCGGCGCTGGACGGGAAGAAAAGCACGTCCACCTGCTGGGCCAGCGTGCGCAGCTGCTCGATCGCGGCCGGGCGGTAGACGTCGGCCGACACCACCATCACCTTCTTCTTTTTCTTTTCCTTCAGGTGCTTGGCGAGCTTGCCCACGGTGGTGGTCTTGCCCGCGCCCTGCAGGCCGGCCATCAGGATCACGGCCGGCGCCGGCACGTTGAGGTTGAGCTCGCTGGCGGCCGAGCCCATGACCGCGGCCATTTCGTCGCGCACCACCTTGATCAGGGCCTGGCCCGGGGTGAGGCTGGTCAGCACTTCCTGGCCGACCGCGCGCGCCTTGATGCGCTCGACCAGGGCCGAGACCACCGGCAGCGCCACGTCGGCCTCGAGCAGGGCGATGCGCACCTCGCGGGTGGCCTCGCGGATGTTTTCCTCGGTCAGGCGGCCGCGGCCGCGCAGGCGCTGGAGGGTGCCGGAAAGGCGCTGGGTCAGCGACTCGAACATGGGATCGGGGTCTTGCCTGGTGGGTCGCGAAGTATAACGCGGGCGGCCCGGCCACCTTCGCCGGCGGCGGTTCTCGGCCCCGGGAGGCTGTGCGAAACTGCCCGGATGCCCGCCCTCGTCCTCAGCCTGCTCGCCGTCACCCTGTACGCCCTCGCCAGCCACCAGCTGGCCGGCCACGCGCAGGGCCCGAACCCGCCGCCGCGCCGCTGGCTGGGCCTGGCGGTACCGGCGCTGCTGATGCATGCCGGCGTGCACCTGCTGGCCTGGCGCCTGCTCGGCGGCCCGGACCTGCACTTCTTCGCGGCGCTGTCGCTGGTGGGCCTGGGCATGGCCGCGTTGACCACGGCCCTGGGCCCGGCCCAGCGCATCGAGGCGCTGGGCATCATCGTGTTCCCGCTGGCCTCGCTGGTGCTGCTGGCCTACGCCTTCCTCGGCGGCAGCCCGGCACGCGAAGGACTTGGCTGGCCGCTGCAGCTGCACGCGCTGCTGGCCCTGCTGGCCTACGCCACGCTGGCGGTGGCCACCCTGCTGGCGCTGATGCTGTGGTTCCAGGACCGCGCCCTGCGCCAGCGCCACCTCGGCGGCGCGCTGCGCCTGCTGCCGCCGCTGACGCAAATGGAAACGCTGCTGTTCCGCAGCCTGGGCGCCGGCTTCGTGCTGCTGAGCCTGACCCTGCTGACCGGCGTGCTGTTCGTGGACAACCTGTTCGCCCAAGGGCTGGCGCACAAGACCGTGCTGTCGATCCTGTCCTGGGTGGTGCTGGCGCTGCTGCTGTTCGGCCGCTGGCGCTGGGGCTGGCGCGGCCCGCGGGCGGCCAAGCTCACCCTGACCGCGATGGCCCTGCTGTTGCTGGCCTTCTTCGGCAGCAAGTTCGTGTACGAACTGGTGCTGCACCGCGCCTGATCATTCGGCGGCGGCTTCGAGGGCCTCGGAGAGGCGCTCGACGGCGATGACTTCCAGGTCCTTGTAGGCGCCCTTCTTCGGCGCGTTGGCGCGCGGCACGATGGCGCGCCTGAAACCGTGCGTGGCGGCTTCCTTCAGGCGCTCCTCGCCGTTGGGCACGGGGCGGATCTCGCCGCTCAGGCCCACTTCGCCGAAGGCGATGGTTTTTTCGGCCAGCGGGCGGTCGCGCAGCGAACTGAGCACCGCCAGCAGCACCGGCAAATCGGCCGCAGTTTCCTGCACGCGGATGCCGCCGACCACGTTCACGAACACGTCCTGGTCGAACACGCCGACGCCACCGTGCCGGTGCAGCACCGCCAGCAGCATGGCCAGGCGGTTCTGTTCCAGGCCCAGGGCGACGCGGCGCGGGTTGGCCAGCGGGGATTGGTCGACCAACGCCTGCACTTCCACCAGCAGCGGCCGCGTGCCTTCGCGCGTGACCATCACCGCGCTGCCCGGCTGCGCCGTGCTCGAGCCCGACAGGAAGATGGCCGACGGGTTCGGCACTTCGCGCAGGCCCTTGTCGCCCATGGCGAACACGCCCAGCTCGTTCACCGCGCCGAAGCGGTTCTTGAAGGCGCGCAGCACGCGGAAGCGGCTGCCGGCCTCGCCCTCGAAATACAGCACCGCGTCGACCATGTGCTCGAGCACGCGCGGGCCGGCGATGCCGCCTTCCTTGGTGACGTGGCCGACCAGGAACACCGAGGTGCCGGTTTCCTTGGCGAAGCGCACCAGCCTGGCGGCGCTTTCGCGCACCTGGCTGACCGAGCCGGGCGCGGCGGTGAGCAGTTCGCTCCAGAGCGTCTGGATGGAATCGGCCACCAGCAGGCGCGGCGACGGTTTCGCCGACGACGCCTGGGCCAGGATCTTCTCGACGCAGGTTTCGGCCAGGGCGTGCAGGTTGTCGAGCGGCAGGCCCAGGCGCTGGGCGCGGCCGGCCACCTGGGCCAGGCTTTCCTCGCCGGTGACGTACAGCGCCGGCACCCGCGCCGACATCAGCGCCAGCGCCTGCAGCAGCAGGGTGGACTTGCCGATGCCCGGGTCGCCGCCGACCAGCACCACCGAGCCTTCCACCAGGCCGCCGCCGAGCACGCGGTCGAGTTCGCCGATGGTGGTGGAAACCCGCACCTCGGCTTCCTGGCTGACGTCCCGGAGCGCGGTGACGCCGGCGGCTTCCGGCCGCCCGGCCCAGCCGCCGTGGCGGGCCGCCGGGGCGGCGCCCTTGCCGGTGCTGGCGGGTTCGATGACGAACTCGCTCATCGTGTTCCAGGCCCCGCATTCGCCGCACTGGCCCTGCCACTTGCTGGAGGAGGCGCCGCATTCGCTGCAGACGTAGGCGGTCTTGGCCTTGGCCATGGGAAGCACTCTCGGAGGGGACGGGAACTGTAGCCGGATGGCGTCTCAACCCGTGAGCCAGGGGCCCGGCAGGCTGTGCCCCACGCCCGGCGACGGGGGACTGGCCGGGACAATGGATACCACATATATTTGTGCCATGGATGCCCTCACCGACCGCCAGCAGGCCATCCTCGACTTCATCACCGCCCAGGTCGCCCGCGACGGCCTGCCGCCCACCCTGGCCGAAATCGCCCGGGAATTCGGCTTCCGGCAGGCGCGTTCGGCCCAGGCCCACCTGCAGGCGCTGGAGGCCAAGGGCGCGCTCACCCTGCTGCCCGGCAAGTCGCGCGGCATCCGCCTGGCCACCCTGCCCGCGCCGGCGCATTCGCTGTCGCTGCCGGTGCTGGGCAAGGTGGCGGCGGGCGAACCCATCGGCGACGCCGAGTTCGAAGGCCACCTGCTGCTCGACCGCGCGCTGTTCTTCCCGCGCCCCGACTACCTGCTGCGGGTGAAGGGCGACTCCATGCGCGACGACGGCATCTTCAGCGGCGACCTGATCGCCGTGCACCGCACGCCCGAGGCCGGCGACAACCAGATCGTGGTGGCGCGCCTGGACGGCGAACTCACGGTCAAGCGCCTGCGCCGGCGCAAGGACCGCATCACCCTGCTGCCGCGCAACCCCGACCACGCGCCCATCGAAGTGCCGCCCGGCGCGGTGTTCGCCATCGAGGGCGTGTACTGCGGCCTGGTGCGCCGGGGCTGACATGGGCGCCGTGCTTTCCCTCGACACCCTGCTGGCCGGCCGCCGGCTCTGGCGCGGCCAGCCC
>NZ_AVCH01000150.1 GCF_000747075.1 Arenimonas malthae CC-JY-1
CGAAGCCCCGGCCGGCCGCATCGACGGCACCCTGCTGTGGTCGCCGCCGGGCGTGCGCGCCGAGTACGTGCTGCGCCAGGCCAAGGCCCAGCTGGGCCAGCGCCTGCGCCTGGACCGCATCGGCAACGTCGCCGCCGGCGACGGCTTCGGCGCGCTGCGTTTCGCGCCCGGCCACCCGGAGGCGGGCAGCGCCCGGCGCTGGGAAGAGTCCCTGCGCGCGGCGGGCCTGGAGCCGGCCGGTTCGGTGGACTGGCTGCCGCACGTGGACGGCTACACCTTCGCCGCGCTCGGTGGCGCCCGCGTGCTGGCGCTGCTGACCGACCCGCGCGATGCCCTGCTCAACTGGATGCTGCACGGCAGCCTGCAGAACTACCTGTTCCTGCACGAAGTCGGCCATTCGGCCGAGTGGCTGGCGTCGGTGCTCGAGGCCCTGGCCGATGAAGCCGAGGCCTCGGGCCGCATCGAACTGGTGCGCCTGGACACCGACGCCGGCGAAGCCGCGCAGCGCATCGAACAGGCGCTCGGCCTCGGCGAGCCGCTGCCGGGCGTGATGGGCCGCGGCACGCGTTTCCCCACCGGCCACTGGCGCAATTACCGCGAAGCCTTCGCGGAAGAATTCGCCCGCCTGGCCCCGGTGGCCGCCCGCCTGGGTTACCCGGCCGACTGAGGCACCGCGCCGGCGGGCCTCAGCCGCCCGCCGGCAACCCCAGCAGCAACGCCGCGCCCAGGCCGATGCGGTACCAGGCGAAGGGCGTGAAGCGGTGCGTGGCGATATAGCCCAGCAGCCAGCGCACGGTGGCGAAACCGGTGGCCGTGGCGGCCGCGAAGGCCACCGCCAGGCCCAGCCAGTCCTCGTCGCCGGCGGTGCCCTCGAGCACCGTCTCCAGCAGCGCGTAACCGCTGGCGGCGAACATGGTGGGGATGCCCACCAGGAACACGAACTCGGCCGCCGCCGGCTTGCGGTTCAACCCCAGCAGCAGGGCGATGAAGATGGCCGCGGCCGAGCGCGACGTGCCCGGGAACACGCCGGCCAGCACCTGGGCCAGGCCCACGGCGACCGCGATCTTCCAGGTCACCGCGTCGCTGGGCGGGCCGCGTTCGCCCAGGCGCTCGGCCACCAGCATCCAGACGCCGCCGATCACCAGCGCCCAGGCCACCGGCGTCACGGTCTCGGGCAACTCCCAGCCCAGCAGGCGCACCGGCAGGCCGATCACGGCGGTGACGGCGAAGGCCAGGGCGATCTTGAGCAGGTAATCGCGCTGCGCCTTCACGCCAAGGCCCGTGGCCAGCTGCCACAGCCGCTGGCGGTAGACCAGGGTGATGGCCAGGATGGCGCCTGCCTGGATGCTGATGTTGAACAGGTCGGAGCGCGCGCCCAGCCAGTGCTGGGCGATCAGCAGGTGCCCGGTGCTGGAGATGGGCAGGAATTCGGTCAGGCCCTCGAGGATGCCAAGCAGCAGGGCGGTCAGCAGGTCGGTCACGGTGGTCCGGGTGGGCGGTGGAGCCCGCAAGCATACCCGCGCCCGCCGCAGGCCCTGTAGGAGCGGTTGTAGGAGCGGCTTCAGCCGCGACCGCTCTTCGCGAAAAGCGGTCGCGGCTGAAGCCGCTCCTACAGGGGTAGGGTCCGTTTGTATCGGTTTGGTGCAAGCTGGTGCGAAAGCCGCACCATTTTGGGGCTTGTCCCGCCCATGGCTCGCGCAAAACGACGTAAAAACAACAGCTTGCGCCGCCGGCTCCGTTGGCACGCCCCTTGCAATCCAATGGCCACGTCCCTCCTTCCAGGAATGTTTCCCATGCCCTACAGCCACATCGAAAAACTCATCAAGGACAACGCGGTCGAGTTCGTGGACCTGCGCTTCGCCGACGTGCGCGGCGTGCAGCACCACGTGAGCTTCCCGGTCTCCATCGTCGAGCCGGCGCTGTTCGAGGACGGCAAGATGTTCGACGGCAGCTCGATCGCCGGCTGGAAGGGCATCAACGAGTCCGACATGGTGCTGCTGCCGGACCCGGACACCGCGGTGATGGACCCGTTCACCGCCGACCCGACCCTGATCCTGACCTGCGACGTGCTCGACCCGGCCACCATGCAGGGCTACTCGCGTTGCCCGCGCGGCATCGCCAAGCGCGCCGAGGCCTTCCTCAAGGCCAGCGGCATCGCCGAGCAGGCCTTCTTCGGCCCCGAGCCCGAGTTCTTCATCTTCGACTCCGTGCGCTGGGCCAACGAGATGGGCCACACCTTCTTCGAGGTGGATTCCGAGGAAGCGCACTGGAACAGCAAGAAGAAGTACGAAGGCGGCAACTCCGGCTACCGCCCGGGCCTGAAGGGCGGCTACTTCCCGGTGGCGCCGACCGATTCGCTGCACGACATCCGCGCCGAGATGTGCAAGCTGCTCATGGCCGCGGGCCAGGAAGTGGAAGTGCACCACCATGAAGTGGCCAATGCCGGCCAGTGCGAGATCGGCACCAAGTTCAACTCGCTGGTGAAGAAGGCCGACGAGCTGTTCATGCTCAAGTACATCGTCAAGAACGTCGCGCACCGCAACGGCAAGACCGCCACCTTCATGCCCAAGCCGCTGGTCGGCGACAACGGCAGCGGCATGCACGTGCACCAGTCGCTGGCCAAGGGCGGCGTGAACCTGTTCACCGGCGACGGCTACGGCGGCCTGTCGCAGATCGCGCTGTGGTACATCGGCGGTATCTTCAAGCACGCCCGCGCCATCAACGCCTTCACCAACTCGGGCACCAACAGCTACAAGCGCCTGGTGCCGGGCTTCGAGGCGCCGGTGATGCTGGCCTACTCGGCCTCGAACCGCTCGGCGTCCTGCCGCATCCCGTACGTGGCCAACCCGAAGGCGCGCCGCATCGAAATGCGCTTCCCGGACCCGATCCAGTCGGGCTACCTCACCTTCACCGCGCTGATGATGGCCGGCCTGGACGGCATCCGTAACAAGATCGACCCGGGCGCGCCGAGCGACAAGGACCTGTACGACCTGCCGCCCGAGGAAGAGAAGAACATCCCGACCGTCTGCCATTCGCTCGACCAGGCCCTCGAGGCGCTGGACAAGGACCGCGAGTTCCTCAAGGCCGGCGGCGTGATGACCGACGACTTCATCGACAGCTACATCGCGCTGAAGATGCAGGAAGTGACCAAGTTCCGCGCGGCCACGCACCCGCTGGAATACCAGATGTACTACGGCGTCTGAGCCTCCCCCACGAGTCTCGTCGGATGCCGGCGGCCCGGGGAAACCCGGGCCGCTTTTTCTTATAGCATCGCGGCATGCCGCCCAATCCGACCCCCGCGCCCACCGGCCGCCTGCTGCTGATCGACGACGATCCGGCCCTGCTCGATTCGCTGCGCCTGTTCCTCGAATCCGAGGGGCACCGCGTGCACACCGCCGAAACCCTCGACGAAGGCCTGCGCCTGGCCGCCACGCTGCCGCTGCAGGTCTGCCTGCTCGACCGCAACCTGGGCATGGATTCGGGCGTGGACGCGCTGCCGAAACTGCTTGAACTGGCGCCGCGGCTGCGGGTGGTGATGCTGACCGCGCACGGCCGCGTCGAGGACGCGATCGAGGCGATGGCGCGCGGCGCGTCCGATTACCTGGTCAAACCCTGTTCGCCCGCGCAGCTGCGCGTGGCCGTGGCGCGCCAGCTCGACACCGGCCGGCTGATCGACCGCATCGCCGCGCTCGAAAGCCAGCAGGAGTCCGACCCGGCCGAACTGGCCAGCGCCAACCCGGCCATGCAGGCGGTAATCGCGATGGCGCGCCAGGTGGCGGCCACCGACGCCAACGTGCTGCTGCTGGGCGAAAGCGGCACCGGCAAGGGCGTGCTGGCGCGCGCCATCCACCGCTGGAGCCCGCGCGCGGCCGCGCCCATGGCCACCGTGCACTGCCCCTCGCTGTCGCCCGAACTGCTCGAGAGCGAACTGTTCGGCCACGCCCGCGGCGCCTTCACCGGCGCGGCGCAGAGCACGCCGGGCCGCGTCGGCCACGCCGAGGGCGGCACCCTGCTGCTCGACGAAATCGGCGATTTCCCGCTGGCGCTGCAGCCCAAGCTGCTGCGCTTCATCGAGGACAAGGCCTACGAGCGCGTCGGCGACCCGGTGACCCGCCGCGCCGACGTGCGCCTGGTGGCCGCCACCAACCACGACCTCGCCGCGCAGGTCGCCGAAGGCCGTTTCCGCGCCGACCTGTATTACCGCCTCAACGTGGTGGCGCTGGCGCTGCCGCCGCTGCGCGAGCGGCCCGAGGACATCGACGCGCTGGCCGAAGGTTTCCTGGCGCGGTTCGCGCGCCGTCACGGGCGGCCCGCGCGCCGCTTCGCACCGGCCGCCGCCACCGCGCTGCGGGCCTATGCCTGGCCCGGGAACGTGCGCGAACTGCAGAACGTGGTCGAGCGCGCCGTCATCCTGTGCCCGGACGCACAGGTCGGCCCGGACTGGCTGCAACTGGCGGGCGGCGCCGCCGCGACCCCGCCGGGCGCCGGGCCCGGCGCAGCGCTCACGCTCGACGAACTCGAACGCGGGCACATCGCCGCCGTGCTGGCGCAGGCGCCGACGCTGGAAGAAGCCGCGCGCACGCTCGGCATCGACGCCTCCACCCTCTACCGAAAGCGCAAGGCCCTGGGCCTGTGAGCCTGCCGCGCCCGGGCCGCCGCGCGCTGTTTTCCGGCCTGCTGGTGCTGGCGGTGGCGGCGCTGCTGGTGTCCTCGGTGCTGTCGCTGCGCACGGCCGACCGGCTCGCCGTGTCCATTGCCAGCGTCAGCCAGACCCAGCGCGTGATCGAACAGATCAACCGGCTCTGGGGCTTGCTCGGCGACCGCGACAGCGAGGTGCTGCGCTACCTGCTGGTGGGCCGCGAGGAGAACCTGCAGGCCTTCCGCGAGACCCTGCGGCGCATGGAAACCGCGCGCGCCCAGCTGGCCGGGGAAACCAGCGGCGACCCGGTGCAGGCGGCGGCGCTGCAGGAACTGTCGCGCCTGCACGAAGAGCGCATCGAGCGCGCCGAGCAGCTGATCGCGCTCAAGCGCCGCGCGCTCGGGGGCGACGCCGGGGCCGCGGCCCGGCTCGACCGCGAGTTCGACGGCAGCCCCGCCAGCGGCAACGCCGAAGCCATGCGCGCCATCCTCGACGGCATGGTGCAGCATGAACGCGACCGCCTCGCGCGCCAGCGCGCCCAGCGCGAGCTCACCGTGCGCCACAACCGCCAGACCGTGCTGGCGGCGAACGGGCTGGCGCTGGTCGCCGGCATCACGGCGCTGCTGGCCATCGGCCGCCTGCGCCGCCGCGAGCGCGAGGCCGAGCGCGCCGCGTTCGAGGCCCAGCAGGCCCGGCGCATCGCCAGCGAACGCCAGGCCAGCCTGGAGCTGGTGGCGCACGACCTGCGCGGCCACTTCGGCAACCTGATCTTCGCTTCGGACCTGGTGCGCGACGCCGCCGCGCCCGAGGCGCGCGCGCGGCTGGCGGCGTCGGTGCGGGGTTCGGCGGCGTCCGGCCTGCTGTTCCTGCAGGCCGTGCTGGAGCAGGCGGCGGGCGAAGCGCGCGGCGAAGCGGTGGTGGCGCTGGACCTGGGCGCCGAACTGCGCCGCGTGCTGGAGGAATTCGCCACGCCGGCGGCGACGCGCGGGATCCGCTTTTCGCGCCAGGGCGACGACGGCCTGGCCTTGCGTGGCCAGCCGCTGGCGCTGGCGCACGTGTTGCGCAACCTGGTGTCGAACGCGGTGAAGTTCGCGCCCGAAGGCGGCCTGGTGGAGTTCGAGGCGGAAACCCTGCCCGACCGCGGCCGCCTGCGCGTACTCGACCGCGGCCCCGGCGTGCCGGAGGCCGAACGGGGCGCGCTGTTCCAGCGTTACGTGCCGCTGTCGCCGGCACCGGGCGGGGCGGCGCCGGCGTCCACCGGCCTGGGCCTGGCGCTGGCGCGACAGCATGCCCGCGCCCAGGGCGGCGAGTTGCGCTACGAGCCGCGCGCCGGCGGCGGCGCCTGCTTCGTGCTGGAGTGGCCGCGGGCCTGAAGCATTGCAAGTTGCAATGCGGCGCATTGCATTTCGCACGAACGGGTCGGGGGCCTGCCATCGGGAGCCGCGCCAGCAGTGGCTTTCCACGCTGGCACGGAGATTGCGTGGCAACCGGAACCGAGTCCCGGACGTTCCTGCCCGCCATGCCCATCGACGACCTGCGCCACGTGCCCGCCATCGACGACGCCGACGTCCCGCCCCAGGACGCCCCGGTGCGTACCGCGGCCGTGCCGGCGGGCGCCGAGTTCAGCTGGGCCTTCGGGCGGCCGCTGGCGAGCGCCGCCGGCGACGACCCGGCCTGGCGCGAGTTCCTCGCGCCGGGCGCCAGCGGCGACGACGCCTGGCTGGATTACCTGCGCCGCTGAATCGAATCAGCCGGCCGGCGCCGGCGCCGCGGGCAGCGGGTGCGCGCGCAGCGCCTTGAAGCGCCAGCCCTCGCCTTCGCGCACCACGAGCGTGTGGTTGACGAAGCGGCGCAGCAGTTCGCGGCCACCGTCGGCCGTTTCGCGCTCCAGCCGCACATGGCCGTCGGCCATCACCACGCCCGGCGCGATTTCGCGCAGCGCCACGATTTCGGTGACGTGGTGCATGCCGGCCGGGCGCCCGGCGAAGGAGCGGGTGAAATAACCGAGGATGCCCTCGCGCGAATCGAAGGCCACGCGGTCGGCCAGGCGGAAATCCGCGTCCGGCGCGAACATCGCCGCCAGCTTGCCGGCGTCGGCGGCGTCCCAGTGCGCGTCGCTCTCGGCGGCCATGGCCAGCAGGGTGGCGCGCTCGGCTTCGGCGAGTTCACGGCATTCAGCGTCGCCGGGGCAGGCCCAGGCGGCCAGTAACAGCAGGCTGGTCCAGAACAGCTTGATCATCGGGGGCTCCGTCGGGCCGCGGGGGTGCGGCGGGGACACGAAGCCTAGCGACCGGCCCGCGGGCAGTCAGCGCGGATGCGGTGAAACGTGGCCGGCACGCGGCGGGCCGCGCCTGTTCAGCCGCCGGGGTCCAGCCCCAGGTAGGCGCGGAACATCCGCGCCTGTTCGGCGACGAAACGCGGGAGCCCGAGTTCCGGCGGGATGCGTTCGAGCACGATCGCCGACTGCAGCGTCTGCAGCGTGGTGAACAGCCCCAGCGAAATCGCCAGCCGCGGCTCCGGGTGCCGGATCTCGCCGGCGCGCTCCAACAGCCAGGCGTGCATGGTGGCCATCAGTTCGGCGCTGCGTTCGGCCTGGCCATGCTGGTCGGGCGACTGCCAGTAACCCACCACCAGCGCCCGGATCAGCCGCTGTCGCGCCACCTGGCTGTCGGCGAAGCCAGCGAGCAGGCCGTCGATGCGCTCGCCCAGGCCGGCCCTGGCCCAGCGCGGCTGCGCCAGCATGTCGCGCAGGTGCTGGAACTGCTGCGCATGCACGCGTTCGAGCACCAGCGGCAGCAGCGAATCCTTGCCGCGGAAGCGCTTGTAGATGGCGCCCACCGACACATGCGCGCGTTCGGCTACCTGCTCGATGGTCAGCGCCTCGCTGTCGCCTGCGGCCAGCAGGGCCTCGGTGGCGGCCAGGATGCGGTCGCGCGTGGCGGCGCTGCGCGGTTGGCGCGTGGGGCGATCCGGCGAAGGGCGGGCACGTGGCGCCAAGCGCGGTTCCGGTGGCGGGGGCGCGAAAAGTATAGGGCGGTTCGCTTTTGCTTCCCGCAGGCTGCTTGCGTGCCCCCAACCCGCGAGTCCGCCATGGTTCTCCAGCTGCTGGTCGTTGCCTTCGTCTTCCTGGCGGCCTATCTCGGCCTGCCTGCGCTGGGCCTGGCGATGGCCGGGCCGGTGGCCGTGGTACTGGCCGGCGTTGCGGCGGTGGCGCTGCTGCGCCGCGGCGGTGAATCCTGGCCGGCGCTGGGGCTGGCGCGGCCTTCGCGACCCTTGCGCCTGCTGGCGGCTTCGCTGGGTATCGCGGTGCTGGGTTACGCGGCGGCCATCGTCGCCACGGTGGTGGCCACGCAGGTCCTGGGCTGGCCGCCGATGCAGTCCGGAAGGCTCGGTTCGGTGCAGGGCAGCCTGCCGGCGCTGCTGGGTTTGCTGGCCATCGCCTGGACTACCGCCGCGCTGGGCGAAGAGCTGTTGTTCCGCGGTTTCCTGCAGGGCCGGCTGCAGGCGCTGCTGGGTCCGCGCCGCGGTGCCGGTCTGCTGGCCGCGGCGGCCCAGGGCCTGGTGTTCGGCCTCGCCCACGCCTACCAGGGCGCCACCGGCATCCTGGTCACCGGCTGCCTGGGCCTGGTGTTCGGCCTGCTCTACCTGCGCACGAAATCGCTCTGGCCCCTGGTCATCGCCCATGGCCTGATCGACACGCTTAGCCTGCTGGCGCTTTACGCGGGCCGCCTGCCGGCGCAGTAAGCGGCCGGCGACGGGCGCGGATTTGGCCGATACTGCCGGCCATGTCCAGCCCGCATGTCATTTCGCTGCCGGTCGCGGTGGCCCACGAAGAATCGCCCGTCGCCGCCGACCGCGTGCTTTCGGGCGAACCGGTGCAAAGCACCTGGCTCGAATACGCAGACGAAGGCAGCGGCTTCTACGTCGGCCGCTGGCGCTGCACGCCGGGCAAGTGGCGCATCGCCTACACCGAGCAGGAGTACTGCCTGGTGCTTTCAGGCACCAGCGTGCTCACCGCCGAAGACGGCACCGCGCTGACCGTGCGCGCCGGCGACGCCTTCGTCATCCCGGCCGGTTTCCGCGGTACCTGGGAAGTGCTGGAGACCACCACCAAGCGCTTCGTCATCCACGAGCCGGCCGGCGGGGGCTGAGGCGGCGGGAGTGGCCATGATCCGAGAGCTTGTGCCTCCGGGCTGACATAGCCTGTGCCCACAGGGGCAACTTTTGCACAAAGTATGCGCTTCGCAGCCTCTATCCCGATGCAATCGAGAACAAAAACATAGACTTATCGGGGGCGCAGGTAGGCTCTGGACGCGCATAGTCCGTACGGTCCTCTTCCTCGGCGTGGCGGGGCCAACAAGTCCCAACCGCACATGCTGGTGCCCGAGAGAGCGTGGCCGCACGCTGGGGTGTCCATGCTTTCAATGCCCAACGATGTCCTCCAAGGGACTGACGCAGCGGGTGCGGGAGGAGTTGATCGTCGGAGCCTGCCAATGCTGACCAGGTTGCTGCTTCTGCCGACGGCAAGGCCCCGGAAGCCTCCCACTCGCGCGTTCGACCCATAAGGAAAGGTTTGCGGCCGTCCCGTGGCGCGTCTCGGGCGCTGAGATAGACTGATTCGGAGGGCCACCGGCCGGCGGCCCCCAAATCTAGTCGTCAGGCTGATGACGGAGACTCCGAGTGCAACCTTCACAAATTTCGGCTCTTGCCGAATCGATTGCCTGGATGCTGTGTTCTCATGCCGCTCACGGCATGTCGACAGATTCAATCAAAGGTGTTGGCGAAATCACGCTTCGCGACGCATTGATAGTTGCCGCTGCGTCAATCGGAGCTAAGCAAAAAAGGGCGTGGCTGTTGAGTCGCGAGATCGAGCCCAGTGGATGGACTGACGCCGCGGTTGATCTCATGATCTATCGAGTGTCAGGAGCGACTGAGACCCTGGTTGGGGGGACTGAACTCAAATGGTGGCGACAAGCTGATGTCAGAAATAGCAGCAACCGGCGCACACATCTCGTAAGAGACTTTGTGCGTGCTGCCGCGCTCTACAACATGAGCGAATCTTTCGCTTTCGTCGCACTACTATCCATTACGGACTCATGGACAGCTACGACCGACACAAGAGGTCGTGACAAGCCAATTGTCGACAAACTCAAGTCCACCAGTTCAGAACTATGGAGCTTGAACCAGCTTATTGATTGCCCATCGATTAGAGCAACGGTGAAAGCGCTCAATGGGAAAGTACCAATCGCAAGTTCATTTCGTACAAAGCTAGCCGCTACGTGTTCGCTTCTAGATCCAACCGGAGTCCTGTGCAGCGCAAGAGTCTGGGAGGTTTCGAAGGTCAGAAACAGTCACTGGATCGAAGACCCTGACGAGATCGCGAAATACACGGCTCCAGCCTAGAGAACCGTTTAAGCCGACGCGGATTCCTGGCGCGACTTGATTTGGATTTTTCCCATCGTCCGCTACCGACCGTAGAGGGACTTGAGATCGGGGCAGATTCTGACCCAAAGCTGTCGTTCGCGGTTCAGCGCTTAGCCAATTGTTCCGGCCGGAAATGACCGCGAAACAGGTGAAACTGAGCAATAGAGTGCCTCCGGGATTGCGTTGAATTGTTTGCCGAACGCGGCCCGAATACACTCGCGAGGTATCATCGGGTGGCGAGCCGGCGGCCGTAAAGCCGATCAGGAGCTCGCAATCTACGCCTCGTCACTTCTGCAGCAGACGCCAAGCCATAACCCAGCAGATGCAATTCTACTTATTGATCTTGGATCCGAGTCGGGGAGCGCCGTGATTGCGCGATTGAGAGCTACTCTTGCAGGGGTTTGCGCACTTGCCGGCGTTGATTTTTCCGGCATCGGGATAATCGTCCATAGGCCAGATGCTAAGCTCCCCATCTATCCTTTGCGCCTCCATTCGGCTGTGCCGAGCGGTGACAGCGTAGAACACTCGTTGGCGACAGTTGCTTCCAATGGGAGCGACCTGCATGACGGGTTTCACTTGCTGACTACGGACTGGCGAATCTCGGCAGTCGCTCAGTACTTTTCGCCTCCAGTTCCCGCCAACCCGCAGATCAACTGGGACCGAAGATTCGGGGGAAGGTACTTGGCCGCTCAGTTTGGCTCTGCACTTCCCGGGGTAGAGCTGTGCGGAATCGCAACAACCTCGCTAGGCATCGCCATCTTTAGGCATGGTCGCGAAGTTCATTTCGAGACACTCTAAATGATCTCTTTGATTTCGCCACTCAAGATCATCAAGTTCATCGCTGTAGCGTATGCGGGCTTCTGCGCGATTATTTGGCTGCTGATTGAGTGGCTATGGCCCGGCATCGAGACTGAGCTACTCCTGCGCGTTGTTTTCTCTCTCGCGCTCTTGCTCGATGCTGCCCTGTGGGTGACAGCCTATTTTCTCTGGCGAAAGCTTTGGGCTCGATATCCGATCTTGAGTACGGCCTTGTTTCCAGACCTAAACGGGGATTGGCGTATGGCTATCCAATGGTCGGGGGTTGACGACAAAGGAATCCCCGCCCAGGGTACGGTCCAAGCGACCGCAAGCATCAAGCAGACCCTCTTGCATTTGAGTATGGAAGTAGAGTCACACGACTCTGATTCCGAGACACTAATCGCGAAGCCTCGAAAGGATCCTGAGTCCGGGCGGCCGATGATCTACTACTTATATCGCGTGATCCCGAGGAAAACGACTGCCAAAGTAGCTTCGCCTTACGAAGGCGCAGCCATTCTGAGGTTCGATGCCGGTCCCGGCCCTCGTCTGCGTGGCAACTACTTTACGAGCAGGATGAGGCACGGTCACTTCACGCTCGAGCGCATCTAGCCAGCGCGACAAGCTCGCGATCTGACCGATGATTATGGTGCGCTGGACATGCGTCACGAATGCGTCGCTCAGTCGACCTCGACGCACTCGATCGGCGCAATCGCCGATCCGCTCCCTACGCCCACCCAGCGGCCCTTTATGCCCACAATCAAGAACACTAGGGGACGACGCTGTTCGAGCAACAACATGCGCCATTCGCGCAAGTCCTTGCCTGAAGGATTGGGCCAGTCTTCCGGATGCGTGTGCCACTCGCCGAGATAGTCCCCAGTGCGATTGGTGCGTTCCCAATGACGCAGCGCGGCTTGAGCATGGCCGTTTTGGTTCCGATGAAACCACATGCGCGTGCGCTCATCGGTCGGCAACGGCTCGGTCAGATCGGCCACGTGAAGATGGGGTGGCCGGCGAAAGCCCAGCAAGATGCCACCGGCCTCGGGCGCGGTCGCGGTGACCTGGCGATGCGTGTCCACGACCGCAGTAATGCGTGGTTCGAACAACACTCGCCCGAGCGAGCGCGGCAAGTGGCCAATCAGCGCGCGCACGCCGGGCATCCTTTGAGCCGCTCGATGTCGTGGTTCTTCACCTTGAACACCTGCGCGTGCTCGTGCACGCGGGTCCGAAACCGCGGCGATACCTCGCCATCTAGCCAGTCCATGACGAAATCGCAAGCCAGCGCGGCCGCGACCGTGGGCGTGGTCGTGCTGTAGGGCGTGAAAGCGTGGCAGCCGACGAAGGCGCGCACCGGCGGAACCTTGAGCAGAGGGAAGCGCGGCTTGCCGAAATCCTCGCCAGCATCGAGCTTCAGGCAGCGATAGCAGCCGCCGCGGCTGGCATCGACCCACAGACCCTGCGCGGCCTCGCCGTTGCCGGCAACCCACAGGTGCAACGCCGGTGTATTGCGCGTTCCGTCGACGTGGTGCGCATTGAGTGCCTCGGCAAACGTAGCTTCACCGGTGGCGTTGATGATCAGGTCGGCCTTTGGCAGGACACTCGGCACCAAGTGCTGCGCCACGCCTTCGATACGGGAGAAGGGAAACTGCGCTTTAGCGCGCTCGGCCACAGCCTGGGCCTTGTTGCGGAACAGGCTCTCGTAGCCCAACCAGTGCCGCCCGAGGTTGTCAGGTTCCAGCTGGCCACCGTCGTAGCACCGCAGCACGCCACCCGCGGTGCCCGCGCCCAGGCGTGCGAGTCCGGCGGCGAGAAAGCCGCCGATCGCGCCGCAACCCACCAGGGCGATCTTCTTGCCCGCCAGCGACTTGGTGTCCAGGCGCATGAGGTTGCGCTGGTGCACGTGCGTGCTACCTGCTTCTTGGAACGAGCGCCGTTCCACCGCGATGTCCTTGGCGTGCGCGTGCAGGTAGTGCCGGTAAGCGCGCCCGCGCTGGAAGCTCCCGACAACCTTGGGGTCTAGCGAGAAGCCTATGCCAAACCAGCCCGCCGGCGAACCGAATAGCAACTCCCGGCGACCATCTTTGATCAACTTGCGATCAAGCAGGTGGTCCTGCACATCGTCGTAGACGCGCCGGTCCCATGCCTTGAGCCAGGCGAAAGCCTCCGACAAGGTCTTCGGCAGCCCGAACGCCGGACAGGCCGGATAGCGGTCGGAAGTGAACATGGCGCCGGAAATGGGGATCTTGGTCGGCTGCGGCCAGCCCGCGGCTTTGCAGAACCGTGTAACCTCATCAAGCTGAGCACTGACGAACAAGCGGTGCTCGCCGACCGGGCCCACGTCGTACCACTGCATGGCCGATGCGCGTTTGGAATGCTCGCCCACCAGGCCGCCGTATCCGCTCGCGGTGTCGGCATTGGTCCAGTGCACGAGGAATTCGCCATGGAACTCGGCCTCGTAGAAAGCGGGGCTCTCAACCATCTGGTCGAGCAGCCAAGTTGCCTTGTCCAAGCACTGCGCTACGGCAAGTTCAGGCCGGAAGCGGTCGAGCACGACCGAGCTTTCGGCAAAAAGGCACAACACGCCGTCCGCCGACACATGCGGCAAGACCTTCGGCAGGAAGGCCGGTCGCTCCAGCAACTGTACGGTGGGGTAGGTCAGAAAATCCCAGTCGCGCACATTCAAGAGCACGGGCACCTTGCCCTTTGCGCAGGGCAAGCTACCTTCGAAGCTGTGCACCTTCGAGCTGATTTGCACGCGCGAGAAGCCACGCGCTCGCAGCTGGCGCAGCGCCGGACCCAGCGGCACGTCGGCGGGCATGCGCGATCAGCCCGATTCGGTGGCCTTGACGACCGGCGCGGCGACGATCGTGGCAGCCGCGGCGCGCACATCGGCCGAGCCGTCAGACTCCAACCAGTCAGGCCTGTTGGGGATGCGATCGCCCAACTGCTGGCGGACATCAGCGACTGCATCGGTCCGCAGGTTCGGTCCATAGCTGCGCACAAGCCTCAGGCGCTTGGCTAGCTGGTTGGCACGCTCGACTGCGATGCGCTTTTCCTCGGCCGAAAGGCCCTTCAGGAAGTCCTCCCTGCCAAAATCGATGCCCCGTTCGCGCAGTTCGCCGCTCAACGCCTCGGCCATATTGGCGGCCGCATCTTCCAGTGCCAGGTCATCGCGCCGCGGGCGTGCGGAAAAATCGCGGGCGATGGCGATCATCAGTGCCACCGAGGACGGCCCGCCGTTCGGCCACCAGAAATCGCGCCATGCCTTGACGTAGCGGCAGATGCGGCGAAGCTGAGGGCCGTGCTCCTCCACCAGCGTGCGCCACCAGCGCGTCACCGCGGCTGGGTCAGAGGGCTTCCAAGTGCCGTCGCGCTGTGCCAGATGGATCTCGTCCATCTCAACCCAGAAGCTTTCCGTCAGATCAGATCCGGCGTCGAAGTCGGCGTACTCTGCCTTGGCTACCGCCGCGCGTTCGACGATCGTAGTGAAGATATGCTCAGGCGCGGCGTACAGCGGCACATCAATGTGCGCCCAGGTGCTCACCTTCAGTCGCACGCAGGTGTCCTTGCTGTCATCCAGCGTCCAGCCTTCGGTCTGGCACAGGCGGCGTAGCAAGGATTCCACGAGCTCGAAATACGCCTTAGCCGCGACACGCGGCCGACGGTCCTCGAAGGCGCTCACCGGCAGGTACACGCCGTAGTCCAGGTCCATTTCTTGGTGGGTATGCGCCCGCTGGATGCAGGTCCGGTACGCGCATGAGCCTTGCATTCGGAAGCGCGGAGCGACCGCGTGGTCCAGACCGAGCACTGAGACAGACGCTTTACGGATGCCTTCACGCAGATGTTCGCGGATCTTGATACGGCAGGCATCGAGGTAATCATGCTGGCGCGCCGAGGGTTCGATACGTTCGTCGAATGCCTCCAGGTCGCCATCGTTGAGCAGCAGCTTGTTCCACTTGAGCATGGCGGCGTCCTGACGCTAGAAGAAGGTGGGAGTGTTCGAACGTCGGTCGAGCAGCGCGCGTAGGCGGTCGTTGCCGATCGCCCACTTCGCCCGCTCGTGCGCGGTGCCGATCAGCACCTCAGTTGCCGCCGGCGTGGCCTTGTCCAGCGCCACGGCCCGTGCCCGCGCGTCGGTAAGATCGTCATCGAGCTGGATGTAGCGCTCACCAAGGCGGTGGGTGAGCATGAAATGTACCAACGACTCCTGCGCCGAGAGCGTCAATCCAAACAGCTGCCCGGGCGTATCGACCGGATTGATGCCGCCCCAGCTCGTCATGCCGCCGTTACGGTTCTTGCGCGGATCGACCGTGGCTTTTGTCGACATGGTGCCAACCGAGAGCAGGTGCACGCGATCGGGCGAACGGCCGAAGAAGAACTCGGCCTCGTGCAAGGCCAGCAGACCCGGTGCATTAGCGAACAGGCCGCCGTCGACGTACTGGCAGTTGTTGAATACGTGGCGCGGGAAGTAGGTGGGCGCGGCGCTCGTTGCCAGTGCGACGTCGACCAGCCGGAAGTGCTTGTCGGTCTGGAAGTTGCGGTGGTGTGCGGTCTTGAATACCACTGGCTTGCCTGTGGTGTAGTTGATCGCTGGGACCAGGACCGGATGGCGGCACTCCCCTAGCTGACGCTCGCCGAACAGGCTGGAATCAGCCAGCAAGGACTGCAGCGGCGTGCTGGCGTACTTGGACTTGAAGTAGGCGAACAGGCTGCGTCGGCGGAAGATCTCCGCACCGTGGTCTTGGAAAAGGGAGACGATGCGCGCGGCCGGGATTTCGCAGGCGAGCGCCAAAGCCAAGATGCCTCCGATTGAGGTTCCGGCGATCAAATCGAATCGGGTGGCGGCTGGCTCGCCCAAGTGCTGTTC
Organism: Arenimonas malthae CC-JY-1; assembly: GCF_000747075.1. Lineage (GTDB taxonomy): Bacteria > Pseudomonadota > Gammaproteobacteria > Xanthomonadales > Xanthomonadaceae > Arenimonas > Arenimonas malthae. The sequence continues at coordinate 15,726 of NZ_AVCH01000150.1, forward strand.
GAGGTCGGCCAGCAGCTGGGCTGTATACAAGCCGCGGAATCCGCCCCCGGACAGGGCCAGCGCCTGGAAATGTGCCGGATCTTGTTCCACGCCGTTCCCCTCCCAAAAGGACGGTTCAACCCTATATGGCGCCAGTCGCACAGCCTGCGACTGGGCTTAAATCCAAACTGGGGGCAGCGGAAATAGATTCAAGGCCAAACGCATCATGTTGGGCGCGCCGCCCCGTCAATGCCCTAAATATGGGCAAAAAGCACCCTTGGCAGGGCGGTCTGCCCGCCGGCGCGGGGCAGCGGCATACTGAGCAATCCGAAGGATTGCTATCGGTCAGCTGGCCGGGCATTCATCAGGGCAACCGTGCCCAATTCTGGCCGATTGCGGCCCCGGGACGGCTTCCACACCCGAGCTGACGGCCGATATGACCGCACCCGCTGCTACCAATGTCCACATCCGCAAGACGGGCTAAGTCCGCGAGAATCGTAATAGAGTGAAGGGGATAAAAGGCCAAAGAAGGGCATCGCATGGCCCCCGTTCCTGCCCCTTATGATGAATATGAGGAAGCCCAACGACGGAGGGCTTCTGAGGACTGGCTGGATGCGGCCTCCGTGGGCGCGCGGCTAGGGAAGGTGCCAGCCGAAGTAACTGCGCTCCGAAAGGCGGGCGAACTCCTAGGGGCATGGCTGCCAAGCGGCCAGCGGTTTCTGTACCCACCGTGGCAGTTCGGCGAACGAGGCAGCCCGATCCCTGAGGTTGCGGCGCTGCTTACGCTACTGAGGTCGCCCAATGGGATGGACATTGGGCTCCCCTCCACGGGGTGGGGAGAGGTTGAGTGGTTCATCTCATTCCACGTCCTGCTAGACGGGTTGAGTCCTGCACAGGTGCTTGAATCCGATCCAGCGCTTGTCCTGGCTGTAGCTCAGGAAGAGTTCGCCGAGCGCTCCCGATCGCGCTAGTTCTCGGGGTAGTGACTGGCTGATGGATCCTCAAAGGCGTCGGGACGGAAAAAAATCCCCCACCAGCCCAAGCCGTCAGTGCTATCAGGAAGTATGGCTGCAGTCACATGGCTCTTTCGTAGAAGCTTCACTTCTTCAGGGATGCGCGAGTCAGCTAACCAGACGCGATCGCACGCTTCCAAGGCGGCCCGTCGACCAATTGCGGGTTCGATGCATACCATCTCGTACAGCCGGGCGTCCGCAAAGGGTTGCCAGCCAAGAAAATGATCCAGCGCCGCAATCAACGCGTCCTTCGAGACGAGCAGGTGCGTGCACCTGGAAATCGCGCTGGGTAGTACCCGCCAGATGATCTTTGTTGCATCGAGGCCTCCGTCTGAGTTGCCAACTAGCTGCTCCAGTCTCAGTCGGGCAAGGAGTGCAAACAGCGATGTCGGCGTGCCAATTCGCTCAAGTGAAGCGCGGAGCTGCGCGTCCCACGGCGCTAGTGATAGCAGGCGCATTCCCTTGGTCTGTATCGCAGCATCGCGCCAGACAGAGGCTCTGACCGCGCCAAAAGGTAGCCGTCGCAGGTAGTCCATCAACGATTCAGCACTCAGCGCCGGATGACACAAGACATCGGCCAGCGGATGGGCGAACCAGAGCGCCAAATTGGACTTCGGAAGGAGTGCCTGAAGTCGCTCCGCATGGCCAGGCTTCAGAGCACCTCCATCCCGGATTGCATGAAATGTCTTCTTGCCCCGCCTTGGCCCGGTGCGTTCACGCCGCTCAGCTAGCGCGGCAGCGTGGGACAACCCTGACTTGCGTTGCAGGACGTAGGACTCAATCTCGTCGACATTCCAGGATCTAGCGACTCTCGCCAGCTCAGCGTCTACAGCAGCCGAAATCAGCTCTCGATACAGCGCCTTCGCCGGCTTCAGATCCATGGCTGTGCCCAAACTGGTGGCGCCACGTGGAAAAAACGGGAACGACATTTTCCCGTGGAGCGAAAATCGTCAAGGCAATATCTTGGCACAACCGAACTGACCCGGATTGTCGAGATGTCCACGAAGGCAAAGTTGGTCGAGGCCTACGGACCGTTGATCTCCGGTGGAGATCTCGCAAGGCTCGCGGGTTTCAAAAGCACGGATGCCCTGCGCGTTGCCGAGCAACGGGGGCGCCTGGGATTTCGTGTGTTCCGAATCGAAGGGCGCAGGGGTCGATTTGCCCGAGTCGAGGAGGTAGTCGACTGGCTCGAGTCCCAAGGTCAGCGCGACCAAGGAGAAGCCGACATGAAGTAACCCAAGGCGCGAAACAAAAAACCGGCGCCCTGGGGCGCCGGCGCTATTTCGAACGGACCGTTTCCGGAACCGCTTCTGGTCATTGGCGTGACAGAGCGAGTTTACGGCGGTGGCCCGACATGTCAAGTCGTCTCTGCGTTGTCCCGGTCTATCCCGGACAGTGCCGAATCGAGGCCGCCATATATGCTCGACTCCACCATTGATCTGCCTTTGGGAACCCGGAAGGCGGTAGTCGAAGCGGTTGCCCAAGCGCTAGGGAAGGCGCTGCGTGGCGTGGCCGATGAGCCAGCCAATTCACCAAGCCAGGAAGCGTTCACCCGCGAACTACGAGATCCGGTCTACAAAAAGCTCGGCCTGACCGAGAGCCAGATCAACGCCCTCGAAGCGATGGTTCTCGACGCCCCGAACAGAACGCCGGGCAAGGGCGCACTCGACAATCTCATCACCCTCGTCTACTCGAAGAAGAACGGTGGGCCGCGTTGGCTCGAAAGCCACACGGTTGAAAGATTGTTCTACTACAGGCTTGAGCGAGACCCGAGTGTCGTTGGATTCGTTACCCAAGTCCGATGCCCTGGGGTGACCCGACAGGTACGAACTGGGGCGCACACGTCCAATCCAACCCTAGACTTCTTGGTCTTCTACAAGGACCGCATAGTTCTTGTCGAATGTAAGACTGAAGAGCATCTGGAGAAGCTGGCAAAGAAGAAGGAGCTCGAGTGGATTAATCAGGATGAGAACTGGATCAACGCAGTTCACATCAAGTATGCCAAAAGCCTCGGCATTGACGCCGAGGTTCATGCCAGCAGCAGGCTCTTCTCAATTGAGCTCCAGAATGCTGAGTTGATCGACGCTGAGCTTAGGGCAGAGGACACGGACGCAGATCAAAGATTGCGGCGCGCCGCAGTCTCCGCCCTTCGCGACAGGCCGTTAACCATTGAAGAGACCGCAGCGATCGTTCCAGGGTTCACCATCCGCCATGCGGCGAAAATGCTGGCGGACGAGAGCGCATTTGGCTTGGAACGAATCGTATCCCTGGGGGATGTGGATTCCTTTCTGCTGTTCAGCGCGGCATTGCAGCGGGACGCAATTGACGCAGAGCTATGGATCGAGCATCTAGATGAGACGGCCGAGCTACGGATAAGCGATCGTCTGCTGCTGGCAAAGCCCAAGCACATTGAACTAGCGAAGAGCCGATTGTCGCGGCTTCAGCGTATTGCACGTGGTGAGGAAGCCCCCACTCGGCGCATGGCTGCCCTTGCAAGCGCCGTTTCGGCAGAGATTGCGGACGGTTCCAGTCCATTGGAGGCTTGCCTAACCAGGCACTCAGAATGCGGGAACTCCGGTCGAAGACTCAGCACTCAGCAGCTAGCAGCCCTCGAGACGGTCGCGGAACAATGGAGCAAGGGAGAGCATCCGAACCGCGAGGCGGCATGGTTCGCAATGGAGAAGCTTTGCCTTGCCAACAACGAACCCACTCCGCACGAAAGCACGCTGAACAGGGAGATTCGAAAAAGGAACCAAACGCGTCGCACGCTGATCATCGATGGAATCCGTCAGTATCAAAAGGACAAGGCGCGCACAGACGGGAGCAAATGCAGCCTGCCGAGCATTCTCTTTGGCCACACACTGATCATCGACTCGTCGAACTTCGATCAGCGCATTGCCGCGAATCTGTTAACTAGTTTCCCGTCCTCAGTCCCGCGGTTCTACGCCGGCTGCGATGGCGCCACGGGCTATCCAATGGCGCAGGCCCTGATGTTCGGGCCAGCCCGGACGGATGGTCTGGCGATACTTATGCGCGACTTCGTTTGCCGTCATGGATTCTTGCCGCGCTGCATCCAACTGGACAGGGGCCCGGAGAATACGGGTCGCTGGATTATGGGGTTCGCGTCCCACTTCGGCATTGAGCTCCGTTGGCCTCCAACGGGCGGAAGCCGATACAACGGGCTTGCAGAGAATGTGATTGGACGCGTCAACCACTTTGTGGCCCACAAGGGCCCTGGAAGTACCTTGCCGGACCAACATGGCCGAGCGGCGGATGGCCGCATGAAGAGCAGGAAGACGGCCATCAAGAGCTTTGAGCAGATCGTTCGCCAGTTTGAGGGCTACTTCTTCGGGGAGCTAGCGAAAACAAGAGTCGGAAAGGAGGCAATGAGTCCGGAGGACCTGCGCGAACATCTAGCCGAGGTGGCTGGCCAGGGAGGCATTCCGTGCCAGTTCGACGACGGCTTCCGCGTGCTGACGTCGATCAGCATAGACGTCCCTCGAACCGTTGCTTCGTCCAGAGGAATCCGCTTAGTCGAGGGCACGTATGCCGGTGCTGCGCTGAACGCCGCTCTTCACGACTCACACATTACGGAGCTGAGGAAAGACTGCATTAATCCAGCTGTCGTGTACGCAAAGGCAAACGGGAACTGGTATCGCGCATTCCGAAGGGATTGCGCCCCACTGCTCTCAGTGTCGGCGGCGCATAAACTGTTCAAACTGCTCAATGAGCCGCTCTGGCGTTCAGAAACCGCAAGCTTCAATAAAGAGCAGCGAAGGCTCACGGCGGAGAGGCGAGAAGCTGAAAAAGCGGAGGCAATGGCGGGGAAAGAGCACCTGGCTGACGCAGTCCCGGAAAGTGCATCGACAGAGGTTGAGAGAAAGATCCATTACCCAGCGGTCGACTGGGCGAAAGCAGCGAGTGCGGCCTGATGATGAAGGAGCCGGTGGACCACAAACACTACACAGATGCGCGCGCACATTTTAGGTATGCGCTTAGGCAGCACATTCCAGGCGGGATGGTGGGGATATGCGGAATGCCAGGCGCCGGAAAAACGTTCCTTAGAAACGAGGTTATGAGGGACATTCTGGGGTCGCCGGACGCCTGGGGCGAGGGGTTCATACCGGCAACGGAGGTAATGGTTCTGCTTGACGCAAACGCAAAATTCTCATCAAAAGCGTTTGCTGCGCGCGCGCACCGGGCAGTCCTGAGGCCAGACTTGCGTGCGCTGTATCGCGATTCAAGTGATGAAGCGAGCGAAAGCTACCTTTCCTCACTGCAAGCCGCTGAAAAGGCGTGGCGCTCGAGTCGCGCCTCATTAAGGACGGCCGAGCACGAGTACTGGCAGTCGTTCGGCGAGGTGGTGACCGAGCGGAAGATCAAGTACGTCTTGTTCGAGCACGCGGCGGCCATTGGAACCACGGCCAAAGGCGAAGAGCCGAAAGATCACCTCTGGAACCTGATGAGTCTTCTTGAGACGACCGGGTGCATGGGAATTCTCAATCTTATCCCGGAAGGTTACCGCCTGTGGGACGGCCGTCCGGAAATTGCTGAACGCCTTGAGCGTGTCTTCATTCGCCCGTACGATATTTGCGACAAAGATCAACTCACGGAGTTCGCGACGAAAGTTGTTCTGAAGGTAGCAAGCGCTTACGAGCTTGAGTCAGAAAAAGTTATTCAGAGCCATATCAATGAAATAGCCATCGCAACCGCCACGAGTATGCGCCCAGTTGAGAAGCTATTTGCAAGGGCAGAGGTCAATGCCCGCAGCCGCGGCAGCGCCACAATCGGAGCGAACGATATCCTAGGGGCATTCGAGACAACGGAGCACATCACAGCTCTCTGGCGCCAGGCGGGACTGCTGAGCCACATCAGCAAACCAGCCACTGGTAAGGAGCTCATGGCAATCCATCAAGCCCATCTGGAAGGGAAGCTGCCATGCCAGACGGAAGGGTGATATTCAAGCCATTGCCGCCGAGTACCCTAAGGTCCGCCGGTCCTGGTCTCCAAGAATCTCTTCACCACTACGCCCTGCGTATTGCGGCGCAATGCTGCATGTCCATACGTAAACTGGAAGAGTTTTTGCTGCGCGACGACCCGAGGGCGCCGAAGGCCGGCAATGCCGCTTTCCCAAGTAGTTGGATTGGGCCTAGGAGCAACTTCCGCACGTTGTTGGACGCGCTGCAGAGAGACACCGGCGTGAGCAACCTTCAGAACGGTACATTCCACGTAATCGCAGACGTCGTAGGACGAGGTGGCACACGTCGCCGCCAGATTCGAGGGGAAGGACGTGTTTGGTGTCCGGTCTGCTATCTGGAATGGGAAGATGAGTCGTCCTGTGAACCCTTGATATGGGCATTTGAGATGTTGAGCGCATGCGCCGTTCACGGCGTACAACTGGAGTCCCGCTGCCACGTCTGTGCCGCATCTCAGGCATTCTCCGTCGGCTACCGCCAGCGGCGCTTCTGCGAACAGTGTGGCTCGCCACTTGGCCACAAGAATGGAGCCGAGGAATCCGACAGGCAGGCGCTATGGGTGAATTCCACCTTGCTTCAGTTCACTGCTTGGATAGAAGAAGTGGATGAGCCCATATCCAACGCGAGGTTTCTGGAGTTCCTGCGGGCGATGAGCGACAGGCGTGGGGAAGAGGAAGGGCTGCCGCAAGTGGTTAAGACATACGTTAGATGGGAACTAGACAAAGCTGTCCAAGAGCGATCTCTTCCCACTTTGGCCACGCTGCTCAACTTCGCTGCCTATCAAGGTGTCGCGGTCCAAGACATTCTTTGCGAACCGACGTTTGCTGCATCTGGTCATTTGGTGCCGAGCGCGGCACGGTTTGACGGTCTCCTGTTTCGTCGCAGGGATCTGCAGCTCCCTCACAGGAGGGTCGTTTACGTTATTTCCAAGCTGACCGTGGGCAAGGGACCTGTTCCCCCGCCTTCAGTTGTCTGGGCAGAGCTTGGCCTTTGGTGCAACGGTGTGCGCGGCTATTGCCCGCATGAACACCAGGCATATAGGGAAAAGTTCCTCGCACAGAGGACGTTTATGGGCCTAGACCGATTCAAGCGGGCGGCCACGTCGTGCATGAGGCTTCTCGAGAGTTCGGCCAGCGATAGCAAGCAGAAAGTGTCTTTACGCGAACACCTGAGGACTAACTACGGGCTTGATGATGCGGGGTCTAGTCACTGTGCCAATGCATGCGCAAATCTGAGAAAGGCGCTTGTTCTAAGCGCAGATGAGGCAGAGCTCATTCGCTTTGAGAAGCACCGCATTAAAAAAACGGAGCGATGGGCCGCTAGCGCTGATCCGTCGTGATCTGGGATGGCACGCTGTTGGCGAGGCTTGTTGCACGACTCCAGAAGGCCCAGCTGTCGTGGACGGGGAGCGGCGCGCTGTCACGCCACCCGCTGGAGCAGGGTGTCGCAGAGTGAACTTCGTGTACTTGAGGGTCGTCCAGTACAGCACCAACCCAAAACCAGCGAAAGCGGTCATTACTTCTTATCCATGCCTGTCACCGACCAAGAGTACTTGTGGACATCAACCAAGCATATGTTGCCTTTTCGCTGTACTACGCTACCGGCGAGGGAGTAACCATCTTTGTTGCCATTGGATCTAGTGCGAGCCATGCGGAGAAGGTGTTCCGCGAAAATGTCCCGGAGTTCTTCCATGCTGGCCTGCAGGTCTTCAGCTGGGACGAGGCGTCCTCCCAGTTTGATGAGGTTAAACGCTACATCCCGCAGCCCGTGATTGAGCTCCTAACAACAAATCCCAAGGGAACCACGGAGTACTTCTCGCATACGCATTACAATCTCTCGTAAGCGGTGACTGAAGAAGACGTCCCGCCTTGTGGGTGGGAGCCGCTATGCAAAGAAGTGAGCTGCGCACCGCAAATTGTTAAAACGGCTCTTGTCATACGAAACCTCGCGCAGTTGCCCGCCCCCATGCTTCTTTCAGCTTCGTAAGCCGGAACTTGTTGGGAGAAAAGCCCGAAGCAATCGCCGCCCACTCAACCAAGTCCGCCTCGCCCTCGGTGAGAACCGCTTCGACCTTGTTCCATTCATGAAGTCGCTTCCACGCGCCTTCTCTCCATAGCTGATTAGCGCGCGCCTTCCAGTCTCCAGGCTTGGGGCGAACAGATCGAACATCGCCAGAAATCAGTGTTTCCAAGAAGTCCTCCCTGAGCTCTATATCGCAGGACTCAATCCGCAACCAACAGGCCTCTCGCTTCACCCACTCAGTGACCAGTCGATTCCTGACTTGCTCCTCAGGGATCTCCATCAAAAGCGGGAGAACCTTCTTGGCGACGCGCATTGCCTCGGCTATGAACCCTGAAGGCGCCTTCTGCGTGCGCCAAATGGCATCGTAGTCAGGCTGAAGCCCAGCGGCGCGCATCCGGCTGCTCAATAGCGCAAGTGTGTAGCTTGAGAGCGGCCGCACAATTGATCCGGGGTACCAACTTTGAGCAGGAATCTCGGAATCTATGGCCTTGGTCAGTATGGCTCTGGCAACAACGCGCTGGAAGTAAGCTACGTCAAAGCCTTCTGGGCTTGCGTTCCATGCCTGAGAAACGATCTTCCCGAACGCCGCAATATTCTTCTGTGCGCCTGAACTGACGACGTGAGGGAGGCAATCGAAAGTAGCCTCATAGCGAGCCACGTCAGTCTTGCTCAGAACCTGCTTCTTCGGATTAAGCATCTGCCATGTCTTGGCCGCAAGCCCATTCTTGCGCCGCAGCTCTACCTTGTAGCTGCCCGTGGTTCGCTCGAAGTACCAGTAGCTATTGACCTCTCCTGCTCTTGACGGCGGCGCAAGAGTCTGGCGAGAAATCTGCTCGATTCGCTTGAAATAGGGATGGCCGGCGAAAAGGTCCGAGGCCGAAACCGCATTCTGCGCATTCGCAAATCGGGCGATGTTGTGTACCGCCTCCTCAAATCCCTCTTCGGGCAGGCGGGACAATTTCATTTGTACGCGGACCTGTGACAGATCCACGCCGGCCTTCTTGGCCCAGTAGAGTGACGCGGTAGTCTGGCCGCCGTTGACGATCTGCAAGCCTTTTACTGAGGTGATCTCCTCGTTGCCATCTGGGTGCCTGCTTAGCACCAAGTCCGATACTGTTACTGTCAACCCGTTGTTGAAGGCGAAAAACATTCCGGGCTCGGTCCTGAGGGTCTCTCGAATGCCCTTGTTAACCTTGCGTGTGTCCCCAAGAAAGGCGCGAACATTCTGTTCGAGGATTCGCCCGCCAAGGCGGTCATAAAGCCCGGCGAGCACGGCCCCGGGCATGACGCACATGTAAGAGTCGTACCTGCTTTCACCCTCAAGGCCCGCCTTCAGGGCCGGAATTCCATGACCGTACTCGGAAGAAAAGTCGATCTCGATTTCCTCCCGGCCTCGAGCCGAGGCTTCCATTCGAGCTAGTCTCGCGATATCCCATAAGTGGACTTCGACGTCCTGCGCACCAATGGAGAGTTCGGGTATCTTGCCTATCGAGCTGCCGGCCGGACGGTCTGTAATGACATACAGGCATGCTTTGGACATTTCCCCGGAGGTAGCAAACGAGAACACCTCCTTTGACAAGGCATGAGCTGGATTGCTCTCGTCCCATTGATCGGCCAATGAGTCGTGGACGCTACCCTCAACAAATCGGAAGCCGGCTTGCACAAGTCGGCGCACATCCTCGGTGAACAGGGGAGGTGGCTCGCTCGCGCCGGAGAAGTCGCAAACAACTACGTTGAGCACTCCATCGCTTGGCGAGAAACTGTAGGCATCGATTTGGACCAGGCCACGATTCCGTGACTGACCTTGAGCGCGACAGATATGGTACTCAGTGAACTCTTCGCCCTCTTCCAGTACCTGGCAAGCGCGATCGATGAATCGGGTGCTTGTGTAGTCGCCTCCTACATGGGCGTCCGCACCTATCTCTCCCAGCAATGCTTCCCGGTACTTGGCTACTTCTTCATCCATGATCTACTTGCTCACTCAGGCATCGCTGACGAGAAAACTGAACTGAAGTCGATTTCGTACTCAACAAGAGACGTCAGGTCCAGAACGTATGTTGCTTGGCGTACGCGATTGTCGATGGCGCTTCGGAGAATTCTTGGGAAGGTGGCTCCAACATTAAACGCGCGGGAGCCTGCGAGCACATAGCGATCCGCGTCATAAGCATCTTTGTGCATGTAGCCGCGCGAAGCCAAGGCCACCTCTGCCTTCTCGATTAGCGCGGTTCCCAGCGGTTGAAACATGGCAAGAATGCGAGCAACGATATCGTTAAGAGAAAATGAGTGATTTGAATCGGAGGGCGCGAGCTCCAGGACCGCCAGGCGAAGGGGCAAGTGCAATGTCTCCAGCTGCTCAAGTGACGAGATCTGAATGTGCGGCCTGGACCCGGAAAGGCGAGTCTTGACTTCCACTATGGACGACGCTAACGCAAAATCCTGCGGGTGATCGTCAGGTGCCACCCAGCTGGCGAGCGCAGCCTGGGGACCAACCAAGGCCGCCAGGCTCTCAAAAAGGCAAAGTTCGCCGATCAACCCACGAATCTCTTGGGGGCCCATCTCGGCTGGTCTTCCCCGACTAAGGAGGGCATGCCAGCGGGCCAACCTCTGGAAGAACGTCGTCGTCGCAGCGCTGGCGTTTGCCTCTCCGGACGACCTGTCAATGACATCGCGGCAGAGTGCTAGAAACACATCGACATTCTCACGGTTCTGCAGGATGAGCCTGACCCACGGCTTGGTGTCTTCCGCAGGGCTGAGCTGGATGGCAATTCCTTTTGGCCGGGGGAGCGCGCGCGGAACCGAATCGGGATGCACGCCACGCACTAGTAACCCAGGGGCACCGTCGTTGCTCTTTATCCAATAGACGGCCAGAGGATGTGCGTCGTTAATACGTCGGCCGACGAACTCACCTGGGCTGGCGCCAATGTCCGCCCATGGGTTGTCAGAGGTCATCGTTCTCATCTTCCTCGTCGCCATCTGCGTCAAGTTGCCCATAGATTCGCCTGAACTCGACCAGGTTCACAACATACGCAACGTGCCGTTCGGACTCGCCTTCCCGAAGCCCAGGAAAGCTAATTCCATATGCGGCATGGCGGACCCCATGAGTCTCTTTGTCCTTGTCGCCAGTTGGGTTGTTTGCCGAAAGGAAGTGAACCATGAGAAGTGGGCGTTTTCGCTGCTTGCGATAGAAGTGATCCGCAATTGTGCTTCCTGCTTTGCCAGCTTCCATGGCCTTGGCGTGTTCTGCTACGGCGGCCGTAATCTCATCGTCGCTGAGGCCAGCCTTTTCCAGTCCGCGTGACGCAACTCTTCGTTTTGTGCCGGAAACATGAAGTGCGTTCTTGTGTTTGATCATGGAGCGGCGCTGGAGGCCGATACTTGAGCCGCCAACGGTAATCTGCTCGTCAGGAGTGGCATCCGAGTTGGAAACCACTACAACGTCCCACTTCTCGAATCCCCGACCCCTTATGTACTCGGAGAGAGGACCTGCTTGCATCTCGGTGTTCACGGGATGAACTGCGAATGCCGATACAAACTCAAGAACTACCTGTTGGGAGACGCCCGTGTACAGGATGCTGGACAGCGCATCACGAGCGCTGACGCGCACCTGCCGCTCTGCTTCCGTGGGGAGCAGGTCTGAAAGCCTCTCGGCCCTTTCAACATTGAACTCCCTCGGGCTGGTGTCTGCGTGCAGCACCGAGGACTCGACGAGCCTACTTGCCAAGCCAACCTGCCGTACAACCTGGCTGGCAGACTTCATCTTGTTCCTTGCTGTGACCAGCAGGCTGCCCGGATGAGCTCGTACGGCAAGCCCAAAATCCTGTGGCGTCAGTCCCGCTGCCTCCATCCGGGCTATCTCGTCCCGGAGTTCTTCCGTTGCTTCGGCAATGAACGCATACCAGTCGCTGGCCTCGGGCTTCATGAACAGGCGGCATATGCTCCCGTAACCATCGCGGTATCCAAACCATCGCCCCATCTGCAGGAGCGTGTCATACATTTGAGTGTTTCGAAGGAAGTAGCTGACTGTCAGTCCCTCAAGCGTAAAGCCTCGAGAAAGGGAATTTCCGCCAACCGCAATCACGTTCAGGCCGATTCCCTCGTGAGACCGATAGTCCAGCTTTCCGGAGCTTCGGCTGGCGTTGATCTCTGCCACAACCATGCCGGCAGCCGCCTTGTGCAGGGCTGCCTGGATAGAGGGCCAAGATTCAGGCTCGTTCTCGTAGTGCTCGATCCAAGTGCTGTGCAGGGATCGAATGTAAGGATCACGGAGGGCCGCCTCCTGAGGGGAAGCATGCCGATTCTCGATCGCGTCCTTCATTGACTGCAGTCGTGCCGCAATTAGGCTGGCTACGCGACTCTGCACCCTTGTGAAGCGAGAGACGTTGACCAGCATTGAATGATGCTTGGAGCCCTGTCCACGGAGCGTGCGGATCGCCTTTGACAGCACGAAGCAGTTCATCGCACTTTCTAGCGAAGGATGCAGGGCATCAATCTCTGCGGTAATCTTGTGTGTCGTTGGCAGCCAATCTTCCGTGTCTTCCAGCGGCACCGTCAGGCGATTGTCGTCGTCGCCCAGAAAGTACTCCCTGGCGCCGACGTAGTTGCTCGGCGCGTCCAGGCCGACGATAAAGTGGCGGGGAAAGAGGTCGTCGCCCAAGGCGTCGTCAGTGGAATCTGGATTTACGAAGATGTTTGCGAACGGTGTTGCGGTGTAGCCGATGTAGGTGTTGCGGGTAGACAGACTAAGTAGTTCCCGGATTAGGCGATTTATCGTATTGGGCCGCTCAGGGTCTTTGGATATGTTTATAGACGCGTTGTCGGCTTCGTCGTCAATGACCAGCATTGGCAGTTCAAGGCGACCTGCATTTGCTGTCGTACCCTTCAACCACTCAACCAGGTTTCTCAGGATTGAGGGATTCTTCTTGATGACGAAGATGGCGGGTTGTGCCAGATTGTGGATCGGAATGCCCAGCCCATCGGCTCTATTCCGGGCGAAGTCGAGCGCCCTGCTGGTGTAAGCGACTGCCGTGAACGCGGGATTGATTTCCCCCACGCCTAGCATCGTTGCATTGGCTTGCCTGCTCAGGACTTGGTCGCTGTCGCGCCCAACGAAGCCTTGGTCCACGCGTTCCTGGGTTTGCGAACGCAGATTGCTGTGAATGCCTGCAACCAACACGATAAGCTTGTATCCGGCATCCGCCGCCTTGTTTATAACGCCCACATAGTTGGCGGTCTTGCCGCTTTGGACGTGGCCGACGACCAAGCCTCGCCTGGACCAGTCGCCCTCCTTCTCTGGGTCTCCCGCGAGATCGAGGATGTCATCAGTTATCTCGGCAAGCCGGTTTACTACGTTCCCGCCAAACCCTTGTTGCATCAGCAACTCTCGATAGCGCCGCCAGTACCGGAAATCGATCTCATGTGCCTTTGCCCGGAGCCAAGGTTTGTGCCCTGAGGAGAGCGTATGCGCTGGCCCGAGGCGAACGGAGAACTCTCGCTCAAGTTGCTGGGACACGGCCTTTATCGTATCGACGTCGACAGGATCCAATAGGGCGGCCGACATCCGTCGTACGAGTGCCTCCACCTCTTCCGGGGTGGACGTGGGCCGCACAGTCATTCCCGTGCGCGCCAGTGCAAGCAGTTCGCTGTGACTCATGGATATTCCTTGACTAGAACGCTATGCAGATTCAATACGCCGTAGCCGCTGAAGAATCTGTCGCGCTTCAGGCCTTCCGGCAAAGATGTGGGTCTGCAGCAATGATTCGGCAGCACTCGCAGAGATACTGTCGGAGTTCGGCGCAACCGCTTCCACGAAGGCGGCCATCAGGAACTCGAGTCCCGAGGCCTCCAGTTCAGCCTGTGCCAAGGCTCGTGGATTGGAACTGATGTCAGAGAAGAGGCTGTCCAGCGGAATTGAGGCTTCTACGGCGAGAAGCAGGGGCTCGAGGTCCCTTGGGGCATGGTCTGGACCTTGAAGGCTCGTGATCAGGGGGTGGCTTCGCGCAAGCTCATACCGGATCCGTCCTCTTTCCTCGACCCTCGACCACAGTGGTAGCCCGGGTCCGGCCGCTTGGCGGGTGCCCCTGTACGTGTAGGGGCGCCTGGCGCTCTCGGTCATTTTTTCAACGAGCGGACGAAGTTTGGATCGAACCGCGGCAGGAGGTCTGACGCGTGACTTCCGGACATCGACGCTCCAATCCGCATCCAGCGACGTAGGTACGTCCACACGTACGCGCAGCAGCTTCGTAAGCTCGGCACGGCGTGCCAGGCCCAGCCAAGTGCCACCCGCTATCAGGCGCTTGGCGCGGTATACATAGAGCCCTTGGGTCTCCATCAGGCTGGATCCCATTTCCAAAGCCTTTATCTGGTCAATGGACAGCCGCTGATGATGCGGTAGGGTGAACGCCTGTACTTCAATATTGCCTTGTCCCATGCGCAGGGTTTCGAGGGCGTGGGCGTCCGACCTGGGGCTGGCAAGCCTGCAGAACGGGTCCAATGCCTGAACCATTGCGCCGTTGATCCGTAACGCCACCGCGCTGGTTCCGTCGCCCGGCTCGGGTGCAATGAACCTATGAAAAGTCAGCGCCAAGTGCGGTCTGGCGATGCCGAACATGGCGTTGAGTGCTGCGTAGGCTTGATCGGGCTCCTCGCCCAAAGCATCAAGCCGGTCCAGCTTCTGCCAAAGTACGAGCGTTCCTTGCGGTCCAATCCTGCCCACGAGCGGCAGACCCGCTATCTGGTCGTCATCCAGTAGCTTGAGGATCCACTCGTCTCTGGCCTTGACCAGGTCGAGATCCCAGCACCGGCCGGTGAGCTGCCCGCCTTGGCGAGAAACGACCGTCAACCGGCGGCACTGGGAGAATGAGGCAGTCTTTAGTCCGAGGCCGAAGCGCCCGAGATCGCCGGCATCACGCACTTCAAGCGGGCTTCGGCTGCCATGCTGCATGGCCGAGGTAAGTTCGGCCGGCGACATTCCCCGGCCATCGTCAAGTACGGCAAGGAAAGGACCGGTTTCCTCATCGAGATCGTTCACAACGTCTATTGTTTTGGCGCCAGCAGAGATACTGTTGTCGATAATGTCGGCAAGGGCGCTCTCGAACGAGTAGCCAATATCCCGCATGGATTCCAGGAGTCTTGCTGCGCTGGGCCTGAGCGTTAGTTCGCCCTTGTTGTCTGAATTCATTCCCCGCCTCGGTAAGGGTTTTACACGCGCCTCTGCCTGAGCCCTCCGGCGCCGCTTGCCGACAGTAGCGCAAGTTCGGATCCGATTACGCCACGAGTTTGTCTCAGGCCTTGAGACCTTTGACAACTAGGCTGTGGGCCTGCGATCCTGGCGCGCCTCCAAGAATCTGACTTTTCTACTGTGAAGCCACGAAATCCGATCCCCGTTGTGGACATCTTTGCTGGCGCGGGCGGACTCGGCGACGGATTCGAGGCATACGGCCGCGGACAGGAAGAGTCGGGACCCTTCACCGTCTCACTGTCCGCAGAGATGGACCCGCACGCAGTCGATACATTGCGCACTCGCGCCTTCTATCGAAGCTTCAGTGCTCCCGACGTCCCCCGTAGCTACTACGACTATGCTGCGGGCCGACGTGCAGTCCCTTGGACCGAAGATACCGAGCAGGTCTGGCGCCAGGCGTCGAACCGAGCCTGCCAGTTGAAGTTGGGGGACAAGGCTGACGACCGAACCCTGGATGAGCGAATCCGGCAGATTGCAGCAGGGGCGGAACGCCGCAACCTACCATGGGTTCTGGTCGGCGGACCGCCATGCCAAGCCTTCTCCTTGGTGGGTAGGGCAAGGAACCGAGGCAACCGTGCGTATGTGCCCGAAGCAGACGATCGCTTCTACCTTTATGAGCACTATCTCAAGATCCTGTCCAGGCACCGGCCGGCTGCATTCGTCCTAGAGAATGTCAAGGGCATGCTCTCAACGAAGATCGACGGACACACGCTGTTCGAAGAGATCTTTGAAAGCTTGCATCGTCCCGGAGGTCGGAGCGGTCCTCGGTATCGCATCGTTCCCGTGGTGCAGTCGGGGAGGCAGGACGGCGACTGGCAGCCTAAAGACTTCCTCGTCCGATCCGAGCGGTTGGGTATGCCGCAAACGCGCCATCGCGTGATCCTGCTTGGCATTCGGGACGACATCCCGAACCACATTAAGCCCCTGATGGAGCTCGACTCAGCGCCGACAGTAGGCGAGATGATCTTTGGACTGCCGGAACTGAGGAGCGGCTCGACCGACACGCCAATCTCTTCTTGGAGTTCTTTCGCGCCCAAGTTGTTGGCGGAGTGCTCCCGGATCGCCAGACCGTTCGACAGGGAGACGGCAAAACATCTCCGACTTATGTCCTCAATCGCGGGGTTGGGAGACGACCCTGGCACAGGCGGGCCTTGGATCGCGGGAAGGGTGGCTGGGAAGCTACCTACCCATCTCGCCCAGTTCATTCGTGACCCTCGACTTCATGGTGTCATTCAGCATGAAGCCCGGAGCCATATGAAGTCCGATCTTATGCGTTATGCCTTTGCTGCGGCTTTCGCGCAGATTCATGATCGGTCGCCGAAGGGCGCTAAGGAGTTCCCTGAAGAACTTCACCCTGAACACAAGAGCTGGGGAGCGCCGAACCGTTTCGTCGACCGGTTCAAGGTTCAACGCGCCAACTGGCCCTCTTCAACTGTCACTAGCCATCTGGCCAAGGATGGGCACTACTTCATTCATCCGGATCCACTCCAGGTCCGGAGCTTGACCGTTCGGGAAGCTGCCCGTCTGCAGACATTCCCTGACAACTACATATTCGAAGGAAAGGCTGGCGCACAGAGAAAGCAGGTTGGGAACGCGGTTCCGCCGTGGCTGGGACATCAGATTGCCGGGGTCATTCATCAGGCACTGAAATAGCGCCCTCGGGCGACCCAATCTCGACATGCGGCGACTCGGAGCGGACAAAGCTCACCAACTTCGACAGGGATTGCTGGCAATCATCCCTTATGGCGCACTCCCATACGATTGCCACTCGCCAACCAATGCGAGCGACCGCATCAAGTGTTCTCAAATCCCGGGCTTTGTTCCCCTCGATCTTTTGACGCCAGAACTCCGGTCTTGTTCGTGGCAACCTGAAATACTTGCAGCCACCGTGGCCGTGCCAGAAACAACCGTGAACAAAAACCAAGGCATTCCACCGCCGGAGTACTAAATCCGGTTTTCCAGGAAGCTCGCGATCGTGCAGCCGGAAGCGCAATCCGTCTGCATGTAGACGGGATCGAACTATCAACTCTGGCTTTGTATTTTCCCCACGGATTCCCGCCATCATGCGGGAGCGGGTTTCTTGGGCAATCTTCTCTGCCATGGTTGCAATTGTGCGCCAGACGATTCGTCGAAAACAGGTGAGTGCGGGTGCCGGCTCAGTTATCTTCCGTGCCGGTCGATGCTGACCATGTCGCTGATGCTGCCTGTGGCCGACCCCGGGCGGTTGCCCACTTCGGCTTCCGACCTATTCTGTTGAAAAACTCGGTCCGCTTGGGCGACCACCCGACCGACGCTCGCGACAGTTAACTTCTGGACCCTCGGCAGTCATCTGGAGACTCAGAAACGCACTGTCGCGAGCACTGCCAAGCGCAAATCCGAGGCAAATTCTCGCGACCCGAGTTTTTCAACAGAATAGACCCAAAGCGGACATTTGTACTCAGCCGCCCCAGTTCTGCGCCGACTGTCACATTGCTCCCATTCAGATCTCCGTTTGCTCGGCCAGAACCAGCGCATCATCTACTTCCACACCAAGGTACCTGACGGTACTTTCGATCTTGGTGTGGCCAAGCAAAAGCTGTACCGCACGGAGGTTGTGGGTTCGGCGGTAGATGAGGGTGGCTTTTGTCCTTCGCAGCGAGTGTGTTCCGTAATTTGTGTCATCGACGCCGATTTCGCGAACCCAGCGGTGGACGACCCGAGCGTACTGGCGGGTAGTGAGATGGCGCGCCACACGGGAGCGTCCAGGGAACAGGTGGTCATCCGTTGCAAGCTTTGACTGGGCTATCCATTCGGTGAGGGCGCGGCGCGTCTGCTCGGTTATTTCAAACTGCACGGGCCTCTGTGTCTTCTGCTGCATCACGATGGCCCGTGAAGCAACCTGGGTGCCGTGTACGACATCTTGGACGCGAAGGTTGAGCAAGTCGCAAGCTCTCAGCTTCGAGTCGATGGCGAGATTGAAAAGAGCCAGGTCTCGTTTTCGGCCAGCCAGCTGGAGACGAACGCGGATGGCGTAGATCTCGTGAAGTCTGAGTGGGGCTTTCTGGCCTGTGAGTCTTCCCCTGTTCCACGGGGCTCGTGATGGATGCGTGGCTGTCGCGTTCATGGCCGTCTCCAGGCCGGGAGTCCGATTCTGGACCGGAGCACGCAATGACGGAACGCAGGCGCGCTTGCGGCACGAACCAGGTTTCGCCCGCCTGGCGGGACGGAGCAGGCCTCAGCGACTGCGGCTGGATTGGTTCTGCGGCAACAGGTTCTCCTGGACCCACTGCAGAAGTCGGGTCTCGCGGATGATGCTCGTGCCCATGCTGGCTGCCGCTCGCTGGATCACGGCCTGGTTGTGATCGATGGCTTCCGACAGTTCAACCCACAGGGGCCTCATGCCATTCGCGGACTCATAGTGCTCCATGGCGGGCTCGCCAAGTTCTCCGTCTACCGCGCAGTGAAAGACGAAGGACTGCATGTGCATGGCGTCAAACTGGCCCCAGTGCGGTCGTCGCTCATCAACCCTCCCGAGGGGCGCCAACAGACGGATCGCTCGGGCGCCGGTCTCTTCCTTCATCTCGCGCAACAAGGCGTCTTCGAGTGACTCGGAGGCATCGACGCCGCCTCCGGGCAGGCTGTAGTCATCGTACCGACGTGTGTACAGAAGCAGGATGCGCGTGTCGCGCAGTACCACGCCACGCACGGCACGCCGCTGCGCAATGGCGCGTGGCGCTTCCGGATATGCGGGATGCTGGAGGTCGAGGATGCAGTCCATCTGCCGGCGATCTCTGATGTGAGTCACCGCACATTATTGCCGAGCAGCAACCTCGCGGGTGGCATCAGTCGCTCCGGGCGGGCTATAATCCGGCCCATGACGCTCACGCACGGCACCACGCCACCCTGACGCTTGCCCGGCCGGCCCTCGCTGGCCCGGACGCTGTTGACCCGCGTCCTTCTTCGTTCCTACTCCCCCTTTTTCTTCTGTTTTCTTTGTGTCCCGGCGCCCCGCGTCGGGCAGGTGATTGTGCATGTTCAAGAACTTCCATAACGATTGGCTCGGCAATGTCCGTGGTGACCTGCTCGCCGGCACCGTCGTGGCCCTGGCTCTGATCCCCGAGGCCATCGCCTTCTCCATCATCGCCGGCGTCGACCCCAAGGTCGGCCTGTACGCGTCCTTCTGCATCGCCGTGGTCATTGCGTTCACCGGCGGCCGCCCAGGCATGATCTCGGCCGCCACCGGTGCCATGGCCCTGCTGATGATCGACCTGGTAAAGGACCATGGCCTGCAGTACCTGCTGGCGGCCACCCTGCTCACCGGCGTGCTTCAGATCCTGGCCGGCGCGTTCAAGCTCGGCGCGCTGATGCGCTTCGTCTCGCGCTCGGTCATCACCGGCTTCGTAAACGCCTTGGCCATCCTGATCTTCATGGCCCAGTTGCCAGAGCTGATCGGTGCCCCCTGGCTGGTTTACGCCCTGGTGTTGGCGGGTCTCGTGATCATTTACGGCTTTCCCTACCTGACCAAGGCGATTCCTTCGCCGTTGGTATGCATCGTGGTCCTGACCGGTCTGGCGATCTGGCTGGGCTGGGACGTGCGCACGGTGGGCGACATGGGCGAGCTGCCCGACAGCCTTCCGGTGTTCCTGCTGCCAGAGGTGCCGCTGAACTTCGAGACCCTGTGGATCATCCTGCCGGTGTCGGCGACGCTTGCGGTGGTCGGCCTGCTCGAGTCCTTGCTCACGGCGGCCATCGTCGATGACCTCACCGATACCCCCAGCAACAAGAACCGCGAGGCCACCGGCCAGGGCATCGCCAACATCGCCTCGGGCTTTTTGGGCGGCATGGCGGGCTGCGCGATGATCGGCCAGTCAGTGATCAACGTGAAGTCCGGCGGTCGCGGCCGGCTCTCGGCGCTGGCCGCGGGCGTGTTCCTGCTGCTGATGGTTGTCTTCGCCGGCCCCTGGGTCGAGCGCATCCCCATGGCGGCGCTGGTGGCGGTGATGATCATGGTCTCCATCGGCACCTTCAGTTGGGGTTCGATCAAGAATCTGCGCGAGCACCCCAAGAGCTCGAGCCTGGTGATGATCGTCACCGTGGTCGTCACCGTGGCCACCCATGACCTGGCCAAGGGCGTCGGTGCCGGCGTGCTGCTCTCGGGGCTGTTCTTTGCCCGCAAGGTCGGCCAGGTGCTGCACGTGGGATCCACCGCCTCCGCGGACGGCACCTCCCGGCGCTACACCGTCACCGGCCAGGTTTTTTTCGCGTCGTCCGAGAGCTTCCTCGCCGGCTTTGACTTCAAGGAAGTCCTGCAGAGCGTCGTCATTGATGTCTCGCGGGCGCATTTCTGGGACCTCACCGCGATCGGCGCCCTGGACAAGGTGGTGCTCAAGTTCCGCCGTGAGGGCACGGTGGTGGAGATCATCGGCATGAACGAGGCCAGCGCCACCCTGGTGGACAAGCTGGGCGTTCACGACAAGCCCGATGCCGTCGAACGGCTCATGGGCCACTGAGGAAGACATCATGGAAACCCAACCCCTGATCCACGAGAACGGCCAAGTGCTGGCCGCCATTGATGCTTCGGTCTACACCGCCAGCGTCGCCGACCACGCGGCCTGGGCCGCCAGTCGGCTCGGCGCACCCCTGGAGTTCGTGCACGCCATCGATCGACGCCATGGCGACCCGGCCGGCCTCAACCTCAGCGGCAACCTTTCCCTGGGTGCCCAGGAGGACCTGCTGAAGGAGCTGGCCGACCTCGATGCGGAGCATGGCCGCCTCGCCCAAACCCGGGGCCGCCTCCTCCTCGAGCAGGTTCGAGATCGCGCGGCCAGCCTGTTCGGTGTCAGCGCCCAATTGGCCCAGCGCAATGGCGGCCTGGTCGAAACCCTGCTCGATCTTGAGGCCGGGGTCCGCCTGTTCGTCATCGGCAAGCGCGGCGAGCATGCGAACTTCGCCTCGGGGCATTTGGGCAGCAACCTTGAGCGCGTCATGCGCGCCGTGCACCGACCGGTGCTGATCGCGTCGCGGGCCTTCAAGCCGATCCAGCGTTTCACGATCGCGTTCGACGGCAGCCCGACGACCCGACGCTGCGTACAGATGGTCTGCGCCAGCCCGCTGCTCAAGGGCCTGGACTGCGAACTGCTGACGGTTGGCGAAGACACCGAGGAGCGCCGGCAGCAGATGCAATGGGCCAAAGCGCAGCTGCAGGCGGCTGGTTTCCACCCGCACTCCCGCTATATCGAGGGCAGCCCGGACGCCGTGATTCCCGCCACCGTGAAGGAATTCGCCATCGACCTGCTGGTGATGGGCGCTTACGGTCATTCGCGCATCCGCAACCTGATTGTCGGCAGCACGACCACCCAGGTCCTGCGCAGCTCACCGATCCCGGTTCTGCTGCTGCGGTGACCCGGGCCGGGGCCCCTGCGATGGCCGCTGACCCCATCGACCTGGTCGCCCGACTCGAGCGGGAACGTCGCCGCCTGTCACGCTGGATGCAGGACTGGGACCTGGCAAGTTCGACGCTTCGACCGGTCCCACAGGTCAAGGCAGCGAACCTGGTGATCACCAGCCGAAGCCAGGCGGCCATCGAGCTGAACCGGATTGATGCGGCCCTGCGGCGCTGGTTCGAGGGCCGCTTCGGGCAGTGCTGCCGCTGCGGCCAGCCGGTTGAAGGCGAGCGACTCGCCGCCGATCCCGCCGCACCCCTATGCGGCGGCTGCCAAAGCGCCAGCGGGGCGGTCCCGCCCCGATGACGCGGCACGGCAGCGCCGTGTCCCGACCAACCCCGCTACCGATAACTTCCATTACCGAGCAAGACCGCCGCCGCCGGACATTCGCGGTCATCTCTTGCCCAGACGTCGGCAAGACGACCCTGACCCAAGAACCGCTCCTGTTCGGCAGCGCCATCCGCCAGGCCGGCAGCGTCACGTCCCGCAATGTGCGCAAGCACGCCACGTCGGACAGGATGACGTTGTAGAAAGAGCGCGGGATCTTGGTGACCTCGCCGGAAGTGAGGCAGCGAGGACAGAGCAGCCGGAGTAATTAAGGGCCGAAAGGCGATGCTTTCAAATGCCAGTCTGTCGAGGGCAGTAGTCCGCTTTTGGCCGTAAGCGGGCGAGCGCTGATGTGTGATTAGGGGACGTTATCGGGGGTGGGGGAGGGCGGCTGCCGCCCCATAGCGGACATCCAGCCATCCAATCAAGCGCTCCTCGAGACCCTCCGAGCACGGATGATAGGGAGGCGTGGTGTCCGTGTTTGCTGCGGATTGTTTACCGGATCGGCCGACCGCCGTGTTGAGCGCCTCAACGCATGCCGAGGCCGAAAATGTGTTGGGAGAGGCGGCCGCAGTGGCCTACCTGCGCGTGTACGCAGCCGCGCCGTAGGGTCCGCATTCGCCGGACCGGGGCGATGCGTGCGTCCGCAATCGCTGGCATCAGCGGGCCTTGCGTGCGAGTTTGCGCGTGCGTGCTTTCACGGCTTGGCCTGGTGGCACCGGCGCAGGTGCCTCCGACAGCAGTTCATCGGCCAGCGCGAGCAACCGGACGACCTGCGGATCGGTGGCACGCCTTTCCGTGGAGATGGCGTAATAGCGCTCAGTGACGCCCTCCAGGACCCCGACCAGCTCTACGCCGTACAGACGCTCGATTTCGCTGCGGACGGTTAGCGGCGCCGGGAAGGCGCCGATGCCCGACGCGCCGAACGTCTTCATCAGTCCCCCGTCGTCGAACTCCCCGACGATGCGTGCCGCTACGCGATGGGTCTCCAGCCATTGCCGCAGTTGTTCGTACACCACGCTGTCCCGCCCGGAGACCAGCAGCGGGGCGCCCGCCAGGGAAGCGGGAAACCCCTGCCGCAAGCGTTTGGCCAGCGCTGGCGCAGCGAACATTCCCATGGGCGTTGTCCCCAGCACGTGGTTGTAGGCCTTAACTGCACTACCGGTAGGTAACGGGCGATCGGCGATGACGACCTCCAATCGATGCAGCGCCAAGTCGGCCAGCAGGACATCGAGTCGTTCATGGCTGGCCGTCAGCCGGATGCCCTGATCTTCCATCAGCGGCGCCAATAGTCGATACGCAAGCGAGCGCGGGACGGCGTCGGTCATCCCGACGCGAAACAGGCGCGCCCGGCCACTGGGCATGGCGCGCACCTGCGATTCAAGCTCATCGGTCAGCCCGAAGATCTCATCGGCGTACGAATACGCCACGCGGCCTGCGTCGGTGAGCTCCAGGCCGCGGCCTACTTGGCGGAGCAGCTCCACCCCCAACCCCAGCTGCAGCTCCGCAACCTGGCCGCTGAGCGTGGCCGGCGACAACTTGAGCTGCTCGGCGGCCCGGGACAAGCCGCCAAAGCGGGCGATGGCCCAGAAGTAGCGCAGGTGCTTCAGGTTCATGGTTCGGGTTTTCCGAAGGAATGATTTGAATCTAGCACATTGATCGAAGTAACCCGCACACTCAGGATGCCCCCATCCAAACCCCGGGGACGACAAGCATGCGGATGGGAATTCTTGCCAAAGGGATCGAAATGACGGATGCGATCCGTACCTACGCCCAAAAGCGCCTTCGGACCGCGCTGGGTCGCTATCCGCAAGCGGTCGATTCGGCGCACGTCCGTCTGAACGACATCAATGGGCCTCGCGGCGGTGTCGACAAGCAGTGCCTGGTGGAGGTTCGCGGGCCGGCCTTCTCCCCGATCATCGTGCGCGAGGAAGACGCCGACCTGTATGTAGCAATCGACCGCGCCGCCGATCGCGTCGACCGGGCCATCGCCCGGCGCCTGGCCCGAAGCCGCGACGTGGACCGCGGAATGCACCGCTAACGCCGAACGCGGCCTGCGCACCCCGCTTTCTTCCCCTTGGGCCACCCGGCCCCCGTTCACCCTGCCTGAGATCACTGCCTGATGGACCTTTCTACCCTGCTGATGACCCCCTTCCTGGGCCAAGCCGCTTGGCTGTGGCTAAGCTTCCTGGTGCTGGTGGTGGCCCTGCTCGCCTTCGACCTGGGGGTACTGCACCGCAAACAGCGTGAGATCCCGGTTACCGAAAGCCTCTTGCTGTCGGGCGGCTACATCGCGATCGGCCTGGCCTACGGCCTCTGGGTCTGGAACCAACTGGGCGCCACCTCGGCCGCGGAGTACTACACCGGCTACCTGATCGAGAAGTCGCTGTCGATGGACAACGTCTTCGTCATCGCCATGATCTTCTCGTACCTGGCCATTCCTCGGGCGCTCCAGCACCGCGTGCTGTTCTGGGGAATCATCGGCGTCATCGTGTTGCGGGCGATCATGATCGGCTTGGGCGCCGCCCTGGTCAGCCAGTTCAGCTGGATCCTGTATGTGTTCGGTGCGTTCCTGCTACTGACCGGCCTCAAGATGCTGTTTGCCTCCTCCCAGCCGGTCGACCTGGCATCCAATCCGATGCTCAATTGGCTTCGCCGCCACATGCGCGTCACCGACGAACTGCACGGCAATCAGTTCTTCGTTCGCCAGCCTGATGCCGACGGCTCGATGCGGCGCTACGCGACGCCGCTCTTCCTGGCACTGATCCTGATCGAGACGGCGGACCTGATTTTCGCGGTGGACTCGGTACCGGCGATCTTCGTGATCACCCAAGACCCGTTCATCGTCTACACCTCGAACATCTTCGCGATCCTGGGGCTGCGGGCGCTCTACTTTGCCCTGTCGGCGATGATCGACCGGTTCGAGTACCTCAAGTATGCGCTGGCCCTGGTCCTGGTCTTCATCGGCTCCAAGATCTTCCTGGTCAACATCACCGGCAAGTTCCCCTCGTGGGTATCGCTCAGCGTCACGGTGGGTCTGATTACCGGCGGCGTGGTGTTCTCCTGGCTCAAGACCCGCAAGACAGCGGTGGCGCCGGCGGGTGACATGTGAGCGCGACCATCGCCAGTTTGTCAGGTGGCCCGGAACCCAGACTGTCGGGTTTACAGGCCGGGTTCACTTGGCACGCCAGCGGTGCGCACTGGTTCGATGCGGTCGTGGCGGCGATAGAACGCGCGGAGTCCACGGTGGATCTGGAGTTCTACATATGGTCACCGGGACGGCTGGCGGGGCGACTTCATGCCGCGCTGGCCCGGGCCGTTGGTAGGGGGTGCCGCGTCCGCCTCCTGCTCGATACCTTCGGCAGCGAACACGCCGGCCCCGCGGTGGCCATCCTCCAGCAAGCCGGAATCGTGGTGAGCTGGTTCAACCCGCGCCGCTGGGCCCGGCTGAGCTTCCGAAATCACCGCAAACTCGTCGTGGTGGACCGCCGCCATGCCCTGCTTGGCGGCTGCAATGTGGCAGATGAGTACGACGGCGACGGCGTCCAGGCCGGCTGGCGTGACCTGGGGATCTGTACGCGTGTACCGGCGTGCGTGATCGCTCTGGCACGGTCCTTCGACCGCATGTGGGCAATGGCGCCATTCGACCACCTGCCCGTGGCCGATTCCATGCCAGAAGCGTCGCGCGGCGACCGCTGGGAATTGTTCGTCGCCGGGGCAGGGCGCGGGGTCCGACGCTATCGCCGCTGCCTCCACCGGGATCTGGCCGCCGCCAGTCAGATCGACGTGGTGGCCGCCTACTTCGTGCCCACGACCCGCGTGCGCGGGCTACTTGGTCGGGCCGCCCGACGAGGTCGGGTGCGCGTCATCGTGCCGGCGATGGGGGATGTCCCGCTCGCCCACCATGCATCCGCGCACGTGCTTCGTGGCCTGCCTCCCTCGCTCATCCAGGTTTACCAGTACGTCCCGGCCATGCTGCACGCCAAGCTCGTGATCGCCGATCACGCCGTGTACGTGGGATCGGCCAACTTCGATCCGCGCAGCCTTCGGATCAACTTTGACCTGATGCTCCGGATTGAGGACCCGGAGATCTCCACCCAGGCGCGCGGCATTGTGGATGAAATCCAAAGCCACTCGAAACCCTACGCGTGCGGCAATCCCGGCCCTCTCGCAAGGCTGCGCCAGCGCACTGCTTACGCCGCCCTGGCTTGGCTGGATCCCTACATCGCCCGCCGCAAACTCCGACTTCTGTCGTGATGAAGCCTTTCCGGGTCTACCCGCTCATTTCTGTGAGCGCCACCGGCGCGCTGCTATGCGCCGGCGTCGACTAAGGCCGTTATCGAACTCGAAAACACGATTTCTTCCCCAATTCTACCCACTGAGGACAAGACCATGCGCCCGTTCAATCTCTCTCGCCGTACCATCTTGTTAGGCATCGCCGGCCTGCTGGCGGTTGGACTGCTGGCGCTGGTGGCCGTGGTCATTGCGCTCGGAAGCCTCCTGGGATGGGGATCGACCGCTCTGGACAAGGTGACCGACGCGACGGCGGCCGTGGTGGCGCAGACGCGCGAGGAGGCTACCCGCGAACTGGAGAAGGCCAAGGGCGACGTCGCTGCCGCAGTGGCGACGGCGGCCACATCGAGCGAAGAGACCGCCCGAGCGCTGGAGGAAGCCAGGACCACCGTCGCCGACGCACGAGAGGCTCTCGCTGAGCCTCAGGCGGCGCTTAACCGCGTCACCGATGCGGTCGCGCTGGACCTTGAGCGGTCCGCAGCGGCGGCAGCGGCCGCCGCGCTACCGGTGCTCTCTGAGCGGGCAGACGCTGCGAATCGCGCTCTGAACGCTTTGGCAGGCCCCGATCCGACCTCCTGGCCGACCGGACTCGCGCTGCGCCAGATCCACTACCGCAAGGGCGAAAGGGCGACGGAGTACGCTTATGTGGCCACTGAAGGCTTCACCCTGGGTCAGCTGCGGGAGCGCCTGGTCGAGCAGGGCTATACCGAGCACGTCATCGCCGAAGCGGATGGCGCGTTGGAAGCAGTCTATCGCGCAGACCGGCAGCTGGTGCTGTCGGCGTCAACTCGCGACGGGCAGCAGTACCTCGACGTGCGTGAAATGACGCTGGCGGTTCCGGCGCGCCCGGATCCTTAATGGGCGGGGTCACTGAGGGTGCCCATGACGCACGGCCCACCCCGCCTGGACCGTCCAGCCTGTCTCACAGGGCGGGACCCTTGCACCCTTTGATGGCCGACAAGCGGTTCCCTTGGCGTTCGCTCTAAATCACACAATAAATCCGCGAACATAGAGGCGACCCGACATGGACAACCGGCTATCCCGAAGCACCCTGCCTCTGCTGTTCGTGTGCTTCCTTGCCGGATGCGCGACAGGCCAAGGCAGCACCCAGGTCGCGGCGGAAGCCACGGCACCCGCGCAATCCCGCGACAAGTTCGGCGACCCGGCGCAATACGAGGTCCGCGATTTGCCTGTCACGGTCCAGGACCTGCAAACGCTGGAGCGCGCTGCTGCATTGCTCGGCAGCGAGTCCGCGTGGAATCGCAACGACGACCGCCAGTGCGCCGACGATGAAGCGATGGAAAAGCGCAGCTTGTTCTGCGCGCTGCAGCGGGCTTCCGCGGATGTGTATGGCTCACATGATCCGTACAAGATCGCTGATCATCGCAGGGTGGCGCTGCAGGAGGTCCGGTTCGCAGTGGAAGAAGCCACGCGCGGGCGCGAGCTCAACCACCGTTTGATGGATTTCAACAACCTGCCTGACACTACGCTCGCCGACATCAAGCACGTGCTCGCACAAGCGACTACGCGCGTCCGGGCGAGACTGTCGGCGAATTGATGTTTCGACTGAACCCCAGAAATTATCCCTGACACCTTTATCGCCAATAGGCGACGTCCTCCCGAGTGTGAGTGGCGCATCAAATTGGAGTTGGCGTTTTGCCTAGCCATCCAAAGGAGATGTCCGCTCCTGGCCAATTCTGTTGAAAAACTCGCGATGGTGCTTAGAGAACGGGTCTACCCGATCACCTGCGCGAACCACCCCCACAAGGCGGCACCTGCTATCACGGCGGGAATCAACAGTCGCGCCTTGGAGGCGAACAGCAATCCCAGCACGATGCCGAACAGTACCAGCGCCTCAAGTCCGTCCAGGCTCACACGCATCAGCGCCAAGGTCGTGCCAGCTATCAAGCCCACGACGCCCGCGGTAACCCCTTCCAGGAACTGCCGGATGCGGGGCTGCTGGACCAGCCGCTCCAAGGGGTCATGCGCCAGCAGCGTGAAGGCAAAGGCGGGCAGGAAGATGCCTACCGTCATCGCCACGGCACCCCATGGCCCGCCCCCGAGATAGCCAACGAACGTGGAGAAGATGATCAGGGGCGCCGGAAGCAGCCCGGAAAGCGCGATGCCATCGAGGAACTGGGTGTTGCTCATCCAGGCACCCTGGGTAACGGCATCGCGCTGCAAGAACGGGATGACGGTGTAGGCGCCGCCAAAAGTCAGCATGCCCGCCTTCAAGCCAGCCCAGAACAGCAGCAGCAACGACACCGTTTCGGGTTCCGGCGAACCGCCAACGGATCCACCCAGACTGAGCGCATCCAATCCGTCTAGACCGCCGTTGCGCCAGGCAAGAACGACAACTGCAGTGGTGGCCAACCCGATCACGGCGACCGCAGTCCCCACGAAGCCGCGACGCGCACCTACGTAGATCAGTCCCGCCCCGATGAGAATCAACCCGAAGTGCACTCCCGCCAGTTGTGCGCCGGCACCGAGGAGGGCGATCGCCCATAGCCAGCGGTTGGTGACGACGTGTCCGCCGATCCTGATTACCGCCCGGACGATCAGGGCAGCCACCGCGACCTGCACTGCAGCGAAGACAGCCACCACGCTACCTGTATCCAGGCCGTAGCGAACATAGGCCCAGGACAGCGCAAACATCAGCAGGAAGCCGGGCAGCATGAACCCGAGGCCGGCCAGGATGCCTCCCCAGCGTCCGCGTGACAGCATTCCAAAGTAGACGCACAACTCGTGCGCTTCTGGGCCAGGCAAGACTTGGTACAGCGCGAGAACGCGGTTGAAATGGTCGCTAGTGATCCAGCGCTCCTCATCGACCAGTTCCTGCCGGATCATCGCGATTTGCGCGACTGGGCCACCCCAGGCCAATGCGCCGAAACGCAGGAACCGCAGGAATAGCCGCCACATCGATTCGCGAGGAACGCGGCAATCGGATTGAGCGTCAAGTGAATCTGATGCTACAGGAGCGCCACTCGGTTTCATCCGTCACCATCCAGTCGAGACAGCCCAATAATGAGCATGTTATGGCAGCGATGATATGCCTTGGGCAGAATTCTTGCCGGCGCGCCGTCATGCGCGTCGTGGAGCTCTCGCCGCAGTAGCCGGATCTGACCGTCGAAGACAAGCGCGCGTTCTCAGAAGTAGCCGAGCTGGACAACAGCATTGGTTCAGAGCGTTGATTCTGGCTTTTTAATCTGGTCCACTAGCTGCCCATCGATCCAGCGGAAATCGCAGCGATGATGGGACGTCTGGAAGCCGGGCAAGCGCCCCTGTTCTACGCCTTCAACCTCGAAGACCACATCCCGGCGAGCCACATGCTCCGGGGCATCGACCAGTTCCTTGACCTGGGCGAGCTGCACCAGCACCTTGCCCCGCACTACAGCCACACCGGCCGCCCCTCCATTGATCCGGCCCTGCTGATCCGAATGCTGATCGTGGGTTACTGCTTCGGTATCCGCTCGGAGCGCCGGCTCTGCGAGGAGGTCCACTTGAACCTGGCCTACCGCTGGTTCTGCCGGTTGGGTCTGGAAGATGCCGTGCCGGACCACTCGACGTTCTCCAAGAACCGCCACGGCCGCTTCCGGGACAACGACACCCTGCGCTTCGTGTTCGAGAAGGTGCTCGAGCGCTGCCTGGCCGAAGGCCTCGTTGGCGGCGAGGGCTTCGCGATCGACGCCAGCGTGATCAAGGCCGATGCCAACCGGCAGCGGGGCGTACCAGGCGTTGATGCCGCCTGGGACCGGGAGTCGCCGCTCACGCGCCCGGTCCGCGAGTACCTGGAGGCGCTCGACGAGGCCGAGGCACCGCGCACGCCGCCCAAAAACGTGTCGCTAACCGACCCGGCGGCGCAGTGGACGGCGGCGCCCGGCGGCCCGGCCTTCTACGCCTACTCGACCAACTACCTGATCGATGTAAAGGCGGGCGTCATCGTCGATGTGGAGGCCACGCCTGCGTATAAGACCGACGAGGTCGAAGCGACACGGAACATGGTCGATCGGGTCGAGCAGCGCTTCGACCTCAAGCCGACCCGGCTCATCGGCGACACCGCCTACGGCACGTCGGAAATTCTGGGCTGGATGGTGGATGAAAAGGGCATCGAGCCCCACGTGCCGGTCTGGGACAAAGCCGAGCGAAAGGATGGGTCGCTCGGGCGGTCTGACTTCCGCTGGGACGCGGACGCGGACGAATACCGCTGCCCCAAGGGCAAGCCACTGCTATCCAGCGGTAAGCCAACCGCCGACAACACGCTGATCTATCGCAGCAACCTTCACGACTGCGCCCGCTGCGAACTGAAGTCGAAGTGCTGCCCTAACACGACTCACCGAAGGATCGCCCGCCAGGTGAACGAGTCCGCACGAGACGTGGCGCGCCAACTGTCGACGACGAAGAGATACGCCCAGTCACGGCGACATCGGAAGAAGGTCGAGATGCTGTTCGCGCACCTCAAACGCATCTTGCGATTAGACAGGTTGCGGCTACGCGGCCTGAAAAGTGCCAGAGATGAGTTCCTATTGGCGGCAACCGCACAGAATTTACGAAGAATGGCAGCGTGGTTGATGCCGAAAAGCCCCGAAGCGGCAATGGCAACGACCCTTTGAGGACAAAGGGCGCTTGCCCGCCCATTTTCCCGTCGCCGCTGGCCAAATAATCACTGGTCCGGCCCAACCGCCGGACCCAGCCGCCCGCTAGAAAGTGAGTTTTTCAACGGAATAGGCCGGAAGCGGACCCCAGCCGGCGCCCGCACCAATGGACTGGCTCGGTCAGCACCAGAATCGCTGGGCAGCCCCTTCCGGCGTAGATGTCAAAGTTGACCAGCGTCTGCACTCGCGTGGTCTTTGGTGGCCCTGCGAGGGTCAGGCACCTCGATGGACCTGGCTCTAGGCGCGTGTAACAGCCCCGGACATTCTGGCTGGACGGAAGCGGTATTCGTTTTCAGGGCCCTCCCGCCGCCGGAGAGCCGGCCCCGCGCCCAAGCACATAGTCTGTGCAATCCGTACAAACTATGGAGTCCTGCCCAGGAGGGGGTGGCCCCGGCGGGGCTTGCCCGGGTCGCCATGGCTGTGCATACTGTGCATATCACAGCAGCACAGTTAGCGCGTGCCCATGGAACTGTTCCTCTCGGCCAGCGACCCGCGGCCGATGTACCAGCAGATCGTCGACCAGGTCACCGCCAAGGTGATGGCCGGCGACTGGGCGCCCGGGCAGTCGCTGCCTTCGATCCGTGAACTGGCCGCGGCCAGCCGGGTCAGCGTCATCACCGTGCGCCGCGCCTACGAGGACCTCGAGCGCGCCGGCGTCATCGCCACCCGCCAGGGCAAGGGCTCGGTGGTCGCCGAACGCAGCGACCTGCCGACGGCGCTGATGCACGACGAACTGCGGCGCCAGCTCGAGGCGCTGCTCGCCATCGCCGCCCGGCTCGGACTGACCCGCGCCGACCTGCAGCGGCTGCTCGACCAGGCCGACGACCCCGCGGCCGACCCCGGAACCCCGAAAGGACCCCTGCCATGACTCCCGCCTTTTCCCTGGCCGGCATCAGCAAGCACTACCCGGACTTTTCGCTCCGGGACGTGTCGCTCACCCTTCCCGAAGGCCAGGTCATGGGCCTGGTCGGCGTGAACGGCGCCGGCAAGACCACCCTGATGCGCCTGCTCACCGGCCTGGCCGCGCCCGACGCCGGCGAGGTGACGGTGCTGGGCCACCGCCTGCCCGGCGAACAGGTGGCCGCGAAGGCCGACATCGGCTACGCCTCCGAGGACATGCGCCTGTACCGCGGCCAGAGCCTGCGCTGGCACATCGAACTCGTGCGCCGCATCTACCCGGGCTGGGACGAGTCCTACGCCGCCGAGCTGGTGCAGCGCTTCGACCTGCGCCCCGACCAGGCCGTGGGCGGCTTCTCGCACGGCCAGCGGGTGAAGTCGCTGCTGCTGCTGTGCCTGGCGCGCCGGCCGCGGCTGCTGCTGCTCGACGAACCCACCACCGGCCTCGACCCGGTGGCCCGCATCGAAGTGCTCGAAGCGCTGGCCGACGTGCTGCGCGACGAACGCCGCAGCGTGCTGTTCTCGTCGCACAACACGCACGACGTCGAGCAGCTCGCCGACACCATCACCTTCCTGCACCAGGGCCGGCTGGTGGCTTCGGCGGACAAACACGCCTTCCTCGAAAACTGGCGGCGCCTGGTCTGCCAGGGCCCGCTGCCCGCGGACCTGGCGGACTGGCCGGACATCGCCAGCGTGCGCGCCAACGGCAGCCTGGTCGAGATCAAGGCGCGCGCCTGGCGCGACGACCTGCCGGCGCGACTGTCGGCGCGGGGCCTGCAGGTGCAGCGCACCGACCCGATGAGCCTGGAGGACATCTTCATCACCGCCGTGCGTTCGGGAGCCGTGGCATGAAACTCAACACGCCTGTCATCCGCCTGCTGGTCGCCAAGGACTGGCAGCTGTTCCAGAAGCAGCTGGCCTTCTACGTGCTGGCCGGCATCGTCGCCCTGTGTTTCCTGGGGCTGGCGAAGCCGTGGGCCTTCTACGTCGGTTCGCTGATGCTGATCATCGTGCTGGTGTCGGTCGCCTGCTTTTCCATCGGCACCTCGCTGATGGCCGAGCGCAAGGAGCAGACCCTGGCCTTCGTGATGAGCCTGCCGGTGTCGCCGCTCGACTTCACGGTGTCCAAGCTGGCGGGCAACCTGCTCACCTTCGCGGTGCCCTTCCTGGTGATCCTGGCCGGCACGCTGGCCACGGTGCTGCTGACGCCGCTGCCCGACGGCCTGGTCGTGTACGCGCTGCTGGTGTTCGCCTACATCGCGTTCGCCTACGCCGTGTCGCTGGCCGTGGTGATGTCGGTGGAATCGGAGGGCTGGGGTACCTTCGCCATGATCGGCACGATGGTGCTGATCAATCCCTACCTGATGGCGCTGGGGCAGGTGCCGGAGATCCAGGGCCGCATCGAGCAGGACGCGATCGCCTGGTCCCCGCCCGCGGTGCTGATCCTGGCCACGCTGGCGGGGCTGTCGGTGGGGGTGCTCGGCGCGACCGCCTGGCACCACGCGCGCAAGGCGGCCTTCTATTGAACGCCCCGCACGTCCCCGCCGTGGACGCGCGCCTGCACTACATGGACCACCTGCGCGCGCTGGCCATGCTGGCGGGCGTGCTGTTCCACGCGGCGCTGGCCTACAGCCCGCTGATGCAGCCGTGGTTTCCCACCGCCGACCGCCAGGCCAGTCCGTGGGTGGATGCCTTGGCCTGGGGCCTGCACCTGGTGCGCATGCCGCTGTTCTTCGTGGTCGCGGGCTTCTTCGCCGCGTGGGTGGTCGCGCGCCGCGGCCAGGCGGCGTTGCTGCGCCAGCGCGTTCGCCGCATCGCCGTGCCCTTCGTGCTGGCCTGGCCGCTGGTGATGGCGGCGCTGGCCGGCAGCACGGTGTGGGCGGCGCTGAACGTCGAACACCCGTCGCCGATGCTGGCCATGCTGCGCGAACACATGCAAAGCCCGGATGCCGCGCCGGCGCCGCTGTCCACCGGCCACCTGTGGTTCCTGTACTACCTGCTGCTGTTCACCGTGCTGCACTGGGTGCTGCGCACGCTGGACCTGGGCCGCTTCGCGCCGGCGCTGATGCGGCGTTCGCCGGCCTGGCTGCTGGCCGGCCTGCCGCTGCTGCTGGTGCCGGCGCTGGCGTCGGTGAGCGCCCCGCATCCGGCGCCGGAAGGATTCCTCCCGCAGTTCTGGGCGATCGGATTCTACGGCGCCTTCTTCGCCTTCGGCGCGCTGCTGCACGCGGCGCCGGACTGGCTGGCGCGGGTGCAACCGTGGTTGCCGCGGCTGGCGCTCGCCTGCGCGGTGTTCTACGTGCTGTTCCTGTGGTGCCTGGGCGTCGAACCGCCGGGCCCGGAGCGCCTGACCGCGTCCTGGGGCGTGGCCGCGCTCGAAGCCGGCCTCAGCGCCTGGCTCACCGTGCTGTGCCTGGGGCTGGGCCAGCGTTTCCTCGACCGGCCCAACCCGCTGATGCGCTACCTGGCGCAGTCGTCCTACTTCACCTACCTGCTGCACCTGCCGCTGCTGTTCGCGCTGCAGTACCTGCTGATGGACCTGGACTGGGCCTGGCCGCTGAAATTCGCGCTCGCCAGCGCCGGCACGCTCGCCGGCTGCCTGCTGGCCTACCAGGCGCTGGTGAGGCACACGCCGCTGCGCCGCTTCGTCGGCTAGGGCCGCGCAGGCGGCGCCGGCTCCACTATGCTGGCGGCCATGCCGCCCGCTTCCCCGCCCCAACCCGAACAGCTCGCCACGCCCCTGGCCTGGCTCGACGCCGAAGGCCGGCTGCAGGGCTGCAACCCGGCTTTCGCCAGCTGGCTGGGCATCAGCGCGCGGCGCCTGCAGGGCCTGGCGCTGGCCGAACTCGATGCCGAAGCCGGGCGCCTGGCCGAACTGCTGCCGCGCCTGCCGGAGTCGGGCGAGGCGCTGCGCGTGCGGCGCGCGCGCCTGGCCTTCCCGGGTGCCGGCGAACACTTCGCCGACCTGTGGCTGGCGCGCGGAGAAGACGGCGGCGTGCGGGTGGAAGCGCACCCGGCCGATGAATTCCCCGGCGAAGATCCCGCCACCGCGCTGCCGGCCGCGCTGTCCGCCGCGCTCAAGGGCCTGGCGCACGAGATCCGCAATCCGCTGGCGGGCATGAAGGGCGCCGCGCAGCTGCTGGCGCGCCGCGTGGAAGGCGACGATGCGCGCGAGCTGGTCGGGCTCATCGGTTCGGAAGTGGACCGGCTCGCCGCGCTCGTCGAGCGCCTGATGAACCCGGCGCCGCCGCGCGCGTTCGCGCCCACCAACATCCACGCCGTGCTCGAACGCGTGCGCCAGCTGGCGGAAGTGGAAGCCGGCTGGGCGGTGAAGCTGGTGCGCGATTTCGATCCCTCGCTGCCGGAATTCCCCGGCGACGCCGACCGGCTGGTGCAGGCGCTGTGGAACCTGGTGCGCAACGCGCTCGAATCGGGCGCCTCGCAGGTGCAGCTGCGCACCCGCGCCGAGCACCACGTGCTGATCGGCGACCGCGCGCACCGCCTGGCCGTGCGCGTGGACATCGCCGACGACGGCCGCGGCGTGCCCGAGGACCTGGCCGAACGCATCTTCCTGCCGCTGGTGTCGGGCCGCGCCGAAGGCACGGGCCTCGGCCTGCCGCTGGCCCAGCAGGTGGCGCGCGAGCACGGCGGTTCGCTGGGCTACCGCTCGCGGCCGGGGCACACCGTGTTCACGCTGCTGATCCCGGTGCCCGACGGCGACGACGAGGCGCCCGCGCCCGAGGCCTGATCAGCCGAAGGCGAAGGCCAGCCGTTCGCGGTCGCGCAGCCACACCGCCTGGCGCGGCTGCACCGCCAGCCACCAGGTCTGCGGCGCGCCCACCGGCGACTTCGACGCGAAACCCTTTGGCGTGAGCAGCGCGATGCAGGCGCCGCGAGCCGGGTCGCGCACCGAGTCGTAGCGGATCGCGCCCACCGGCGCGTCGCGCGCCACGCGGGCCAGCGCCTGCGTGGCGGTGTAGTCGTCGGGCGCGGTCCAGCGTGCGGCCTCGGCGTCGAAGGGCGGCGCGCGCAGGTCGAGCGCGGTGGTGCGGATGGACGCCAGGAAGGCCGTGTGCGCGATGGCGTCGAGGCGTTCGAGCGCCGGCGAATCGCGCAGGAAGCGCCAGCGCCAATAACCCAGCTCGGCGCAGGCGGTGGCCAGCGCGTCGGCGCCGTAGAACACGCCCGGTTCGCCGGCGGCGCGGAAACGCGAACCGCGCGGCAGCGGCGGGTAACGGAAAGGCGTCGCCAGCAGGTAGTGCAGGCCTTTCGCGGCGGCCGGCAGCGGCGGCTTGGCGGCTTCGAGCAGGTCCTCGAGCAGGCGCTGTTCGGCCACGTCGTCCACCAGCTTCATGGTCGACACCACGTGCTGCGCCTCGACCAAGCGCCAGGCCCGGCCCTGCCAGGGGCGGGCCTCAGCCGCGAGCGCGGTGGGCGTCCAGGTAGTCGGTGACATGCACGAGGCCGCGCGGGCCGAGGATGAGGTCGCGGGGGCGGCCGCCCAGGCCCAGGTTCTCGCCTTCCAGCCAGGCGCGCGCGGCCTCCGGCGTGCCCACGATGGAATCGAGCGACCGGAACAGGCGCAGCAGCAGAAGCGCCAGTTCGCCGGCCTTGCTGGCGGGGTCGAGCCGGTAGCGGCCCTGGTAGAGGCGGGTGACCGTGGCCTGGCTCAGGCCCAGGATGCGGCCCAGCGCCACCTTGGGCAGGCCCAGGTGGTCGGCGGCGCGGGTGACGGCCTTGGCCAGCACGGCGGCCGGGTCGGGCGAGGGGGTTTCGAGGGCGGGCTGGCGCATGGCTCCTCCTTTCCAAGGCAATACTGCGCGCATGGAATTGCACATGCAAGATTTTTGCTGATCCGAAAACAAGAATAGTTTTTCCCTGGTAAAAGCAAAGGTTGATCGGCCATTGTTGTTCCCTCAGCGGAACAATACCGGCTCCGGCACCTTCTGACCCGAGCTATGCTTACGCCAATCAAGCCGCAGTCGGCGAAGCCGCTGCCTACTTCCGCTTTGGACCGGACGTTATGCCCCACCTTGCTTCCTCCCCCCTATTGCGTCGTGACCTTAGGGCGCAGGCAGATCGTTGCTGCGGTGCTCACTTTGCATAGGCGCTAAGTGCCAGTCGTTGACTTGCCTAGGGCGAGAGTAGCCGACGGTCCAGCAAATCTAGCAGCAGGTCGACCACTTCTTGGGCAGAAACTACCCATTCCTCGTCGTCGCCTGGGTAGGGCTCCTGCAACGGGTCCTCCTTGCCACCATGGAATAAGTTGTTACGCACGCGCCGCATGGCAACCACCATTGCTAAGGCGTCGTTGTGTGGCAAAGGGCTGTCCTCGTAGCTCACGCTCCTACTGCCGTCGGCCGCGATTTGGAGGAACTGCACCTTCGGTCGATTGCGGCCTCCGCCAAGAAGTTTGACGCGAGTTGGCGTGGACACTCGATCAAGGAAGTGCTCCGGCCGCAACTCAGCCACCACGCGATCGAACAAAGGCCAATCCACCTTTGCCTTCACGCGCTGGTTGCCTCGTGCGTTGCCATCACCTGTAAGAAAGCCCGCCGGGCCCTTTAGGCTGAACTCCAGCATCCCGAAGGCGCGAAGTAGGGCGAATGCTCTGGCATCTGAGACGGGCATAGCTAAATCGTAGCCGATTGGTTCGTTGGGGCGCTTCGCGGAGTCGATGACGCCTCTTTAGGGTCGGCGCCGCCAAAGTGCTGGGCTCCTAGTGCCCCAACTCGACCCCGCGATCTCTCGCTCTCCCGGAATCAATGACGAGGTGCTTCTTCCTATTAGCCCTCAGCCAAATTTCAAAGCGCGATACCGTAGGTTAGAACTTGATAAGTGTTCGAGAAGCCGTCCAATACGAAGCGGACAGGGGTGCCGGCTCCATCAAGCAGAACGTCATGCCCGCCGACCACAGGACCCTTCGAATTCCAGGTGCAATTACGACGTACCAGCTCGTACACGTCCAGTGGGCCAATCGCGGGAAATCGGGTTCGAAATCCACCCGACGTCACGAAGTGGTGGATAGGAGAGCCGTCCACGCGGGCCCCGACGTGAGGGTGTCGCGGGTGAATGCTGATCAGCCCAAAAACGGCAGCGCCGGGGTCTCGATCCTCCACGAATCGCCAGAATGTTGATGTAAGTGTATTGCCGAAGCGATTCTTCAGCGCCGAGATGCTCTTGAAGGATGGGTTGTAGTCCCTGGCTTCCCTGGAAAACTGGTTGCCGAGGAAAAGCAGCTTTCCGGCACCAAAATTTGCCTCTGCTTCGATGGTCTCATGGCATGTAGGATCCAGCGTCATCTCGTCGTCACCGAGTAGAAAATCCGCGTGCCAAGGAATGAAGCTGTGGGTGATTTCGTGCGCCTCGATCCAGCGATGTTTCGGTTTCGGAACCTCTTGGTCAATGAAAATCTGTCGATTGTCTGGCATCCAGAGGCCGCTTAACTTTGCCTTCTTCACGACGTCGAGCAATAGCGAAGGACGAGCGGCCAGTTGTTTTCCGGCTACTCGAATACGATGCGCAAACTCAGTGAGCGGGCCGACATCAGTCGAAGAGTAGTAGGTGAGATCCAGGGCAAGCAGCTGCCGGACTTGCGGAAGGCTCAGTGGCGGCTCGGGATTCCCAAGATCTTTGAGAATCCTATCGACAAGCTTGTCGATTTCTCGCTGCTCTTGATTGCCGACAAGCTCTTTCAATTCTTCAGATCCTCGCCTTGTCCTTCAAAAACGCCACGAAGCTCATCAGCATCTTCTGTTCTTCTGATGTTAGTGCGCCCAAGTCGTCCGAATATGCAGCGAATTTGTAGGCGGCCTCCTCCAGCGCATGATCTTTGGATCTAGCGGCACCGGCCAATTTCATTACCTCTTTGCTTGGAAGATCAAACTCTTTGGCAATGCATACAATAGTTCGAGGGCGAGCTCGATATGAAGAATCATGCTCAATCAATCGAACCTCGTCTTCGTCGATGGCCAACTTCCTCGCCAACTGGCCAACCGTAAGGCCTTTACTTCTACGCTCAAGCCTCACCAGCGTGCCAAAAGCAATGGTGATTGGAAGCTCCTCTTCTCGGTACTCAAGCGGGGAAACCGGACCTGCCATGAAGTCCAAATCCCCAGCTCTCTCAATGTTTCGCCTGTACCAGCTTGCGTCCAGGACTCGTCTCTCAGCCATTTCTTCCTCCTGAGTTAGCGGCTCAGGAACTCATCGGCGCGTGCAGCCGAGAGCTCGTAATAGTTAAGGTCGTCGTATTTCTCGTCGGGGCCCATGTTCTCCATCAGGCACCTCTGGGAGTAGAAAGCGTTCGCTTTCGGAAGTGCGTGCAATCCCACGCGGCCATCGAAGCCCTCTTCGAAGCTGAGATTGATTGCTTCCGCCATCATCACCGTGCCGACGCCGCGGTAAAGCGGTTGAGGGACCAGTCTTTCCCTGTTCCAAGGAGCGGTAGCCAAAATGTCGACATAGACGAGGTGGTCGTCCGCGCTTTCTGGCAAGCGGCACCGGCGAAGCAGATCCACAAACATCAGCCCTTGAGTTCGCCCATCGCATCGAAGGGCAAAAGAGCGCCACCGGAGCTCGGTTCGGGCCTGGTGCTTCTTCGCCCACTCCCAACCAGCGTCCTCGATGTTCGCATCTCCGAGCGCCTGGAGCGTGAGCTGCCCACTCGCTCTCAGCTGCTGGACGCGCGCGTCTATCACCGGCATCCACAGCTTCTGGTAGTCGGCGATATCTTGCGCTTCGATCGGCGACAGTTCGGCGTCTTCGAACTGGCCTGTCTGCCGGTTGAAAAGCTGAATCACGAGCGAACGAACTCAGATCAGCATTAGCTCAGCCTTTTCCTTGCTGCGCTCATTCTCAAAAAAAAGCTTCTCGCCACGCTGCTGGCGGCTATCGACAGTCTGATAAAGGCGCAGGGCCTGCCTCAGCACACCAACCTTGGTGAGGGAGCGTTGCGCCGAAAGGGCCTCCAGGACGCTCATTTCTGCGTCCGAGAGGACAACCGTTAATGCGCGCTTAGATGCGGTGTTCATGCGGGTCTCCTTGGGTGGGGCAGTCCGAGAGTATAGCGTTTATGACCAGATTGTCAATAGGAACAGGCTATTTGCGCAACAGTTACACACCAGTTGCAATACCAAATCCGTGGATTTACTATACATCCACCGTGAGCCTTCCGCCTCCCGGATATGGAGAACGTGTAATGCACAACGAAAACGCAAAGAATCCCGAGCTGTTTGTCGACAACGAGCCCTATCAATGGCCCGAGGGCATCATCACTGAGGCGCAGCTGCGACAGCTCGCCTCGGTGCCGGCGGGGGTGAGCATCTTTCAGAAGGTCCCTGGGAGGCCCGACAGGGAGGTGCTTCCGGGCACCACTGTCGATCTCAGTCGCCCTGGCCCGGAGCGTTTCTCCACCCAGGCCGTCGGGTCACAGGCAGGCTGACTATGGGCCTGCTCCTCGACGTCGATTACGAGCATCTCGTCGAACAGGGGGTCCTGTTCGACGAAGATGAGCGCACCCGCCACTTGGTTTTCAAGGAGCTAGCGCTGCCTCGGGATCTGTACCAGGTCGACACGTGCGAGGTGCTCGTACTTATCCCCGTCAGCTATAACCAGTCGGGGAACGATATGTTCTGGACTCACCCGCGACTCGTCCGCAGGGACGGGGTGCAAATTCCCAACACATCAAATGCCGGCGCCAGCGAGAACCACATGCGAGATGGACGCGAGTACTGCAGGTGGTCGCGGCATTGGCCAGAAGGAAGTCGCAGTGCGTGGCGAAGTGGGAAGGACGATGTTTCCTCGATCCTCCGAAGAATTGACTGGGCGCTCAGGAATCCAAATACATGATGGATGGACCGCGAATTACTTTGTTGTCTAGTCTGGACGCTAAGCTCCGATCATTCCTAGAGGCGGATCCTAGGGGGAATGAGCGGGCCGCGATGGTCCTTTTCCAACGGCATCACTTCGTCGTACCTGACCTCGCAGTTTCTGACAGGTACGTGGCTGTGGACGTCATACCCATGGAAGAGCCCTGGGTAACCGGAAGTTCGCCAACTCACGTCTCGTTCAATTTAGGTCCTCTCCGTGAGATTCTTCGTCGGTGTGAGGAAGACGGCTTGGCCTTAGGCTTCGCGCACAATCATCCAACTGGCTACGAGGCGTTCTCCGAGATTGACTCTGCCAATGAGCGTGCACTATTGGAGGCGCTGAGCAATAGGAACGGTGGCCACGTCAATCTGGTCGCTCTTCTGCTAGCGAACGGCACGTGGAAGGGCCGAGTTCGCTCCTCCTCCGCGCCAAACTTTCCCGTGCCGGCTCGCCACATCGCAATCATCGGAAGCCGAATTCAGCTGGGTTCATTTGCGCAGCAGGACACAACTGGGTTCCGATCTCGCCAAGCCGCCGCGTTTGGTCAGCCTTTCGTTGAAGCACTCGCATCCCTTCGAGTTGGCGTCATTGGCGCAAGTGGTACTGGTAGCCCAGTCATCACTCTTCTCGCACGAGCCGGCGTGGGGGAGATCCTAATAATCGACAACGATTGCTTGGATGAAACCAATCTTAACCGTGTACGCGGTGCTCGCAAGAGTGACGTCGGTGAGTACAAGGCTGATGTGCTTGCAAGATTCGTGGACGCTTTGGGGCTTCCAGTGAAAACTGCCTCGATGCAATCTCTAATTGACGTAAGTCCCGATGCGGTCGATGCCCTATCAACATGTGACGTCGTCTTCGGCTGCACGGATGACCAGCTTGGCCGCCAGCTTCTAAACAGCGCCTTGTATGCTTTTGCGTTCCCATTGATCGACCTTGGACTTGGCGGTCATGTCACCGAGAAGGATGAAGATGCAGTCTTGAGAAGCCATTTCGGAAGAATAAGTGTGATTTTCCCGGAATTCGGGGAGTGCCTCTTCTGCCAGGGAGTGCTGCGCGAGGTTTGGATACGTCATCAAGAGGCTCTCCGTGAGAATCCCGCGCTGACCGAAGAGCAGGCACGCGAGCGATATCTCGAAGGAGGCGGCGAGGGCGCGCCTGGCGTAGGCCCGTTTACAAGCGCAACGGCAGATTTTGGGGTGGCAACACTCTTCGATCTTCTGAAGCCGTTTCGTAGGTTTCCTGCGGCCGTACGAAAAGATCAGTTCTTCATCGACTTCGTCAATATGGAAATAAACAGCAGAGGGCAAAAGGGAGATTTTGACTGTCCATACTGTGGCGCGCACGAATTCACGAATCTTAATAGCAGCCATAGGCTCGGAAGGCCTTCACTAGGGCGCAGGACAGTCCATGTTTGATTGGCTGATTTCAAAGTTACGCGAGATCTTCTCCTGGGGCGAAGGGAAGCCTATCGCGCCGTCCACAACGCCAACCGCTAACTCAATCCGCTTCGAGTCCACGATCGTGCTTGAAAACCCGCCCAGCCCCGCGGAGATGAGGGTGGACACTGTTTACGTGGTTAGGGGTCATGAAAAGCTAAAATGGGCTCTGTTTTTTTGCCCTTGCCGGTGCGGAGTCGTCATCTGCCTGTCGCTTCAGTCGGTGCACGAGCCTCATTGGAGGCTTACAACCGGGGACCTTGGTCGGCCGACGCTTTTCCCTTCGGTATGGCGAGATCAAGGTTGCCTCAGTCACTTCTTCGTGAGAGATGGGCGCATTCACTGGGCTTTGGACAATGGAACGCCTCCGCCAAGCAGTCACATTCGCACTTTCGCGCCATGAGCGGCTAAGTCAGCAACAAGCCCCGTGTTGTAGCGAATCCAATACTAGCCTCCAAGCCAGATCGAAAATCCAGCCCATCAGCCTCAACTCCATCGCTGAAAATGACACCACCCTCTGGCATTAGAGAGCGGATTCGCAGGTGTTCCCCTGCCTCGATTTCCCCAAGCACTACGCTAGTCTTGCTCCAGCGACCTGGGAAAGGTTCCCGAACAGCGTACACCAGCCTTTTTGCTTCCCAAGGAAGCCCCATAGCCAGAAGAGTTTCTGCGGTGGACTGCATTTTCGCCCCCGATGTTGCTTTGGCACCAGTGAGAACACTGCGGAGCCAGCCGGTTGATCCCAGGCCGGTCGACACGATGATGCCGCTAGACGACTGCCGCTCATGCCGATCACCGTGGGTTATTTCGTAACGCGCCGAAGCATGGCCCCGCATGCCGACGAAGAAGTCGTTAACGGCTAGGAGCGTCTGGCCGTCCGTGAGCGACGCCATGGCCATTACAACCTCACGACTCTTTTCGCGTCCCGCCCAAAAGTCACCCAAGACGGTTGGCAAGTCGGAAACGCCAAACGGCAAGAGCACGCCGTCCCATCGATCTGGATCTGGGTTTATGGCCAATACCTTTTGACCATCCTGCAAGTATTTCAGCGTATTGGCCACCAGCCCGTCCTGGCCCAGCACGACAACTAATGCCGTCGGCGGGAACAGGAAGTTCGGCAGGAACGTTCGATCGAGCCGCTGCAGACGCCCCTGCGCCTGCAGCACTGCCTCAACTTGCCTGACAGCCACTGCGTAAACTTCGTCCTCGACCAGAAAGTCGCCGAAGTCCATCCCAAGGTGTTCAGCTTGGAATCGCGCCTGTTCGACCGTGTTGTAGCGGAGGACCAGTTCCTGGAGACGCGTCTTCCGCGTCACCAGGATGATCTTGCGATCGGACTCGTCCATGGCTTACCCGCCCTTCCGGGCCAACTGGCGGAGCACGTCCGGCGAGAAGTTGAACTCACCGATTTTCGCGGCGTTGTCGGCAAAGGTCTGGAAGCCGAGGGCCATCAGGGCCTCAGGGCTGGCCTGGCCCATCACCAACGCCTGGAGGGTCCTGGGGTCCAGGCCCTTCATCGCCTCAACCAGCACCTGAGCCCCATAGGCACGAACGTCAGCCTCGCGCTTCTGGTTCTCGGCCTGTAGCTGGACGAGCTCACCGTTCTTATGCTCCAGCGAGACCTTGCCGGCCAGCTCCTGGGTCTGGATCTGGTGCTTCTTCTCCAGGATCACCCGCTCGGATTCGACCTGGGTCTCGCGGACCTGCCGCTTCTTCTGCTCGACCACCAGTTCGCTACGCAGCTCACTCTCCTTGATCAGCTGCTCCTGCTCGATAGCAGCGTTGCGGCGGGTGTAGGTGGCGTCGTCGGCCTGCTTGAGGATCTGCTCCCGCATCGGCGCCTCCAGGGCTCGGGCGGTTTCAGGATTGGGCTTCACGGCCAGCAGGCCGAGGTCGCCGATCTCGATACCGAGGGTGGTGAGGCTGGCGGCCGCGGCCAAGCCTTGGCGGGCTGCCTTGGACAGCTGCTCGGTACCCTGGAGCAGCTGCTTCAGGTCCATCTCCTGCAGCAGGGCCCTGAACTGGGCTTTCACCGCGTTGAGCACTCGAATCGGCAGCCGCTGCGGGTCCTCGCTGGCGTACGCCCCAGTCGGAAGCAGGCTGTAGTCCTGCTGCTCGGCGAGCAGCTTGGGCTGCCCGACCCGGAAGCTGACCTGGCCCTGCAGCGTCACCGCCTGGAAGTCGCGAGTGATCTCTTCGAACATGAAGGGCACGTCCGACGCCGTGAGCGGAACGCTGACCAGCGTCGAGCGCGGCGCGAAGTAGAAGAAGGCCAGGCCGGTGCCTTCCCGGACGATGCGGCCGTTGCGGTACTGCAGCAAGTAGTGGCTGGGGGATGACTTGACGTAGCGAATGCCAAACATTGGGTCTCTCCTTGGAGGTCCCGGGCTGAAGCCGGGATGTAGGGGTCCGCACGACCCGGGTCATCCGGGTCGTGGGTGGCGTTACCTGAGATGCGGGGCGGCTTAGAGCCGGGCGGCGTTGGCCCTTTCGCGGACCTGGGCGAAGGTCCAGTCGTTCACGATCCGACCGTCCTCCCAGACCGTTATCAAGGCGTCGTCGAAACCCATCGGCTTCTCGACTTCAGCCAGGGACGCGGCCTCGGCCGGCACCGGTACCGTCTTGTAGGTGCCGTACTCCCGGTGCTTGAGCAGCGTCATGCGACCCCGCTTGCTCTGCTTGCCCTTGTCGGTCACGGGATCCTTGTAGACGTCGATCCACTTCCCGTCCACGCGGGCGGCCGAGCACTTGAGCGCGAACTTCTGGGTGTCGCGGTTCAACTGCTGCAGCAGGGCTCCGCCCATGCCGAAGGCCACGTTATCTGTGGCGTATCCGGCGCTGGTGACGCGCTCAAGGA
Source organism: Arenimonas malthae CC-JY-1 (assembly GCF_000747075.1). Classification (GTDB taxonomy): domain Bacteria; phylum Pseudomonadota; class Gammaproteobacteria; order Xanthomonadales; family Xanthomonadaceae; genus Arenimonas; species Arenimonas malthae. The sequence goes on from NZ_AVCH01000150.1 coordinate 60,708, forward strand.
TGGCGCGGATCGAGTTCGGGTTGATGCCGTCGCCCTGGATCACGCGCACGTGGTTGAGCACCTTGTAGCCCTTGCCGTTGACGGTGTGGCCGAAAGCCTCGTCCAGCAGCTCCAGGCACTGGTGCACCACCGCGACCGGGTCGCCCGAGTCCGGCCGCACCACCACGGTCGCGCCCGAGGCGATCACTTCCTCGCGCAGGGTCTTGCCCCAGTGCTCGCGGATGGCGTGGAAGATGTCGTAGCTGTCCGAGACCACCGCGACGATGGCGCCGGGCTTGGCAAACTGCCGCAGCATGTTGCGGTAGGCCTCGACCTCGTTGGCGCGCCCCCAGCTGGTGATGGTGCTGTGCTCGGCGGCCGGAATCGAGAAGCCGGCCATTGGCTCGTGATAGTAGGCCTTCGCCGCCATCAGGCCCGACACGGTGTCGGTGCCCATGAAGTTCACCAGGTGCGCCGCGCCGCCCAGCGCGGCCGACTCCGCGCTGGACACGCCGCGGGCGCCGAAGTCGTGAAGCTTGAACGGCAGCTGGCCCTCCGGGTCGTCGCTGGTGCGCTCGAGGAACTGCCGGATGGTCTGCTTGGCGTGCCAGCTGATCGTGGCCACCGTGACCGGGTACCACAGGCGCAGCAGCAGGGTCTCGATGTAGGACGGCACCCAGTAGGCCTCCGGGTCGGTCGACTCGATGGTCACCAGGGCCTGGTGGGTCGGCACCACGCTGCCCTCGGGCACGGCACGGATGCGCACCGGCAGCAGGCCGCCGTGGGCGTCGACGATGTAGCGCCAGCCGGCTTCGTTGAAGGGCTCGCCGTGGGCGGCGAACAGGTCGCGGGCTTCGTCCACATCGCCGTGGGTGATGGGCTTGGCCAGGTATTCCTTCAGGATGGCCTGCAGGCCGAAGAACACCGTGCGGTCGTACAGGCCGCCGCGCGACTCGACGTAGAAGAACGTCGCATCGGTGTTGGGCGGGTACTGCAGCCAGTGGCTGGCCTTGTAGCTGTCGGTGTTGAGGAGGAGGTTATCGAGGCATCTCATGACGGAAGCTCCTTCGCGTCGGGGAAAGCCGGCGGTCTATCCGCCAGCGGGGAACGGCCGGGGGTCAGCCCCGGCCGAGGAAGAACTCGAGGATGTGCAGGTGGTCCTCGTACAGCTGCGGGCTCATCTCCAGGGCCTCGCTGACGGGAATCCACCGGGCCTTGTCGGCATCGTCGCCACCGCGCACCTCGGGCAGCTCGCCGGCCGGGAACTCAAAATGGTAGGCGTGGGTGATGGTGCGGCCGCGCTGGCTTCGCTCGGGGTGATCAAAGACGTGCTCGCCCTTGATCGAACCCTTGAGGACCGGGACCGGAATCTTAAGGCGGGTCTCCTCGCGCAGCTCACGCAGGCAGCTGTCGAGCAGCCCCTCACCCTGGCCTACGAACCCGCCCGGAAGCGCCCAAAGCCCCTTACCCGGCTCGGCACGGCGCCGGACCAGCAGGACGTGGCCCGAGTGCACCACGACGGCATCCGTGGTCACGAAGGTAGGCGGGTACGGGGCGTCCGCCCAGGCGGCGCGGTAGGTGTCGATGAACTGGTGCTCGGCCACCAACTGCTTGAATGCCGGGGAGTTCTTCCGGAAGGCATCCAGCATATCGAACACAGGCCCCGGGACGTTCGCCCGGATCAGCATCAGCCCGCCATGGGAGTTGAGCTGGTTCGCCTCGAAGAGGTACCGGCGCAGCTCGGTGGCCGACAGGGTCTCGGTATGGCGGACGTCCAGCAGATCCCACTGGGGGAACTCCTGGAGGTAGTAGCTCGAGGCGTCCTTGTCCTTGCCAACCAGGCCAATTCGGGCGTCAGTTGCGCCGCCGTCAGCCTTCACGGCCTCGGCCACGGTGCGCTGTACGGCGGCAATCCAGAGGCTCTCGTTATAGAGATGGTCCCGCAGGGGACGGATGATCAGCCGATCGCTGGCGTCTCCTAGCGCGGACTGGATCATCACGGCGCGCTCGGCGACAGTCCAAGGATTTCTGATGGTGCGGGGGGTGTCGGCGGAACCGACCAGAAAGATGACTTTGCGGGCCCGGCTCAGTGCGTAGCGGGCAACGGCAGCGTGGCCGTTATGGAAGGGCTCGAAACGCCCGATAAAAACTAGATAGTCGTAGTCCATGAGAATCCCTCACGGTGTGCAGTTGCCAGCGGTCTATCCGTCGGCTAACGCCAAATTTACGCCGTTCGTCAGCCAAGTCAATCATCCCTGGGCGATCAGACAGGAATCCTTCACGGCCAGGGGGTGCCTTAACGGCTGGTCACAGAGGCCTGTCAACTTCGAGCAAAAAAACCGCCGAAACTTTATTGCCCCGAGTGGAGCAAAGACCTCCGATACTGGCCGCAACGGTACTTGGCTGGAATGACATGTCCGAAGCGGAACCGGCGGGAATCTCAAGCGAACAACGCCTGCTATGCGAAGTGCTGCAAGCACGCTATGGCGCGATCCTGACCCTGGCCGAGTTGGGCGAGGTGCTTCGCTTTCCGTCTCACCAAGCGACCTCTAAAGCCCGGCGCCAGGGCCGGCTGCCCTTCCGAACCTTTCAGGTCCCGCATCGGCGGGGCTGGTTTGCCACTGCCGCCGACGTCGCAAACTACCTGACTTCCCTCGGGGCGACCCCAGGCAAGGAGAAAACGCACATGGGCCCTTAGCCAAATGAAGAAGCCCGGCTGGCCGGCCGGGCTTTTTCACAACTACGAGTCAGACTTTGGACGGTCCTGACTCTTCCGATCCTACTCCCCATTGACTCCATGTCAAGGGGCAACTCTGGCCGGGAGAAAGCGATGCTGAACATGCTCAGATTCGACCAGCAAGACGAGATTCTTGCCCACGCTGAGGAACTCGGTGTAAACGACCGAGGTGTGGCGTACATATCTAACGCCCTTACGGGCCCGTCCCGCGACGCCTCAAGCGGCGGCCTCAAGTCCTTCGGCGTTAACTACGCATCGCCCGTCGCGGGGCAGACCATTCAAGCAGACTCGATCACGGTGGAGCTGAAGTTCCTCCTCCGGGCTCACATGTGCGGTGAAACGCTTCTGTGCATCGACCAGCCCGGGCAAGTCAGCGTCTCTGGACGGTCCCCAAAGGGGCGAAAGACGCGCTTCCTTTACACGCCTGACTACTTGGTGATCTCCAGAAGCAGGATCTATGGCGTCGAATGCAAGTCCGAAGATTCCTTACGCGAGCTGGTGCGCAGCCGGCCGTTCGACTTTGAATTCGAACAGGGGAGATATCAATTCATACCAGCAGAGAACTACTTCAACGGTATGTGCATGTCGTTCGAGGTGTTCTCTGATGCCGAGGTCGGCCAGAAAGCGCTAGCGAACTACATGCTGATCTGCCCCATGCAGACCAATGGCTTTCTTGACGAGGGAACGAAAGAAGTCATACAGGAAGCTCGACTGCTACTTGAGAGAAAGCCGCAAACGCTCTCCGCCCTGATAAAGCGCCTCGGCCCCGAATCGGAAATGGCACTGCTTGTAGCCCTAGCCAACCGTGAGCTGTTTGGAACAATCGGCTCTACAAGTCTTAACAACCCAAATGGCTTCACTCTCTTCAATTCCGAGTCAGAAGCAAAAAGAGCGGATATCAGGGAGCTTGAGCGATCGGCACTCGAGATCGAATCAAGAGATGAACGGTGGAAAAACTCGGCTGCCTCACTATCTGCGGCCGACCTTCGGGGGGCGATTCGACGACTCAAAAGAATCACCCTAGTTGAGCGTGGCGAGATAAAGCCAAACAGCAATGACCGTCGGATTATCGCGATATACAAACAGAAGATCGATGCGGGCGCGGAACCAGAGCTGGCGGCAGCTACCAAATACGCTGCCTCGGGCCACAGAGGCTGTCGAATAGAAGATCAGATCAAAGTATTCAATTCGTACTACGAAGAACACATCGCGATACCAAGTCCGAAGTCGATCGCTGAGACGCATGGTATCTATAAGCAAGATATCGAGAAAATGGGTGGTGATCCGGCGAGCTATGAAAGCTTCCGCCAGTTCGTGAGGTCAAAAGACCCTGGAGAAACCGCCCTGAAGCAAAGCGGCCCTCGGGGACTCCAGTCGAAAACTCCGGTCGCAAGCATCGACAAGGCGAGGCCAGACGCTCTGGCAGCCGGAGAGGTTGTTCACGTCGACTCAAGTCCTGAGGACTGTCGTGTCTTCGAGGTTCTAGAGGGCGTTCTCTCCTTGGAGCGTCCTTCTATCGCTGTCGCTGTTTGCGAACGGACACAGCATCTCTTGGGGTTCGCGATCGCCTTTGGCAACGCCTCGCGGTTCCTGCTCGCTCTCCTGCTGCGCGACATCGTCAGGCGCTGGGGCTTCTATCCGCCATGGATCGCCAACGACGGCGGCCCGGAGCACAGAGCGAACATGTGGAAAAACGGCCTCGCGTGGAACCGGTGTTCCCTGATCAAGCGGCCCGGGGCTGCAGCACGAGCGGGTCAATGTGTCGAGTCCGCTATCAGAGCCATCAACTACGGCGTACCAAGAAAGCTGTCGGGCGCAACAAGAAATGACGAAGCCAATCGTAGTGCATCAAACTCAATGAAGAGTCGCGCGACTGCAGTGCACCAGTTCTCGGCCGTTCACGACATTCTCCAAGGGGAGTTTCGCGAATTCCTGGACACAACACCCAAATCCTTCGCACATAAATCGCCGAGGGAGTGGTTCTTGGAAGAACGGTTGCGTCGACCTGTTGGCTTCGCGGCAGACATCTCCCAGCCGATGACATTGATAGAGACTGCGGTTCCAATCGCTGTCCGAAAGATGGACATGGATATCACGAGGGGATTGCGCGTCGGTCTCCGAAACTACAGCTCATTGGCCCTCATTGAGTCCGCCAGATCGAATCGAACCTTTGAAGAGGTAAGGCTCGATCCAGAGGATCCATCGATCATCTACGTCAAGTTCGCAGATGGGTGGGTTACTGCAGACTCCCACGACGCAAACGAGCTCAGGGAGCTGACCGAGCTGGAGCGGCTCGTGGAGGGGATGCACTGCAACATTCGATGGGAAGAGAACAAGGAGATCCGCAGCAAAGGCCAGGCGACGCTGAACAGAAAGCTCGCTGAGCTCGAAGCCCGTGCCCGGTCTGTTGTCCCGACAAAGAATGAAGTGAACGGCGATCGACCTCCCGCGCCGTCCCGTGCAGATGACATCTTCGCAAGACTCTCGTCTGGAACAACCAAAAGGTTTCCTACCAATGAATGACCACGAGAGGAGGTTTCCTGTTCCCGAGATACTGCACACGAAGTACAAGGATGCTCTTGAGGTTGCGTACACCCACATCAACTACGCAGAGCCGGGAACCATGGTTCTGATCATAGGAATGTCCGGATCTGGCAAGGGAACCATTGCAAAAAAGATAAAGGGTCGGCTGCTGGACGCGAACCCAGAGGTATCCGAGTGGAACCGACCGATCATTGAGATCGTAGCGAAGAACGCTGAGAACTCGTACTACTCCTCCAAAGACACCGCCTCTAGACTGCTGAACCTACTAAAAGACCCCTTTCACTCCATCGACAGACAGGAGGTGCTGGCGGAGGTCGGCATAAAGGCCGGACCTGTGTCACATCGAGCGGTGCCGGAAGGCACTATCCGTCAGCAGCTGCATCGACTGCTTCTCGCGAAGAACGTCAAGTACATCATTGTTGACGAAGCCGACATGATGTGTGTTTCAAAGAAGTCTGGGCGCGACGAAGCGGACCACCTTGAAAGCTGGAGAGTACTCGCGCTGGATTCAGAGGCAATCGTGATCTTCTTAGCCGGCTTCCGAATGCTTCGCATTTGGGACCGAACCTCGCAGTTCACCCGAAAAATGCCAACGGTTCATGTCGACAGGTACTCACTAGGATCCGATGAGGATATCGAGAGCTTCGTGAGCCTGCTTCAGCAAATGAACGAGATCCATCAGGTCGGAGAATCTGAGTCCAGCCGAATTCTCAAGAACGCGGCGGCATTGATGACCGCGACGGGCGGAATATTCGGGCAACTAAAAGCGCTATACGAGCGCGCAGACGACCGCGCCAATGCTAAAGGGAGGGAGTCATTATCGCTGAATGACATCGTCTATGCATTGCCGAAGAAGAAGCAGGTGAAGCGTTTATGGGAGGAAATTGTCACGGGCGAAGAGGCGCTAGGGAGCGTCGACCTGGAAGACCTTACGCGCATGGCACTGAGAACACGAGAGAAGGAGCGAGCCAAAGAGAAGAAAAGGAGTGCAGCGAATACCGGGCATGAAATGGACACCCGGGAGGGCAAAAGACCGGCATCAAAATCACTCGCAGAGAGCGACAGCACTCAAAGTGGTAATGATGCAAATCTGGCCAAAGGGCGAGGAAAGAAAAAGCGCAGAACCAAGCCGAGCGCAAGGCGCATCGTGAGGCCCAGCTGACAATGGCATTGCTCGCCCCACTGCAGTTGATAGGCGTAGGCACGCACTGTGTCGAGTCCCTCGAGAGTTACGGGGCAAGGATTGCTTATGTTCACAGCGTGCGGCCTGCACGGGTGTTTGCCCTGGCGCGCGACGCCTCCAATGCGATGCACGAAGGAACACTGCTGCGCTCGTTTAATTACCAGACTGTCTGCGGCTACGGAGAGCATACCTCTAGGCTAACCTCTGGCCTGAGGCGCCTAACGGAGCGAGTTGATCTGGCTGCGGGGACCCTCAGTCCCTTTGCGAATGTCCTGACCAAAGCCCACTCTGGGGCATTCTGGCGCGTAAGGCGATGGTGTCCAATTTGCTATCTCAGGCCCCAAGAGGACAGATATGATCTTCTGGCGTGGCAGTTGATCACTGCCACACACTGCCCGATAGATGACGCTCGGCTGGTGGACAGATGCAGGAATTGCCAGGCCGTACAGGCAGACTTTCAATCCATTGGCCCCGAACGATATGACTGCAGAGTTTGTAGGCAGAGGCTTGGCTGGACTCCTGTTGCCGAACCAGTCCAGTCCAGCTGGGAGCGCTGGAGTAATATGCAAACCCTGGACCTGATTGCGTACTCCTCCCGATGTCCGTCGCCAATTCAGGGAAATCCATGGCACGACTTCTTGTCGTCACTGCGCCAACAGAAGATTGTGCCTGTGGACCGAACCTTAGAGGTGTTTCGCGCCTTTGCCTGGAAGAGCAATCGCAATCGGCCGCAGCTTCGAACAGTGTTTCAATACGCTGCTCTGCAATCGGTAGCGCCATTACAGGTACTTCTTGATCCATTTGGCGCAGCAAGCGCAACTCTGCCGCTCATGGTGGATGACGTCCTAGAACGGCGGCAGCGTCTCCAGGAACTGCCGCGCAACCAGAGGCACCTGCGGTATACGGCCTCTGTGCTTGCTGAGGCTGAACATGGCCTACCGTTGCCATCCCCGGGGTGGCTGGCAGCGTGCTTTGGTGTTTCCCGGCCTAGCTGGAGGGCAGCTGATCCCCGAGGCTACGAGGCGTACAGGTTGGCACAAGAAAAGGTTTGGCCGGAGATGCCCAGCGCGTCTGATCAAAAGCTGTTCTCAATGGCTGTAGATGAGGTTCAGAGTGGCCTTGAAGACGGCGGCTCGCTAGCGGTCTCTGATGTCATAAATGCAATTTCCAGAGGTAGGCCGGAGCGGGACCGTTATAGAGCGGCTCGCGCGGTACTTGCCTCGCTCATACTTATCGGCATATTTCGGCGGCTGCGTCCGAATGAGAGGATGCAGTTTAGAGTTGGGCGAATCCGCGCTTCCACCAAGCTATGAAGCGAATACTTTCTCCCGATCCGCAGACGTCGCTCAGAGACATTCTGCTGAGATTGAATCGCGCTGGTGCTCGTCGCGTGGAGGAATGGCACGGCTACAGAACGCGATTAACTCTGTCTTACGCCCAGGAACGCGCGCAGTTGTCTCTACCTGAGCTGGCAGAGAAGAGTATCTACGTAGCAAGAACAATGTCCGGTCTCCACGAGAAGTGGGCAGATGGTTCTACGGCTCTCTCGCGGGGATCTGCAGTTAAGTTGGAGAAGGTCGCGCCGGGCACCCTGGAGGTGTTCGACCTGCCTCTTCTGCCGCTTCTCGCCCAGCGGCCCCTCTCAGAGGGTGAGATTTTTACTCTCCTACTGCCATATCGACGAGCCCAGAAGGCCGGTGGTCACTCGGAGCTGCTTCCTTGGCAGTTCCCGGACGAGCAGGAACGGATAAGGTACAAAGACTTCGTTCCAATAATGTCTGTGACCGATACAGAGAACCTGTTCTTGTATGGCACGCCCCATTCGTTCTCCGCTCTGCTTGGAATCGCGAGACTAGCCGAGTCCAAGGGCGACGTCATGCTTCACCTTAGAGCCTTTCAAGGTATTTATCGGTCGTTGCCATTTATTCTTCGCGCTCCCTGGTTTCACCAGAATCGCAGTGAGCTTATTGAGCTGCTGCATAGCATCAGATGCCGAATGCATCTTTCCGCCGCACTTTTCGACGTGGACTGGGACGTGATCTCGCGTCAGGAGACGGATCCGACTATTACGCTTTGCCGCTGGAGGCGACCAAGATGCTCAGTCACCGGTCGATTCGTCGATCTTGAGGACCCAATCCTCGAGGCCGAAATAGTTCCTGGGCTAGAGGTAAAGAGGCGGAGGTTAGTCGCGGCAAGGAAAAAAGAGAAGCGCGGACGTTCAGGCGCCTAATGCCTACTTGAGCGAGGTTGTTTGGGTGCGCCGCGTCACTTGCGCTTCGATAGCGACGCGCTAGAAAGGTCAAAGCCCCGTCTTCTCCCGAGGTTTTATCTTTAGACGTGTCGCTGTTCAACCCCCCAGCTCTGCGCGGTTAAGGTTCTGCCCAGCCTTGACCAACTCGTAGATCAGCCCTACGAGCGGAGCCAGCGCTTGCTGGTCATGCTTCAATACGTGAGCGGCTAACGTGCTGTGCGAGTCCAGTGCGCGCACCAGGGCGGACTGGACGGAGCCCTTAATGTTTCCGGCCATGGCCACTTCACGCGTGTTGTTCTTGACTTGGGCGACCGTGTTCGCGTCTTCGCGCACGATGTCGGCCACATGATTGACCAGAGCCACCTTGTCGGTCAGCGCCGTGGCGTCGCCGAAGATGGAGTTGAGCTTAGCAATCACCTGGCGCAGATAGACGGGCACTGGGGGCAGGCCACCACCACCTGGACCCACGGGCTGCAGGGTCAGGTCCTGATCGTCATCATCACCAGAGGTAGGCTTGTCCTTCGGCTTGATATCGAAGCCTGTCAGCAGCAAGCCGGACACATCGACTTGCTCAGGCGGAACGCCGTTGAGCCGCTTGGAGAGCATGCGGGCGAAGCTGGCGAACCCTTCCAGGCTGGGGTCGCCGAAGTCGATGGTCTGGGCGATGTAGGTGTACAGCGTGCCGAAGCGAGAAAGCCCGGACTTGAAATCCAGCAGCTTCTGCATCGTTTCTGCCGAAGCAGCGCGGCTGGCGTCAGCTGCTTTCATGCCGGTCTCGTTGCCTTGCGCCTTGGCGTGTTCGAAGTCTTTCTCGGCCACCAGTATGGCGCTGCGGGCAGCGGCCAGCGCATCGTTGAAGCGCTGGGTGGGTACGCTGGTGGCCGCATAGAGCTTCTTGTGCGTCGCGTCGTCGCCCACGGTGTAGGCGGCGGCCGACTTGAAGCGCACGGCCGTGTAGCCGTCGATGTCATCCTGGGTGTAGATGTCGGCCTTGTCCAGGTCGCCCTGCAGCGCATAGACCACGTTGGGGTCCTGCGCTTTCTCGATCTTGGCGCCAGCGTCGTACAGGGCAAACGCATCCAGGATGGACTGCGGATCGTTGACGAAGTCCACGACGAATGTGGTGTCCTTGCCGGAGGTGGTGCGGTTGAGGCGGGAGAGTGTCTGGACGATTTCCACCGGGTTGGCGATCTTCTTATCCAGGTACATCGCGCACAGCTTGGGCTGGTCGAAGCCGGTCTGGAACTTGTTGGCCACGATCATCACGCGGAACTCGGGACGGTCGAACACCTTGCGCAGATCCGAGCCGTACTGGCGCGGGTTCATGGTGGCTTCGGTGAACACCTCATCCTCTGGGGCGGCGAACGGATCGTCCTTAAACTGCTCGTCAGAAGCGTGAATGACCTCCTTGCCCGTGAGCGAGCCGGAGAACGCCACGAGCGCCTGGAAGGCTTTGTGCTTGGGATTGGCCTCGATGTACGCGTCGAAGGCCTTCTTGTAGCGGACCGCGGCGGCACGCGAGGACGTCACGATCATGGCCTTGGCGGTGCCGCCCAGAAGCGGGGCCACGTTGGCCGCGAAGTGCTCGACGATGAACTCGACCTTCTGGGTGACGTTGGTGGCATGTAGCGACATCCACTTGGCCAACGCCCGCTTTGCGGCCTTGCCCTCGACCCGCTTGCCGTCCTTCTCGGGCTCAGCCAGGTTGAACGCGGTCTTGTAGGGAAGGTAGCCCTCAAGAACGTCCAGGATGAACCCCTCGTCGATCGCCTGGCGCATCGGGTACTTGTCGAACGAGAACGGCAAGTTTTCCTTGCTGGCCGGCTTGGTCGGGTCGGGTCGCGTCCCGAACAGCATGAGGGTGGCGTGCTTGGGCGTGGCGGTGAACGCGAAGTAGGAGACGTTCTTGGGGCGGGCGCGCGAGGACTGAATCTTCTCCAGCAGCTCCTCCACCGTGAGGCCTTCTATCGCCTTGGCATCGCGCAGAGCGAGCGTGGCCTGCAGCTTGGAGGCGGCGGTGCCGGTCTGGCTGGTGTGGGCCTCGTCGATGATCACCGCGAAGTTGCGGTCGGCCAGCTTCCCGTTGGTGAGGATCTGCTCCATCGCATAGGGGAAGGTCTGGATGGTCACCACGATGATGGGGGTGCCGCGTTCTAGGGCCTCAGCCAGCTCCTTGGACTTGCTGACGCCATTGTCCTTCTCGCCGATGGCCGCGATCACGTTGTGCTGGTGGTCGATCTGCTGGACGGCGTCCTGGAGCTGCTTGTCGAGCACCGTGCGATCGGTAACCACGATGACCGAATGGAACAGGTTCATGCCCGCGTCGGTGCGCAGGCGGATCAGGTCATGCGCCGTCCAGGCAATTGTGCTGGTCTTGCCCGAACCTGCCGAGTGTTCGCACAGGTAGGACTGGCCGGGGCCCTTGGCCTTGGCGTCGGCGATCATGCGGGTGACGGCCTTCCACTGGTGGAAGCGCGGGAAGATCTGGGTTTCCTTCCGCTTGTGGTTGCCTTCCAGGTCGACGACCTCCTTCTTCTCCGTGTACACGAAGCTGTGGAAGATCCGCAGCCAGTTGTCGCGCTGGCAGACCTGCTCCCAGAAGTGGGCCACTGGATACTCGCCATCCTCGCGGATCGGGTTGCCCTTGCGGCCGTCGCGCCCCTGGTTGAAGGGCAGGAAGTAACTGTTCTTGCCATCCAGCTTGGTGCACATCTGGATGTCGCTGTCGGACATGGCGAAGTGGACGACTGCGCCACGCTGGAACGTCAACAGCGGCTCCTTCCTGCGGGTGGCCGCATCCATGGGCAGGCGATCGTCCTTGTACTGCGTCACGGCCGCCTCGGCGGACTGAGTGAAGTCGGTTTTGACCTCCACGGTGGCCACGGCTAGGCCGTTGATGAAGAACACCAGGTCGATGGCCAGCGTGCTGCCGGGGCGATACATGAGCTGCGGCACGACGCGCAGGATGTTGGCGTTGTAGCGCTCCCAGGCTGACGGGTCGCGTTCGTCCTCGGGTAAGCCTTCACTGAGGCTGATTTCGCCGCCAGGTGCCATCTTGAAGCCACGGCGAAGGACATGAACGGTGCCGTCTTTCTCCAGCGCATGGGACAGGCGGTCCATGAGCGCGGCTGTGGCCTTGTCACCGTTGCTCGCTACCAACTGAGCCCAGCGTTTGGGCTGGGTAGCCTGCATCCAGGTGATCAGGTCCTCCGGATAGAGCGCGTGGTTCTGGTCGTAGCCAGTGGTGTCGCCCACCTTCCAGCCGCGTGCGGCGAGTTGCTTGACGATGTACGCCTCGAAGTACTTCTCGCGATGGGCGGTGTCAGTGAAGGCAGGGTGCATGGCGTGTCCTTAGGCCGCGGGGCGCAGGTCAATCTTGCCGGTGACGGCAGCGGTAATGAGGGCGGTGCGGTGTTCGCGCAGCAGTTCGATGGACCGTTCGGTCTTGGCGATCAGAGTGTCTATACGCGAGGTGGTGCGGTCGAGGTGGTCGACGATTGCCTCAGCGTCACCATCTCTTGGGCGTGGCACTTGGATGGAAAGGAAAGGGCCGGGGCGGATGGTCTTGCGGAGCCCCTTATAGAAGGGCTTGAGGCGCTTGTACTCGTCCACATGCAGGAAGAAGTAGTAGAGGTAGCGAGCCCACAGCTCACTCTGAGGGCGGAACACTGTGTAAGCGCTGGTCAGCATCCCGTCTTGCGGGGCCACACCGACGGTCCTTGGTGTCTCGTCCATGTCGAACAAGCAGAAGACCATTTCGCCAGCGGAAATGCGCTGGTACCCATCGAATGACGCGGGCATCTTTCCCGTGGGATTTTCCAGGTCGCGTTCGATCACGCCCTGCAAGGTGAGCGAAAGCAACCTAGTGTTGGCGCTGTCGGTACCAACGATGTCCCGACGAAACTGGAGGAACGACTTTAATGGGGCGACACCCCACGACACGGGAACCTCCCCTAGCCAGTCCACACCGCTTTCCTTCATCGGCACGCCAGGATCCAGCCCCCTGGTCACGGCATGCGTGATAAGCGCCTGGCGTTTCTCGCGCAGCAGGTCGATGAAACGGGTCTTCTTGGCGACCAGGGCGTCGATGCAGGTGGTGGCGCGGTCGAGACTGCCCAGGATTGACCGCTGTTCTGTAACCGGCGGAACCGGCATAGGAACTGCTCCAATCGACCCCCAGTCGGCGCGTGGCATTTTTGCCCCTTCACAGCTTGCTTCTATCTGCTGGGTCACCTCATCGGTTAGGAGCCATAGATTGAGCCAGGCTGGCAGAACTTTGTGCGGTTCCATCACAAGGAACTCCGTGGAGCATGCCCCCGCGAAAGTCGCTGTCATTGATTTACGCAAGTAAGGGCGCAACTTGCCGTATAGAACATTGCCAGCATCAAATACGCTGACAGTTGAGTCCTCGCCTAGCCGGGAGCTAACTTCAGTCGGTGCGTATTTTCCTGTCCCGCTTTCGACATCCTCCAGTCCTACGAATAGGGATGAAGAGGGGTAGTAAGTGCGTCGATCCTTTCTCAAAGAAACGCTTCTCTTAATGGGAAGAACGGACCACAGCTCTGGCACGTGGCCAATCCATTCAACGCCGCTATCTTTCGTGCGCGCACTCACTTCGCCACCTCTTCCAGCAGCGCAGAGATCTCTGCTTCCACCGCCTTCAACTCGGCGTCGATCTCATGCAGGCCGCGCGGCGGCACGTACTTGTAGAAGTAGCGGTTGAAGTTGATCTCGTAGCCGACCTTGCCCACCTGGCCATCGCGATCGTCGGTGTACTCCGCATCCACCCAGGCGTCAGCCACATGCGGCAGCACTTCGGCGTCCATGTAGTCGCCGATCGACTGGTCCAGGGGTACGGACTCGAAGTCTTCCAGTTCCTTGTCCGGGATGGGATTGCCTTCCTCGTCGAGGATTTCCGGGGCATTGGCGTCGCGTACACCGAGCGCGTTCTCAATGGCGTTGGCCAATGGCTTAGCGGCCTTGGCCAGGCCGGCCTTCTTGGCGGCGGCGGGTAGGGTGGCCAGCCACGCATAGAGGTGGGTCTCGCCCAGGTGCTTGCGCAGCAGCTTGACCCAGCCCGCCTGTTCGGTCTCGTCCAACTTGGCGAAGGGCTTGCTGGCAGCCAGGGCGGTCAGCGTGTCCTCGTTGACTTGGACGGTCAGGCGCAGTGGACGCTGAATCTTGATCCGGCGGTATCCGAAATCGCGGTAGTCCACGATCCGCACGTTTTCGCTGGGCGTAAAGTCAGCGTAGAGTCGGGCTATGGCCTGGATCTGCTCGTCGCTAATAAAGCGACGCTTGTTGCCCTCGGACTTGCGCATGGGGCTGTGCATGGCGGTCGCGTCGATTAGTTGAACCTTGCCCTTGCGTTCAGCGGGCTTGTTGTTTGTGAGCAGCCAGATGTAGGTGCCGATGCCGGTGCGGAAGAAGATGTCGGTGGGCAGGGCCACGATGGCATCGATGTAGTCGTTTTCCAGCAACCAACGACGGATCTCGGTTTCACCCTGGCCGGCATTGCCAGTGAACAGGGGCGAGCCCGACAAGATGATGGCCGCGCGGCCGCCACCCTTGTTGGGGTGCTCCAGCTTCGAGATCAGGTGCTGGATGAAGAGCATGGAGCCATCAGACACGCGTGGCGTGCCCGCACCGAAGCGACCCTCGAACCCCTTCTCCTTGGCCTCGCGCTCGACGAAGGCTTGATCCTTCTCCCACTTCTTGCCGAAGGGGGGGTTGGACAGGCAATAGTGGAAGCGCTGACCCGAGAAGGCGTCCTGGGAGAGCGTCGACTTGGGTCCAGCAATGTTGGCCGAGAGATCGCGCGAGGGCTCGGTTTCCAGCCGGCGCAGCAGCATGTTGGCCAGGGCCACCGCATGGGTTTCAGGTTCCAGTTCCTGGCCGAAGGGGATCAGTACGGGTGGGGCCTTACCTTGTGCCGCGAAGCCATCGACATGGTTCATGGCGTCGGTGAGGAAGCCACCGGTGCCGCAGGTGGGGTCGTAGAGCGTGCGGATCAGGCCGGGGTTATTGCGGAACAGCGCATCGTCAGGGTCGAGTAGCAGCGTGGTGGCCAGGTGGACCACGTCGCGCGGCGTCATGAAGTCTTCGGCCGCCTCGTTGACCTCGGAGCCGAACCGGCGGATCAGGTGCTCGTAGATGTTGGACATCACCCGGTCGGGCACGACATCCGGATGCAGGTCGGTGTTCGCGAAGTTCTGGCAGATCTTGAACAGGATATCGGCGCGAGCGAGGCGCGCGATGGTGTCGGTGAAGTTGAACTGGTCGAAGATGACGCGTGCGTTGTCCGAGAAGGCTGCGACGTAGGCCTCCAGATTCGACTTGGTCTTTGTGGCGCCCAGGGTGGCCAGCGAGTACTGCGAGGTGTTGTAGAACGGCAGGCCGGCTTTCTGACGCAGGATCAGGTCGGTATCCAGGCCCTTGTCCTTGAACTTGGCGTGGGTCTCGCGGACGACCTCGCGCGTGGGTTCCAGCACGCATTCCAGGCGGCGCAGCAGCGTGAATGGCAGGATGATCTTGCCGAAGTCGGTGTGCTTGAAGTCGCCCCACAGGTCTTCGGCATTCTTCCAAATGAAGCTGGCGAGCACGGTGTCGGAGGCCTTAGGGGCCTCGGTGGCGGAAACTGCAGGTTGCGGGTTCTTGATCATGGTGCCTTCAGTGTCAAAGCAATCGGGTGGTCGCCAGCGCAGGCGCTGACGGCGAAATAGGTGGCTGGACCTGAATGTCGCCGTGGGAATCCCAACACGAGGCCGTCTCCAGGGATGAGGCCTAGACGGCATTTGGCAGGGGGACGCCTAGGCAGAGGTTACCCATTGGGATACCTCCCCGCGAACTCTGCCAAGACCCGGGCAGTGGGTTGTTTGGGTGGCGTGCGGGTGGCCCAGGTCCGCCCTACTTCGACGGCTGACGTCCCCCTGGTCGCCGTTTCGGCCCTGGATTCACTGGTTCTCTGGCGAGGCGTTCGCCCGATCTGGCGTACGCCAACCGAACGCCTGACTTTGGTAGGCCCTACCCTTCTTGCCTTCAGCGAGATCCAGGGCCAGCTCAGGAGGATGCCCAGCGCAACCCGTCGGGGCGCCGGCAGGCCGTTCTCGGTGGTCAGGCACTGGGGCATCCGCCCCGTTTGCGCGGCGGAGGAGGATGTTAGGGACGGTGGGCTAGAGTTCCCGGAGGGGCTCGTCGGTCACTGCCAGGACGCCCCTCGGAGCATGTGGTCTCGTCTCATCCGGTGTCTGCTGATCGGGCGCGCGCTGCGGACCCTCCGAGATCCAAGGGCCTGATTTGCCAGAAACAAGGGTTTTTCCCGGCGAGCGAAAAGTTCAAGTCCATGATGCGTAAGGAATAAAAGATTAGTTCAGTCCGGCGATCAAACTATTCTTGTTTTCGGACTGAACAGCGGCCGGCCCCGGTTTGCACTATGCTGGTGCAAACCAACCAGGCCCGCCGCATGCCCCACCCGCCTTCGCAGCCGCCCCGCCTCTGGGTCGTCGACGACGACCGCGCCGTGCGTTTCGTGCTGGCCCAGGCCCTGCGCGACGCGGGTTACGCGGTGGCGGCCTTCGAAGGCGCGCGCGAGGCGCTGGCGGCCCTGCGCGACGGCGAAACGCCCGACCTGGTGTTCACCGACGTGCGCATGCCCGGCGTGGACGGCCTGGCCTTCCTGGATTCGCTCAAGGCCTCGCGCCCGGAGCTGCCGGTGGTGGTGATGTCGGCCTACACCGACGTGGCCAGCACCGCCGGCGCCTTCCGCGGCGGCGCGCACGAATTCCTGTCCAAGCCCTTCGACCTCGACGAAGCGGTGGCGCTGGCGGCGCGCGCGCTGCCCCAGCCCCAGGCGCCGCGCGCCGAACCGCTGCCGGAAACCGGCGACGCGCTGGTCGGCGACACGCCGGCCATGCGCGAACTGTTCCGCGCCATCGGCCGCCTGGCCCAGGCGCCGCTGTCGGTGCTCATCACCGGCGAAACCGGCACCGGCAAGGAGCTGGTGGCGCGCGCGCTGCACCGCGAATCGCCGCGCGCGCACAAACCCTTCGTGGCGCTCAACACCGCCGCCATTCCCGCCGAGCTGCTCGAGAGCGAACTGTTCGGCCACGAGGCCGGCGCCTTCACCGGCGCGCAGAAGCGCCACGTCGGCCGCTTCGAGCAGGCCGACGGCGGCACCCTGTTCCTGGACGAAATCGGCGACATGCCGGCGGCGCTGCAGACGCGCCTGCTGCGCGTGCTGGCCGAGGGGGAATTCTTCCGCGTCGGCGGCCGCGAACTGATCAAGGTGGACGTGCGCGTCATCGCCGCCACCCACCAGGACCTCGACGCCAAGGTGCGCGACGGCAGCTTCCGCGCCGACCTCCTGCACCGCCTCGACGTGGTGCGCCTGCGCCTGCCGCCGCTGCGCGAGCGCAAGGCCGACGTGCCGGCGCTGGCCGCGCGCTTCCTGGCCCGCGCCGCGGCCAGGCTGGGCACGCCGCCCAAGCATTTCCACGCCGCCGCGCTGGAACGCCTGCAGCGGCACGACTGGCCCGGCAACGTGCGCGAGCTGGAAAACCTGTGCTGGCGGCTGGCCGCGCTGGCGCCCGGCGACACCATCACCGTGCGCGACCTGGGCCAGGCCCTGCGCGGCGGCGAGGCGGCCCGCGCCGGCCACTGGCAGCGCGAACTGGCCGAGGACGTGCGCGCGGCCCTGGCCCGCGGCGAGCCGGACCTGCACGCACGGCTTCGCACCCAGTTCGACAACGTGCTGCTGGAAACCGCGCTCGAACACAGCCACGGCCATCGCCAGAAGGCGGCCGAAAGCCTGGGCCTGGGCCGCAACACGCTCACCCGCAAGCTCGGTGCCCGGCGCCGGCGCGAACCTTGATTGCGCGCCGACGCCGCTGCGCGCACCCTTTGCCCTTCCGAACCGAGGACCCGCCCATGAGCCCGAAAAAGACCCTGCTCGCCGTCGCCGTCGCCTGCGCCTTTGCCCTGGCGGCCTGCAGCCCGTCCGCCCCCGAAGCCGCGCCGGAAGCCGCCGCGCCCGCGCCGGCGGCCGAAGCCCCGGCCGAAGCC
>NZ_AVCH01000151.1 GCF_000747075.1 Arenimonas malthae CC-JY-1
CCGCCGCGCCGGCCCCGACGCCGGCCCCCGCCGCGCCGCTGCCGGCGTCCGCCGCCGGTGGCCGTTACGCGGTGAACGTGGGCAGCTTCTCCAACCTTGCCAACGCCCGCGCGCTGGCCGACAAACTGCGTGCCCAGGGCCTGCCGGTCACCAGCGAATCGGTGGACGTGAACGGCAAGCCGGCCATGCGCCTGCGCGTCGGTCCCTACGCCGAGCGCGCGCTGGCCGAAGCCGCGCGCCTGCGCGCCGAATCGGTGACCGGCGGCAGCGCCGCGGTGATCACGCTCGATGCCGCGTCCGCCCCGGCCGCTTCCGCGCCAGTGCCCGCCACCCGCGCGCCGGCCGCCGCCAGCGTCGGTTTCGCCGTGCAGCTGGGAGCGCTGAGCAACGAGGCCGACGCCACTGCCCTGCGCGACAAGGCGCGCGCCGCGGGTTTCGTCGCCTTCCACCAGCGCATCGCCACCGAACGCGGCGTGGTCTGGCGCGTGCGCGTGGGTCCCGAGGCCGACCGCGCCGCGGCCGAGCGCCTGCGCGACAGCGTCGCGGCCAAGCTCGGCCTTCGCGACGCCATCATCGTCCCGCACCCCTGACGCCGATGCTGAACTGGGCTGACTACGCGCTGCTGCTGGTCCTGGCGGTGTCGATGGGCATCGGCCTGTGGCGTGGCTTCGTGGTCGAGGTGCTGTCGCTGACGGTGTGGGTGGCGGCGTTCTGGCTGTCGGTGGCCTTCGGCGCCGACGTGGCCGCGCGCTTCACCGGCGTCGAGGCGGCGTCGGCGCGACTGTTCCTGGGCTACGCCGGCGTGTTCCTCGGCGTGCTCATCGTCGGTGGCCTGGTGACCTGGGCCATCGGCAAGGTCATCGCCAACACCGGCTTGTCGGCCACGGACCGGGTGCTGGGCCTGGGCTTCGGCCTGGCGCGCGGCCTGGTGCTGGCCTGCGTGGCGGTGCTGCTGCTGGGCTTCACGCCGCTGCCCAAGGACGCCTGGTGGAGCCAGTCGCGCCTGCTGCCCGGCGTGCAGCGCGGCGCGGAATGGATGGCGGGTTTCCTGCCGCCGGCCGCCGCCGCCGAACTCGATTTCCAGCCGGCGCCGCCGGTGCCTGCTTCGCCCCCTGCCGGCGCGCCGCCCGAAGCGGCCGCCACGACTGTTTCGGAGACCTGACCCATGTGCGGCATCATCGGAATCGCCGGCGCCAGCGACGTCGCGGCGGCCCTGTACGACGGCCTGACGGTGCTCCAGCACCGCGGCCAGGACGCGGCCGGCATCGCCACCATGGACGGCGACCGCCTGCGCCTGCACAAGGGCAATGGCCTGGTGAAGGAAGTCTTCGACGAGCATTCGATGTCGCTGCTCACCGGCCGCGTCGGCATCGGCCACTGCCGCTACCCGACCGCGGGCTCGGAAGGCTCGGACGAAGCCCAGCCGTTCTACGTGAACTCGCCCTACGGCATCGCCCTGGCGCACAACGGCAACCTGACCAACACCGACGCGCTGCGGCGCATGGTGTTCGAGCAGGACAAGCGCAACATCAACACCGAATCGGATTCCGAGGTGCTGCTGAACGTGTTCGCGCACGAACTGCAGTCGCAGGGCGCGCTGACGCCGCAGGCCGCGGTGGCCGCGGTGGCCGGCGTGCACCGCCGTTGCACCGGCGGCTACGCGGTGGTGACGATGGTGATGGGCCTGGGCCTGGTGGCCTTCCGCGACCCGCACGGCATCCGCCCGCTGGTGCTGGGCAAGCGCGAGGGCGCGGCCGGCACGGAATACGCCGTGGCGTCCGAGAGCGTGGCGCTCGACATCCTGGGCTTCGTGCGCGTGCGCGACGTGCAGCCCGGCGAGGCCATGGTGATCACGCCGGCCGGCGAACTGCACGCCGAGGTCTGCGCGGCGCCGCACCCGCACGCCACCTGCATCTTCGAATACGTGTATTTCGCCCGCCCGGACTCGATGATCGAGAACATATCGGTGCACAAGGCGCGCATGCGCATGGGCGTCACCCTGGGCCAGAAGATCCTGCGCCTGCGCCCGGACCACGACATCGACACCGTGATCCCCATCCCCGACACCTCGCGCGACGCGGCGCTGGAGATCGCGAACGTGCTGGGCGTGAAGTACCGCGAGGGTTTCATCAAGAACCGCTACGTCGGCCGCACCTTCATCATGTCGGGGCAGGGCGAACGGGTGAAATCGGTGCGCCGCAAGCTCAACCCGATCCCGCTGGAATTCAAGGACCGGGTGGTGCTGCTGGTGGACGACTCGATCGTGCGCGGCACCACCAGCCAGCAGATCGTGCAGATGGCCCGCGAAGCCGGCGCGCGCAAGGTCTACCTGGCCTCGGCGGCGCCGCCGGTGCGCTACCCGAACGTCTACGGCATCGACATGCCCTCGGCCGAGGAACTGGTGGCGCACGGCCGCACCGAGGCCGAAATCGAAAAGCTGCTGGGCTGCGACTGGCTGATCTACCAGGACCTGCCCGACCTCGAGGCGGCGGTCGCCGGCCCGAAGTTCCCGGGCCGCAGGTTCGACAGTTCCTGCTTCAGCGGCGAATACGTCACCGGCATCGACGCCAGCTACTTCGAGCGCATCAAGCAGCTCCGTTCGGACGACGCCAAGCGCAAGCGCCGTGGTGCCTGATATCGCCGACCTGTTCGAGGCCGCCGCGAACTGCATCGCGGCCTGCGAGCCCGCGGAGAAGTTGCGGCTGACGCATGAAGCGGCGGCGGCGTTCCGGCGTGGCGAGTTGGCGCCCTGCGCGGAGGCGCCGGGGCCGGCGGCGATCGGGGCGCCGGGGCGGCCGCCACGGCCGAAGCTGGTGTTGCCGCGCGACGTGCCGCAGCGCGGACTGGGCAGCGTCGAGGGGCGGGCGGCGTTCCTGCATGCCATCGCGCATATCGAATTCAACGCGATCAACCTGGCCTGGGACGCGGTGTACCGCTTCCGCGGTTTGCCCGGCGCGTATTACGCCGACTGGGTGGGCGTGGCCGACGACGAGGCGCGGCACTTCGCGATGCTGTCGGCCCGCCTGGCGGAACTGGGCTTCGCCTACGGCGATTTCGACGCCCACAACGGCCTGTGGGAAATGGCCGAAAAGACCGCCGCCAGCGGCTTGCAGCGCATGGCCCTGGTGCCGCGCGTGCTCGAGGCGCGTGGGCTGGACGTGACGCCGGGCATGATCGCGCGCCTGCGTTCGAACGGCGACGACGCCTCGGCCGACATCCTGGAAGTGATCCTGCGCGAGGAAGTGGCGCACGTGGCCGCCGGCAGCCGCTGGTTCCACTGGCACTGCGAACGCGAAGGCCTGGCGCCGGTGCGTGAGTTCATCCGGCTGGTGCGCGAGGCCGTGCGCGGCGGCGTGCGCGGGCCCTTCAACCGGCCGGCGCGCCTGGCGGCCGGCTTCGACGACGACGAGATCCGCCTGCTCGAATCCCTGGAGTGACGTGATGACGCGACTGCTGCCGCTGCTGTGCGCCTTCGTGCTGGCCGCCTGCCAGCCCGCCCCGGCGGACCCGGCCTTCGACGAGGAAAAGGGCGCCGCGCTGCTGGCGAAATACGAGGCCGCGCGCGCCGACGCCGACTTCGAGATCGCCGAGATGCACGCCAACGAACTGGCCCAGCGCCACGGCGAAACCGAAGCCGCCGCCGCCATGCGCCGTACGGTCGCCGAAGTGCGCGCCGAGGCCGGGGCCATGCGCGAGAACCGCCGCCTGGCCGGCCTGTGGGACTACCAGCAGATCGCCGTGGAGGGCGGCATCCAGCACACGGCCGCCATCTACAGCCAGGTGGAGCCCATGTCTGAGGAAGAAGGCGCGCCGGCGCCGATCCCCGACGCGCGGCTGATCCTGCGTCGCCACCCGGAATGGGGCGAGAGCGCCTACCTGGTGCTGGCGCAGAGCGACCTGGCCTGCGGCCCGCCCTGCCGCCTGCGCATCCGCTTCGACGACGGCGAGCCGCAGGTGTTCGAAGGCGACCCGGCCGACACCGGCACCGGCCCGGCCCTGTTCATCGTCGACCGCGACCGCTTCCTGGCGGCGCTGCGCGAGGCGAAGCGGGTGCGCATCGAGCTGCCCGCCAGCGGCCACCTGCAGCCGCAGTTCCGCTTCGAAGTCGCCGGCTTCAAGCCCGACCGCCACTTGTAGGAGCGGCTTCAGCCGCGAAGCATTTCGCGAAGGGCGGTCGCGGCTGAAGCCGCTCCTACCGCCGTACTTCGCGGGACTCGAGCGCCAGGCCTTCGGCTTCGACGCGCAGCACGCTGCCCTGGTCGTACCAGTCGCCCAGCACGATGCGCTGGGCCCGGCGCCCGTCCACTTCCAGCGAATGAATGGCCGGGCGGTGGGTGTGGCCGTGGATCAGGCGGGACACGCCGTAGCGCGCCATCGTTTCCGCCACGGTCGCCGGCGCCACGTCGGTGATGGCTTCGGCCACGCCCTGCTGGTGCTCGCGGCTGGCGGCGCGCGCCTGCGCGGCGAAGGCCTGGCGCGCGGCCAGCGGCTGGGCCAGGAAGTTCGCCTGCCACTCCGGGCTGCGCACCTGCCGGCGGAAGGCCTGGTAGGCGGCGTCGTCGCTGCACAGCAGGTCGCCGTGCATCAGCAGGGTGGGCGTGCCGTGCAGGTCCACCACGCAGGGGTCGGGCAGCAGCGTGGCGCCGCAGCGCCGGGCCATGCGCGGGCCGTACAGGAAATCGCGGTTGCCGCGCATCAGGTACACCGGCACGCCGGAATCCGACAGCGCCTTCAGCGCCGCGCAGACGCTGGCGCCGGGTTCGCCCGGGTCGTCGTCGCCCACCCAGGCTTCGAACAGGTCGCCGAGGATGTACAGCGCCTCCGCCGAACGCGCTTCGCCCGCCAGCAGCGCCAGGAAGGCGTGCGTGGTGGCCGGGCGCGCGGCGTCGAGGTGCAGGTCGGACACCAGCAGCACGGTCATGGCGCCACCGGCCCGAGCAGCTGCACGCGTTCGATCACCACCGGCGTGGTCGGTACCCAGGCCGGGAAGGGGCCCTGCGCGCCGGTGGGCACCGCGGCGATGCGGTCCACCACTTCCAGGCCCTGCACGACGCGGCCGAACACGGCGTAACCGGCGGTGTAGGGGCTGTCGGGCGACTGGTGGTCGAGTTTGGGGTTGTCCACGAGGTTGATGAAGAACTGCGTGGTGGCGGAATCGGTGACGCCACGGTCGCGCGCCGCGGCGACGGTGCCGCGGCGGTTGGACAGGCCGTTGGCCGCTTCGCTCGGCACCGGCGCGCGGCTGGGCTTGGGCTGCAGGTCGGGCGTGAAGCCGCCGGCCTGCACCAGCAGGCCCGGCACCACGCGGTGGAAGACGGTGCCGTTGTAGTGGCCGTCGCGGGCGTAGGCCAGGAAGTTTTCCACGGTGCGCGGCGCGGCGGCGGCGTCGAGTTCCAGCGTGATCTCGCCCATCGAGGTCACCAGCAGCACGCGCGGCGACGGTGGCGCCTGGACCGGCGCGGGCGTTTCGGCGGGGACGGGCGGCGTGGCCGGCGCCACGGTGGCGGCGGCGGACAGGGGCAGCAGCAGGGCAAGCAGCAGGGACAGGCGCGGTGGCATCCGGGCAGGGTCGGGCAGGGGAGCGGCCCATGGTAGCGCAGGCGCCCGGCCGGGCCCGGGTTTTGCCGTAAAATGCGCGGCCCACCGCCCCATTCCGGCCCCCACGATGACCTGCCGCACCCGCTTCGCCCCCAGCCCGACCGGTTTCCTGCACATCGGCGGCGCCCGCACGGCGCTGTACTGCTACCTGGAGGCGCGCCGCCGCGGCGGCCAGTTCATCCTGCGCGTGGAAGACACCGACCGCGAGCGCAGCACCCAGGCCGCCATCGACGCCATCCTCGAAGCCATGGACTGGCTGGGCCTGGAGTACGACGAGGGCCCGATCTTCCAGACCGCGCGCCTGGACAGGTACCGCGAGGTGGCCGAGCAGATGGTCGCCGCCGGCACCGCCTACTACGCCTACGAGACCAAGGAAGAGCTCGAGGCCATGCGCGAGGCCGCCATGGCCGCCAACCTCAAGCCGCGCTACAACGGCTACTACCGCGACCGCAACGAGCCGTACCGCGACGACCCGAACCGCGTCATCCGCTTCAAGAACCCGATCGGCGGCACGGTGGTGTTCGACGACAAGATCAAGGGCCGCATCGAGTGGAGCAACGACGAGCTCGACGACCTCGTCATCTTCCGTTCCGACGGCTACCCCACCTACAACTTCGCCGTCGTGGTCGATGACCTGGACATGGGCATCACCGACGTGATCCGCGGCGACGACCACGTCAACAACACCCCGCGCCAGATCAACATCTACAAGGCGCTGGGCGCGCCGGTGCCGCACTTCGCGCACATGCCGATGATCCTCGACCCCGAGGGCGCCAAGCTCTCGAAGCGCTCGGGCGCGGCCAACGTGATGTCCTACAAGGAAGAGGGCTACCTGCCGCACGCGCTGGTGAACTACCTGGCGCGCCTGGGCTGGTCGCACGGCGACCAGGAGATCTTCAGCCGCGACGAGCTCAAGGCGCTGTTCGCCATCGAAGACGTGAACCAGAAGGCCTCGCGCCTCGACCCCGCCAAGCTCGGCTGGCTCAACCAGCACTACCTCAAGACGGACGACCCGGCCGAAGTGGCGAAACACTTCGAGCCGCAGCTGCGGGCGCACGGCTACGACCTGTCGAAGGGCCCGAAGCCCGCCGACGTGGTGGTGGCCCTGCGGGACCGCGTGCAGACCCTGAAGGAAATGGCCGAGCGCGCCCACGTCTGGTACGCGCCGCTGGAGCAGTACGACGAAGCCGCCGTGGCCAAGCACCTCACCGCCGCCGCGCGCGCGCCCCTGGCCGAGGTGCGCACGCGCCTGGCCGCGCTGGGCGAGTGGAGCGCCGAAACGGTGCACGGCGCCCTGCAGGCCACCGCCGAGGCCCTGGGCCTGGGCCTGGGCAAGATCGCCCAGCCGCTGCGCGTGGCCATCACCGGCACCCAGGTCAGCCCGTCCATCGACCACACCGTGTTCCTGGCCGGCCAGGCCGAAGCGCTGGCCCGCATCGACGCCGCCATCGCCCGCATCCCGGCGTGAACGCCGCGGATGCGGATTGATTTCACGCCGGGCAGGCCCCACCCTAGCCCCATGGTCCGAACCGCACACCAGCACGGCCACGACTGCACGGACCCGACGCACCACGTGCACGACGCGGGCGCCTACGTGCAGGCGGTCGAACAGGCCTGCGCCGACCGTGGCCTGCGCCTCACGCCGCTGCGCGCCCAGGTGCTGGGGCTCATCGCCGCCGCGGGCAAGCCCGTGAAGGCCTATGACCTGCTCGACGCCATGAAGGAAGAAAATGGCTCGAGCGCGCCGCCCACGGTCTACCGCGCGCTCGACTTCCTGCTCGAGCAGGGCTTCATCCACCGCCTGGCCTCGGTGAACGCCTTCGTCGGCTGCCACCACCCGAACGAGCGCCACTCGGTGCCCTTCCTCATCTGCGACAGCTGCCACGCGGCCATCGAGCTCGAGGACGAGCGCATCTGTACCCTGCTCGACGAGCAGGCGCGCGCGCTGGGCTTCGCGCCGCGGGCGCAGACGCTGGAAGTGCACGGCCTGTGCGCCGACTGCGCGGCGGCATGAACCGCGCCCGCCTGCTGCTGCTGTCGGCGCTGTTCGCCGCCGGCCCGCTGGCCGCGCAGGACTTCCCGGTCGATCCGCCCGCCGGCGCCGGTCCCGCCGCCGGCACCACGCCGCCGGAAACCCTGGCGTCGCCGCAGGAATTCCTGTCGCCGCTGGCCGAGCTGGTCACGCCGCTGGCCATCCTCGACCGCCTGGTGGTGCCCGGCACGCGCATGCAGCTCGAATGGCGGCCCGGCGGCGGCATCAGCGCCAACGAAATCCCCAGCCCGGTGGTGGTCACCCGCGGCGCCAAGCCCGGGCCGGTGCTGTGCCTGGTGGCGGGCGTGCACGGCGACGAGATCAACGGCGTGGAAATCGTGCGCCGCCTGTCGCATTCGGTCGACCCGACCCGCCTCTCGGGCACCGTCATCGGCGTGCCCATCGTCAACGTGCACGGCTATTCGCGCGGCACCCGCTACCTGCCGGACCGGCGCGACCTCAACCGCTTCTTCCCCGGCACGCGCAATGGCTCGATCGCCTCGCGCATCGCCAATGCGTTCTTCCAGGACATCGTCAGCCACTGCGACATGCTGGTGGACTTCCACACCGGCAGCTTCGACCGCAGCAACCTGCCGCAGGTGCGCGCCGACCTCACGCATCCCGACGTCATCGAATTCAGCCGCAGCTTCGGCAACACCGTCGTGCTGCACAGCCCGGGCAACAAGGGCATGCTGCGCGTCGCCGCCACGGCGGTGGGCATTCCCGCGGTCACCTTCGAAGCCGGCGCGCCGACGCGGCTCGAGCCCACCGAGATCGCCCAGGCCGTGGCCGCCATCGAGCGCCTGATGCAGCAGAGCGGCATGCGCGAGGACCCCGAGGCGGCGGAAGACGCGGCGCTGGTGCCTGACCCGGCTGCCATCGGCGTGGCCCATCCCGAGCCGGCGCCGATCTTCCTGGATTCGCGCTGGGTGCGCGCCAATTCCGGCGGCCTGCTGATCAGCGACGTGACGCTGGGCCAGCGCGTGCAGTCGGGCCAGCGCCTGGGCCGCGTGATCGACCCGCTGAGCAACGTCGAGCGCTACATCCTGGCGCCGGTGGCCGGCCGCATCATCGGCATGGCCCAGAACCAGGCCGTGCTGCCCGGTTACGCCGCCTTCCACCTGGGCACCGAAACCAGCGAGCAGCAGGCGGTGCGCGAAGCCGCCGAACCGCATTCGCCCGACCCGGTGGCCGAAGACCCGGATCCGGAAGAGCGCCCCGAGGCGCCCGAGCTGTCCGAGGGCGAGGACTACGAATAAGTAGTCCCCGCCGCGTCCGCCGGCGTCAGAAGGCGACGCGCAGGCCGGCCATCACGTTGCGGCCCGGCAGCGGCGCGAAATCCTTGAGGTAGGACGTGTGCGCGCGCGCTTCCTGGTCGCCCAGGTTGCGGCCCTCGAGGAAGGCTTCCCAGCCCGCGCCGCCCACGTCCCAGTGGTAGGCCACGCCGGCGTCCACCAGGGTGTAGCCCTCGGTCGGGGTTTCCATCACCGCCACCTCGTCCTGTTCGGACACGCGCACCACGCCCACGCGGGCGCGCCAGGCGCCGAGGCTCCAGTCGAGGTCGGCGCCGACGCGGCCCGGGGCGATGCGCGGCAGGTGGCCGCCGTCGTCGAGCTTCGCGTCCACGGCGTCGGCGAACAGGCGCAGGTGCCACAGGCCGCTGGCGTTGTCGGCCAGCTCCACGCCCAGCTCGGCTTCCCAGCCCGAGAACGTGGCGTCGCCCTGCACCCAGGCACGGGCCGGCAGCGCGTCGATTTCCCCGCCGGTGTCGGCCAGGTAGATGAAGTCGGTGAACTGCGTGCGGAACACCGACACCGAGCCGTCGAAGCGCCCGTGGTGCAGGTGCAGGCCGAGTTCGCCGCTCAGCGCCACCTCCTTGTCGAGCGAGGCGTCGCCGAGCTCGTAGCTCTGCGTGGCCACGTGCGGGCCGTCGGAGAACAGCTCCTCGGCGGTGGGCGCGCGCTCGGCGCGGTTGAGGTTCACGCCCAGGTGCACGGCCTCGCTGAAGCGCCACAGGCCGCCGGCCGCCAGGCTTGTGGCGCCGACGCTGGCGGTGGGCGCGCTGCCCTCGGGATCGGTGCGCACGCGGTCGTGGCGGGCGCCGAACTCGAGCTTGAAGTCGCCGAAGTCCTTTTCCTGCAGCGCGAACACGCCCAGGTCGCGGGTGACCGAGGGCGGCACGAAGGCCTCGTCGCCGACGGCGGAGAAATCGCGGTGGCCGAACTGCAGGCCGAAGGCCCCGCGCCAGCCGTTGCGCTCGCGCTGCACGGCTTCGACGCGGGCCTCCAGGCCGTCGTTGTCGAAGCGCGTGCCAATGGCGTCGCCCTCGAGTTCGGTGTGCTCGTACAGGCTGCGGGTGACGCGCCAGTTCACCTCCTCGAACAGGCCGACCTCGCGCACGCCGCCGCGGGCTTCGAAGCGGTCCTGGCGCAGGTCGATGCGCACGACGTCTTCTTCCTCGCCTTCGTGCGCGTCGCCTTCGGGCGCCTCTTCCTCGTCGCCGTGCGCATGCGCGCCCGGCGGGATGCCGTAGTTGCTGCGATAAGTGCTGGCGGCCATGCCGAACCAGCTGCGTTCGCCGAACCAGCTGGCGCCCAGCGCGCCGCCTTCGGTGGTCAGTTCGCTGTTGGGCAGGCGGCCGCGGGCGAAGTGCTCCGGGTCCTCGCCCTCGGCCAGTTCCCCGGCCACCAGGCCGGGCGAGAAGGCGTAACCCGGGATGCGGTAGTCGCCGGCGTCGCGGCGGAACAGGTCGGCGTGCAGGGTGAGCACGCCGGCGTCGGCGTCCACGCGTGCCATGCCGGTGCTCTGGTCGTCGACGCTGCCGTGGCGGATCTCGGCGCGGCCCGACACCGTGCGGCCCACCTGCGCGGTCGGCACGCGGCCGTCCACCACGTTCACCGCGCCGCCGATGGCGCCGCTGCCGTAGAGCAGGGTGGCCGGGCCCTTGAGCACTTCGATCTGGTCGGCGAGGAAGGGTTCGATGCCGACGGCGTGGTCGGCGCTCACCGTGGAGACGTCCATCGCGCTGGTGCCGCTGCTCAGCACCTGCACGCGGGCGCCGTCCTGGCCGCGCAGGATCGGGCGGCCGACGCCGGCGCCGAAATACGAAGACTGCACGCCGGCCTGGCGCTCCAGGGTTTCGCCCAGCGTGCCGGCCTTGCGGGCATCGAGCGCTTCGCCGGAGAGCACGTCCACCGGGCGGGCCAGGTCCTCGATCGAACCACGCAGCGGCGAGGCGGTGACCTCCAGGGTTTCCAGGGTGCGCGTGGCCTCGTGTGCGTGGTCGTGGTCGTCGGCTTCCGGAGGTTCGGCCTGGGCGAAGGCGAACGCCGGCAGGGCCAGCAGGACGGCGAGGGCAAGGGGGGCGGGGCGCAGGTTCCGGGGCATGAGGGTTGCTCGGGTTGCTGGTGAGGATGCCGGAATGTTATATTGTTTCACCCTATGCGCAAGGCCCCGGACGTCATGGCCACCCTCCTGAAGCCGCACCGCCTCCAGCTGCCCGCCTGGGCCGACCGTCTGGGCGCGTTCGGCGCTTTCGTCTGCGCGCTGCACTGCGCGCTGATCCCGGTGGCGCTGGGCCTGCTGCCGGCCGTCGGCCTGGGCCTGGTGGCCTGGCATGGCGTGGAGTGGGCCTTCACCGGCTTCGCCACCGTGCTGGCGGTGATCAGCCTGTACCTGGGCTACCGCGGCCACCGCGCCTACCACGCCTGGCTGTGGGTGAGCCCGGGCCTGGCCATCATCTGGTTCGCGCTGCTCTACCCGCCGCTGCACCACTCGGTGGTGCCGCACGCGGTGGCGATGGCGGTGGGCGGCGTGCTGATCGCGGTGGCCCACCTGGTGAACCTGCGCCTGTCCTACGGCCACAGCCACTAGGCGCCGGGCCCGGCCATCTTGGTCGGGGCGGCCGGCGGTGGTAGGCTACGCGCCCAACGCAATCACAACATTCAAGGAATCACCATGGGTAGGGGCGACAAGAAGACCGCCAAGGGCAAGCGTTTCGCCAGCAGCCACGGCAATGCCCGTTCGCAGACCGTCAAGAAGGCGACGGCCGGCAAGGCGGCTGCCACGGTGAAGGCTCCGGTCGCGAAGGCGCCGGCCAAGAAGGCCCCGGCCAAGAAGGCCGCTGCCGCCAAGTAATCGCGCCGCGCGCGTTGCTTGCACGAAGCCCCGCCCCGGCGGGGCTTCGTCGTTCCAGGCGCCGGCGTCAGTCGACGCGGCGGCCGGCCACGTGCACCGAATGCACCCGATCGCCGCCCAGCCAGTAGGCCAGTTCGGCCGGGTGCGCCACTTCCCACTGCACCACGTCGGCGCGCTGGCCCGGCAGCAGCCGGCCGCGGTCGTGCAGGCCGAGCGCGCGCGCGGCGTGCACGGTGGCGCCGCGCAGGGCTTCCTCGGGCGTGAGCCGGAAGTGGGTGCAGGCCAGGCTCATCGCCAGCCGCAGCGACTGCAGCGGCGAGGTGCCGGGGTTGAGGTCGGTGGCCACGGCCATGGGCACCGCGTGCGCGCGCAGCTCCGCCAGCGGCGGCAGCTTCGTTTCCCGCAGCACGTGGAAGGCACCCGGCAGCAGCACCGCCACGGTGCCGGCGGCGGCCATGGCGCGCACCGCGGCTTCGTCGGTCCACTCGATGTGGTCGGCCGAGAGGCCGCCGAACTCCGCCGCCAGCGCGGCGCCGCCGAGGTTGCTGAGCTGGTCGGCGTGCAGCTTCACCGGCAGGCCGAGCGCGCGCGCGGCTTGGAACATGCGGCGGGTCTGCGCCGGCGTGAAGCCGATGCCTTCGCAGAAGGCGTCCACCGCGTCCACCAGGCCTTCGGCGTGCAGGCGCGGCAGCCAGCCGCAGGCGGCGGCGATGTAGTCGTCGGGCCGGCCGGCGAATTCCGGCGGCAGCGCGTGCGCGGCCAGGAAGGTGGTGCGCACGGTGAGGCCGAGCTCCTCGCCGACGCGGCGCGCCACGCGCAGCATCTTGCGCTCGGAATCGAAGTCCAGGCCATAACCCGACTTGATTTCCAGCGTGGTCACGCCGTCGGCGCGCAGCGCGCGGGCGCGCGGCAGCGAAGCCGCCAGCAGTTCTTCTTCGCTGGCCTGGCGGGTGGCGCGCACGGTGGACAGGATGCCGCCGCCTTCGCGGGCGATCTGCTCGTAGCTGGCGCCCTGCAGGCGGCGCTCGAATTCCTGGGCGCGGTCGCCGGCGAACACCAGGTGGGTGTGGCAGTCCACGAGGCCCGGCGTGATCCAGCGGCCCTCGGCGGATTCGACGCGGGCTGCCAGCGCCGCCGGCTCACCCGGCAGTTCGCCGCGCGGGCCGGCGAAGGCGATCAGCCCGTCCTTCCAGGCCAGCGCGCCGTCCTCGATGACGCCGTAGGCGCCGAGGTCGTCGCGCAGCGTGGCCAGCCGCGCGTCGAGCAGCAGCCGGTCCCAGGGCGGGGCGAGGCGGCCGATCACCGGAGGGCTCCGGCCGTGCGCAGCGCATCCGGATCGAAGCCGCAGTCCCGGGCGATTTCGTCGCTGTGCTGGCCCAGGCGCGGCGGCGGGCGGTCGAGCCGGGTCGGGGAGGCGGAAAGCTTGAGCGGGCTGCCAACCATGGGGATGCCGTCCATTTGAATGCGCATGCCGCGCGCGGCGGCCACGGGGTGGTCGAGCGCCTGGCGCACGGTGTTGATGGGCGCCGCGGGCACGCCGGCGCGGTCGAACAGGGCCAGCCAGTGCGCCGCGTCGCGGGTCGCGAACAGCGCGGCCAGTTCGGCGCACAGCGCCTCGCGGTTTTCGACCCGCGCCGCGTTGTTGCGGTAGCGCGGGTCGTGGCGCCAGTCGTAGCGGCCCAGCAGGTCGCACAGCTGCGCCCACAGCTTCTCGCTCGCCACCGCCAGTACGAAGGACTGGTCGCTGGCGCGGAAGGCCTGGTAGGGCACGATGCTGGCGTGGGCATTGCCCTGGCGCGGCGCGTCGTGGCCGGTGAACAGCGTCGCCGAGGCCACGTTGGCCAGCAGCGCCAGCTCGGTGTCGAACAGCGACACGTCGATGCGTTGGCCCAGGCCGGTGCGCCCGCGCTGCAGCAGCGCCGCCAGGATGGCGGTGGCGGCGTTCTGGCCGGTGGCCAGGTCGGCCACGGCCACGCCCACCTTGTGCGGCTCGCCGTCGGCCGGGCCGGTGATGGCCATCAGGCCGGCTTCGGCCTGCACCACGTAGTCGTAACCCGGCCGGTTCGCGCCGGGGCCGTCGCGGCCATAACCGGAGATCGAGCAGTACACCAGCCGCGGATTGATCGCCGAAAGCGTTTCATAGCCCATGCCCAGCGCCTCGGCGCCGCCGGTGCGGAAGTTTTCAACCAGCACGTCGGCCCGGCGCACCAGCGCTTCGAGCAGTGGCCGCGCCGCGGGTGACCGCAGGTCCACGGCCAGCGAGCGCTTGTTGCGGTTGCAGCAGGCGAAGTAGGCCGACATGCCGTCCAGGAAGGGCGGGCCCAGGCCGCGGGTGTCGTCGCCGTCGAAGGATTCGAGCTTGATGACGTCGGCGCCGAGGTCGGCCAGGGTCATGCCGCACCAGGGCCCGGCCAGGACCCGGGACAGTTCAAGCACGGTGATGCCGGAGAGCGCGCCCATGGCCGGGGATTGTATGCGGCCCGCCCGGCGCCATGCGAAACTCGCCGCATGCCGCCGACCCCGCTATCCGCCTTCCCGGCCGCCGCCCGGCCCCGCGCCGACGCCGCCGGGCACTGGCGCGTGCCCGGTTTGCCGAACCTGCATTCGCATGCCTTCCAGCGGGCCATGGCGGGGCTGGCGGAACGGCAGAGCCATCCCGAGGACAGCTTCTGGACCTGGCGCGAGCTGATGTACCGCTTCGCCGGCCGGCTCGACCCGGACACGCAGTACGCCGTGGCGGCGCAGCTGTATGCCGAGATGCTGGAAGCCGGCTTCACCACCGTCTGCGAATTCCACTACCTGCACCACCAGCCGGACGGCCGGCCCTACGACGACCCGTCGGCGATGTCGCAGGCGCTCGTCGCCGCGGCGCGCGACACCGGCATCCGGCTCACGCTGCTGCCGGTGCTGTACATGACCGGCGGCTTCGACGGCCGGCCGCTGTCGGAACGCCAGCGCCGCTTCGGCCACTCGCTCGACGCCTACCTGGCGCTGCTGCAGTCGCTGCGTGCGCTCGAGGGCGACACGCTGCGCGTGGGCATCGCCCTGCACAGCCTGCGCGCCGTGCCCGCCGACGCCATGCGCGAAGTGCTGGCCGCCGTGGGCGACGCGGCGCTGCCCATCCACATCCACATCGCCGAGCAGGTGGGCGAGGTGCACGACTGCGAGGCCCTGCGCGGCGCCCGCCCGGTGGAATGGCTGCTGGCCAACGCCGAGGTGGACGCGCGCTGGACCCTGGTGCACGCCACCCACCTGGTGCCGGCGGAAGTGCAGGGCATCGCCGCCAGCGGCGCCACCGTGGCGATCTGCCCCACCACCGAAGCCAACCTCGGCGACGGCCTGTTCCCGCTGCGCGACTACCTGTCCGCCGGCGGCCGCTGGGGCGTGGGCTCGGATTCGCACGTGTCGGTGTCGCCGGTGGAAGAGCTGCGCTGGCTCGAATACGGCCAGCGCCTGGTGACGCGCCACCGCAACATCGCCGTCAGCGCGGACATCCCCAGCACCGGCGAACTCCTGTATTCGCAGGCACTGGACGGCGGCCTGCGCGCCTGCTTCCAGGGCGACGCGGCCGCCGCCGACTGGCTGCAGCTCGACGGCGCCGCCGCCGCGCTCGCCGGCGCGCGCGAGCACGACCTGATGGACCGCTTCCTGTTCGCTGGCAACCGCCCGCTGGTGCGCGAAACCTGGGTGGCGGGGCAGCGCGTGGTGGCCGAAGGCCGCCACCGCGACGGCGAAGCCATCGCCGCACGCTACCGCCGGGCGCTGGCCGGGCTGCTCGCCGGGGATGCCCATGGCTGAGGCCCCGCCCCGGGACGCCGCGCAGGTGACGGCCGCGGGCAACATCGAACAGCTGCTGGCCCAGCGCCTGGGCCTGCCCTTCATCACGCTGGCCGGCAAGGTGCCGTCGCCGGGTGCGCTGGCGATGGTGCCGGCCGAACTGGCCTACGCGCGCTCGATCCTGCCGCTGGACGTGCATGGCGACGTGCTGCGGGTGGCCCTGGCCGATCCCGCCGACGCCGACACCATCCACCTGCTGCAGTTCCTGGCCGGAAAGCGCCTGCAGCTGTTCGTGGCCGCGCGCGCCGACCTCGACCGCGCCATCGCCAGCCACTACGGCGACAGCCACGGCGCCGACCTGTTCGAAGTGAGCAAGGACGACGAGATCGTCGAAACGCCGCAGGCCGCGGCCCGGCCCTCGGTGCCCGACGAGCAGCGCTACATGCTGCGGCCGATCGTGCGGCTGGTGGCGCACATCCTCACCATGGCGGTGCGCCGCGGCGCCTCCGACATCCACATCCGCCCGGGCGAGGGCGACGTGGACCTGGTGTTCCGCATCGACGGCGTGCTGGTGCCGATCAGGACGTTTTCGCAGTCGCTGCTGCCGATGGTGGTCGGGCGCATCAAGATCCTGGGCGCCATGGACATCACCGAGCGCCGCCTGCCGCAGGACGGCCAGGCGCGCATCGGCGTGAACGGCCGCATGGTGGACCTGCGCATTTCCACCATCCCGACCATCCACGGCGAGAGCGTGGTGATCCGCCTGCTCAACACCTCGATCGCGATGAAGTCCATCGCCGACCTGGGCCTGTCGCCGCAGGACGCCGCCCGCCTGGCCGACGCCTGCGAACGCAACCAGGGCATGGTGCTGGTGACCGGCCCCACCGGTTCGGGCAAGTCCACCACGCTGTACGCGGCGCTCAATTCCATCCTGCAGCGCAACGTCAACATCATCACGGTCGAGAACCCGGTCGAGTACCACATCCCGGGCGTTGAGCAGGTGCCGATCAACGCCGAGGTGGGTCTCACCTTCTCGCGCGTGCTGCGCAACATCCTGCGCCACGACCCGGACGTGATCATGGTGGGCGAGATCCGCGACCACGAGACGGCGAAGATCGCGGTGGAAAGCGCGCTCACCGGCCACCTGATGCTGAGCACGCTGCACACCAACTCCGCCGCCGCCACCATCGCGCGCCTGCTGGAGATGGACGTCGAGGCGTATCTCATCCGCGCCACGCTGCTGTGCATCCTGTCGCAGCGCCTGGTGCGGCTGATCTGCCCGGACTGCAAGGCGCCCGACGCGGTGGACCCGAGCCTGCGCCAGGCCATGGGCCTGGGCGAAGGCGAGGTCTTCTACGCCGGCCGGGGCTGCCCGGCCTGCAACGGCACCGGCAGCCGCGGCCGCCGCATGACCTACGAGCTGCTGTTCGTGACGCCGGCGATGCGCCAGCTGATCGTGGACGACGCCGACTCGGACGCCATCAATGCCCAGGCCGAGGCCGACGGCATGGTGCCCCTGCCGCGCCACGCGGTGGAGCTGGCCCGCCAGGGCCTGATCCCGCTCAACGAAGCCTACCGGATGCGCGCGGACTGACCCCCGGCCGCCTTTATACTGGGGGCCTGCCTTTGGGAGCCCTCCATGCCCGCCAGCCGCAAAGACCCGTCCCGCAAGATCGCCGCGCCGCGCGGCACGCAGCTCAGCTGCCAGTCCTGGCTCACCGAAGCCGCCTACCGGATGATCCAGAACAACCTGGACCCCGGCGTGGCCGAGAACCCGGCCGAGCTCGTGGTCTACGGCGGCATCGGCCGCGCCGCCCGCGACTGGGACTGCTACGACAAGATCCTCGAGACCCTGCGCACCCTGCGCGACGACCAGACCCTGCTGGTGCAGTCCGGCAAGCCGGTGGGCGTGTTCCCCACGCACCCGGACGCGCCGCGCGTGCTGATCGCCAATTCCAACCTGGTGCCGCACTGGGCCACCTGGGAACACTTCCATGAGCTCGATGCCAAGGGCCTGATGATGTACGGCCAGATGACGGCCGGCAGCTGGATCTACATCGGTTCGCAGGGCATCGTGCAGGGCACCTACGAAACCTTCGTGGAAATGGGCCGCCAGCACTACGGCGGCAACCTGGCGGGCCGCTGGATCCTCACCGCGGGCCTGGGCGGCATGGGCGGCGCGCAGCCGCTGGCGGCCTCGCTGGCGGGCGCGTGTTCGCTCACCATCGAATGCCAGCAGTCGCGCATCGACATGCGCCTGCGCACGAAGTACGTGGACGAGCAGGCGACCGACCTCGACGACGCCCTCGCGCGCATCGAGAAGTACACCTCGGAAGGCAAGGCCATTTCCATCGCGCTGCTCGGCAACGCCGCCGAGATCCTGCCCGAGCTCGTGCGCCGCGGCGTGCGCCCCGACGCCGTCACCGACCAGACCAGCGCCCACGACCCGCTGCACGGCTACCTGCCGGCCGGCTGGACGCTGGAGGAGTGGTTCAGCGAGCAGAAGAACAACCCCGAGAAGGTCATCAGCGCCGCCAAGCACTCGATGCGCATCCACGTCGAGGCGATGCTGAACTTCGAGGACATGGGCGTGCCCACCTTCGACTACGGCAACAACATCCGCCAGATGGCCTTCGACGTCGGCTGCGAGGACGCCTTCGACTTCCCGGGCTTCGTGCCGGCCTACGTGCGGCCGCTGTTCTGCCGCGGCATCGGTCCCTTCCGCTGGGTGGCGCTGAGCGGCGACCCGGAGGACATCTACAAGACCGACGCCAAGGTGAAGGAACTCATCCCCGACAACCCGCACCTGCACCGCTGGCTGGACATGGCGCGCGAGCGCATTTCCTTCCAGGGCCTGCCGGCGCGCATTTGCTGGGTCGGCCTGGGCGACCGCCACCGGCTGGCGCTGGCCTTCAACGAAATGGTGCGCAGCGGCGAAGTGAGCGCGCCCATCGTGATCGGCCGCGACCACCTCGACAGCGGCAGCGTCGCCAGCCCGAACCGCGAAACCGAAGCCATGCTCGACGGCAGCGACGCCGTGTCCGACTGGCCGCTGCTCAACGCCATGCTCAACGTCGCCGGCGGCGCCACCTGGGTGTCGCTGCACCACGGCGGCGGCGTGGGCATGGGCTACAGCCAGCACAGCGGCGTGGTCATCGTCGCCGACGGCACCGACGCCGCCGCCGCGCGGCTGGGCCGCGTGCTCTGGAACGATCCCGGCACCGGCGTCATGCGCCACGCCGACGCCGGCTACGACATCGCCCAGGCCTGCGCCCGCGAGAAGGGCCTGAAGCTGCCAATGCTGGACAGCGGCCGGTGATCGCCGCGCTGCTGGCGGCGGCGCTGGCGCTGGCGGCGCCTGAGGAGGTCGTGCCGGCCGTGGCCACCGACGCTTGCCCCGAGCCCCGCACGGTGCTGCCGCGCTACCCGGCGTCGCTGGCACGCGCCAACAAGGCCGGCGTCGTGCTGGTTGGCGCGCGTTTCGACGACTGCGGCCGGATCACCGAAACCCGCCTTGACCAAAGCTCCGGCCATGAGCTCTTCGACGCCGCCGCGCGCGAGGCCGTGGCGCGTTACGTCCTGTCCGGAAAGCAGCGCGCGAAGGCCCGCGACGGCTGGGTGCAGGCCCCGGTGAAGTTCGGCGGTATCCGCACGGTGGAAGTCAGCGAGATCCCCTGGCCGCGTTCACACCGCAAGCCGCGCTACCAGGCTGATGACCAGCCCTTGCCCTTCGACTCTGTCGCCGCGTTCCGCACCGCGCGCCCCACCGAGGGCGGCCTCGTCTACCGCGAGCCCTACGGCATCGCGCGGGCCACCTCGGGCGAGGTTTTCCGCACCACCATGGCGCCGGACAAGGCCGACCCCGGCGTGTTCTGGCTCGAGTACATCATCCAGTCCGCGCCGCCGGCCTCGCCGGTGGAGCCGTCGTCGCCGAACATCTACGCCGCCGTCGCCCGTTACCGGCTGGTCGAGGAAAACGGCGAACCCGTGGTCCGGCTCGGCATCCTGTGCGAGCGGCCCGAAGAGGAATGCCAGAAGCTGCGGGACTTCCTGTTCCAGGGCCTGCCTTTCGCCAAGGCGCGGCGACGCTGAGGGCAGGCCGGAACCGACAGCCCCGGCGGATCCTGCACTGGCGCCGCCTGCGGCAAGCAACGAACATGCATCCCACTTCACCGGAGCAAACACGATGATCGGTTACGTCACCCTCGGCACCAACGACATGCCGCGCGCCTGCGCCTTCTACGACGCCCTGCTGGGCGAGCTCGGCGCCAAGCGAATCATGGAAGGCGAGCGTTTCGTCGCCTGGGGTACCGGCCCGCAGTCGCCCAGCCTGGGCGTGATCAAGCCCTTCGACGGCAAGGAAGCCTGCCGCGGCAACGGCACCATGGTGGCGCTGGCGGTGAAGAACCCGGCCCAGGTGGACGCGCTGCACGCGAAGGCGCTGGCGCTGGGCGGCAGCGACGAAGGTGCGCCGGGCGAGCGCATGAAGGGTTTCTACGGCGCTTACTTCCGCGACCCCGACGGCAACAAGCTCAACTTCTTCTGCATGGGCTACTGACCCCCGGGACATGCTCTGGGAAACCCTCAGCGCCGCGCGTGACCTGGGCCGCCTGCACGAGGTGGCCTCGGTGCTGGTGCGCTACGGGTTCGGCGACCTGGTGCGGCGCGTGGGCCTGGCCGGCGCGCTCGAGCGGGCCGGCAAGTTGCTGCACAAGGACCACGTGGCCGAACTGGCCACGCTGCCGCCGCCCGAGCGCGTGCGCCGCGCGCTCGAGGAAATGGGCCCGAGCTTCGTGAAGCTGGGCCAGCTGCTGGCCACCCGCGTCGACCTGTTCGCGCCCGAGTGGATCGCCGAGTTCGAGAAACTGCAGAACCAGGTGCCGGCCGTGCCCTTCGACGCCATCCACGCCCAGGTCGAGGAAGACCTGGGCGGCGGCCTCGGCACGGTGTTCGCGGGTTTCGACCCCGAGCCCATCGCCGCGGCGTCCATCGCCCAGGTGCACCGCGCCGTGCTGCTCGACGGCAGCGAAGTGGCGGTGAAGGTGCGCCGTCCCGGCATCCGGCCGCTGGTGGACGCCGACATGCGCCTGCTGCAGCGGCTGGCGCGCATCCTCGAAAGCGAATCGCCCGACCTGGCGCGCTACCAGCCGCGCGCGCTGGTGCGGCAGCTGCAGGCCTCGCTTTCGCGCGAACTCGACCTGGCCGCGGAATGCCGCCACGCCGAACGCATCGCCGCCAGCTTCGTGGACGAACCGGCGCTGCTGGTGCCGCGCGTCTACTGGCCCTGGACCAGCGAGCGCATGAACGTGCAGGAATTCATCGCCGGCGTGCCGCTGGGCGACACCGCCGCGCTGCTCGGCGCCGGCGCCGACCTGCCGCTGGTGGCGCGGCTGGGTGCGCGCATCGAGATGAAGATGCTGTTCGAGGACGGCTTCTTCCACGCCGACCCGCACCCCGGCAACGTGTTCTGGCTCACCGGCAACCGGCTTGCGCTGCTCGACTACGGCATGGTCGGGCGGCTGTCGGAAGCGCGCCGCGGCCAGGTGGTGGACCTGTTCGACGGCCTCGTGCGCCGCGACGCCGCCCAGGTGGGCGAAGTGCTGCTGGAATGGGCGGCCGACGAGCGGGTGGACGAAAGCGCGCTGTTCGAACAGGTGGAGCAGTTCATCGACCACTACCACGGCGTGCCGCTGAAGGAGCTGCACCTGGGCGTGATGCTCACCGAGATCACCGCGCTGCTGCGCGAGCACCGCGTCATGCTGCCGCCCGACCTGGCGATGATGGTGAAGGTGCTGGTGACGCTGGAAGGCGTGGGCCGCCGCCTCGACCCCGAGTTCGACATGGCCGGCGAAGCCGCGCCTTTCCTGCGCCGCGTGATGCTGGCGCGTTACGCGCCGCGCGCCCTGGCCCGCCGCGGCCGCCGCGCCGTGGGCGACACCGTCGGGCTGCTGGCGGCGCTGCCTTCGCAGCTGCGCCAGGGCCTGCGCGCGCTGCGCCGCGGCCGCTTCAACATCAACCTCGACGTCGAGCGCCTGCAGCGTTTCGGCGAGCAGGTGGACCACTCGGTGAACCGGCTGGTGGTGGGCATCGTGGTGGCCGCGCTGATCATCGGCTCGTCGATCGTGATGACGGTCGAGGGCGGCCCCACGCTGCTGGGCCTGCCGCTGTTCGGCCTGCTGGGTTTCCTGGGCGCGGTGGCCGGCAGCCTGTGGCTGCTGTGGACGATCTGGCGCAGCGGCGGCGGCCGCTAGGTTCAGCCCGCGGCGACGACGCGGATTTCCACGTCGCCCAGACGAACCACCTGTCCGGCGCGGATCTTCGCCGTCTTGCGCAGCTCCAGTTCACCGTCCACGCTCACCTCGCCCGCGGCCACCAGGGCCTTGCCCATGCCGCCGCTGTCGCACACGCCGGCCAGCTTGAGCAGGTCGTTGAGCGCGACGAACTCGCGGTCGAGTTCGAATTCAATGCGGTTCATGGCATGTCCTGGGCGGGGGCGGGCGGGCGCGGCTGTTTCGCCAGCCAGCGGTCGAGGGCGTTGCCGAAGGCCTGGCGGTCGCGGGCATGGAAGCCGGCGGGGCCGCCGGTGTCCACGCCGGCGCCGCGCAGTTCGTCCATGAAGTTGCGCATGGACAGGCGCTGGGCGATCGAATCCGCGGTATAGAGTTCGCCGCGCGGGTTCAGCGCCAGCGCTCCCTTTTCCAGCACGCGCGCGGCCAGCGGGATGTCGGCGGTCACCACCAGGTCGCCCGCGGCGCAGCGTTCGACGATTTCCGTGTCGGCCACGTCGAAGCCGCCCGACACCTGCATCGACGAAATGAAGCGCGAGGGCGGCGTGCGGATCCAGCTGTTGGCCACCAGCGTCACCGGCACCCGGGCGCGCTCGGCGGCGCGGAACAGGATGTCCTTGATGACGTTGGGACAGGCGTCGGCGTCAACCCAGATGTGCATCGGCGCGGGGCATTGAAGGGGCGGGCAGCATACCGCGCCGCGTTCAGGCGCCGAAACGCGCCACGTCGGCCAGCAGCCAGTCGATGAAGGCCTGCGCGGCCTGCGAGGGCCGCCGGTGCGCCGGGTGCAC
Organism: Arenimonas malthae CC-JY-1; assembly: GCF_000747075.1. GTDB lineage: Bacteria > Pseudomonadota > Gammaproteobacteria > Xanthomonadales > Xanthomonadaceae > Arenimonas > Arenimonas malthae. Next base: position 22,623 of record NZ_AVCH01000151.1, read on the forward strand.
GATGTAATAGCCCCAGCGCGCCGGCATCGGCGGCAGCGCCAGCCGCACCAGCCGGCCGTCGTCCAGGAAGGGCGCGAGGATGCGTTCGCGCGCCAGCGCCACGCCCAGGCCCACCGCCGCGGCCTGCAGCGCGTCGGTGGTGTCGCTGAACTGGAAGCGTTCGTGCAGCGGTGCGCCGTGCACGCCGGCGGCGCGGAACCAGTCGTGCCAGCCCTGGCGCGCCTTGTCGGCGATCAGCGGCAGGCGGGCCAGGTCGGCGGGCTCGCGCACCGCGGCCAGGCCGGGGAAGGTGGGCGAGGCCACGGGCACCATGGTGTCGTCCATCAGCGCCAGCGCGGCCAGGCCGGGCCAGTGGCCGGGACCATGGCGGATGCCGAGCTCGGGGCCGCCGTCGTCGAAGCGCGCGAGGCTGGCCTCGGTGTCGAAGGTGAGCGCGATGCCGGGGTGTTCGGCGGTGAACCGGGGCAGCCGCGGCATCAGCCAGGCATGCAGCAGCGAATGCAGGGTGGTCAGCCGCACCCGGGCCGCCTGGTCGCGCGCCGCATGCAGGCCGCGCAGCACGCCCTCGAGGTCGGCCAGGGTGTTGCCGGCGGCGTCCGCCAGCTGGCGGCCTTCCGGCGTCAGCGTGACGCCGCGGGCATGGCGCTGGAACAGGGCCACGCCCAGCCGCGACTCGAGCTTGCGCACGTGGTGGCTGACCGCGCTCGCGGTGAGGTGCAGTTCTTCGGCCGCGTGGGCGAAGTTCTGGTGCCGGGCCGCGGATTCGAAGGCGACCAGGGCCGGCAGCCAGTCCGAACGAAGGGTGCTCATCAGGCGCAAACCAGATTGGTGGCTCGGCGCAAAAGTACTCGCTTGTAGGTTTCCTGTCGCCCTCCATAATCGCGTCCAGCCACAAGCCAGGCTCGTCCATGAAGAACCCCGTTGCCGCCACTCCCCCCGTCCAGGCCCTGGGCGTCCCCGCCTGGATGACGCCGCTGGAACTCGGCCTGCTGGCCGGCGTCTGGGGCGCGTCCTTCCTGTTCCAGCGCGTGGCCGCACCCGAATTCGGCGCGGCGCCGCTGGTGGAACTGCGGCTGGCCTTCGGCGCGCTGGTGCTGCTGCCCTTCCTGTGGCTGGCCCGGGCGAAGCTGCCCTGGCGGCTGTGGCCGCGGCTGGCGCTGGTCTCGGCCATCAACACCGCGGTGCCCTTCACCCTGTTCGCCTGGGGCGCCCAGCGCGCGCCGGCGGGCGTGGGCGCGATCACCAATGCGATGGCGGTGCTGTTCACCGCGCTGGTGGCCTTCCTGTTCTTCCGCGAACGCATCGCGCTGCGCAAGTGGATCGCGCTGGCGGTGGGTTTCCTGGGCGTGGTGGTGCTGGCCAGCGACAAGACCGGCGGCGGCGACATCGGCCCGGCCGCGGCGGCGGGCACGCTGGCGGCCTTCCTGTACGGCATCGGCGCCAACCTGGTGCCGCGCTGGTTCGCCGGCCTGCCGCCGGTGGCGGTGGCCGCGGCCACGCTGGTCTGCGCGTCGCTGCTGACCCTGCCGTTCGCGCTGGCGCAGTGGCCCACGCAGGCCATTTCGGCACCCGCCTGGGGTTCGGCGGTGGCGGTGGGCGTGCTCAGCACCGGCTGGGCCTACGCGATGTACTACCGGCTGATCTCGCGCATCGGCGCGGCGCGCGCGGTGACGGTGACCTACCTGGTGCCGCTGGCCGCGGTGGCCTGGGCCTGGGGCCTGCTGGGCGAGGCGCTGACCTGGCCGATGGGCATCGCCTGCGGCCTGATCCTGGGCAGCGTGGCGATCAGCCAGCGAAGCCGCTGAGGGCCCGCCCGGCCCGGCGCGCGGGCAAAAAAATGTTCTTCTCCCGAGTGAGGCACCGGCGCCGTCGCCACGGCGGAAGCGAGGGTCGCTTCCCGCTCAGTGGAGCCTTTATTTCGCGGGAAGCGACCCTCGCTTCCACCGCGCCGCCGGTACCTGCCGACATGGGCGCCCCACGGAGGGCGGGCGGGAGCGCGCTCCGATGCTTGCGCGTTACGCCCAAGGCCCAGGCCAGGCATCTTTCCTGCGGGTCTGGTGGGTTGAACGGGTCCACGCGCTTGCCGGCAGCACGTGCGCGCCTGCGTGTCCCTTCGGACACTTGATGCGGCGAATTGGCCAGCGTGGAAGGCGGCCAGCGCGAGAGTCCTCGCCGCCCGGCGGCGGGTGTGGGTTCAAGGCAGGCACACCGTGGCATCCGATCTCTGATCGAAGCTATCGGGCTGGCGAAGCGCCCTTCGCCTCAACCCCGCACCCGCCGCCGGGCGGCGCGCCGGTTCGTGCTGGCCATCTTCCCTTCTGGCGAAACCGCCACAGCCCGCGTCCGAAGGGACGCGAACGACGGGTCGCGCCCGGGTTCGTGCCCGAACCGGGTTAGCCCAGCCTGATCCGCAAGAAAAATGTGTCGCCTTGGTCCTGATCGGTTCGCGCAAGCACCGGAGCGGACAGCCACGGGCCTTTCGTCCAGCCGACCAAACCATCCCGCACTTGGGAGAAGAAGCAAAAAAATGGCAGGGCCGCCTGTCCCGAAAACAGCCTTGGCCCTGCCAAAGGGTGTCAACGCCAGGGGGCGGTTGACTGCAAACTGATTGCCGGGAGCCTCGACGAGGAGAGGGGTGGCCCGGCGCAGGGCCACTGGACCATTTTCGCCGCGGGGCCGGCAAGACCGGGGCGGGCCGGAAGGCGGGCTGGTCTGCTCAACGGCACTAACAAGGCGGGAGAATTGCCGCGTAAATGCGGCATGGCGGCGCGCCCGCGCAGCAAATCCGGACAAGCTTGGGATAGCTGTGCTTTACAGGTTAGCCAAGCTGTCAGACGGCAGTCGGCGGGCCCGCCGGCCCGCGCTCGCGACGGCCATGGGCCCGCGCCAGCGACCAGCCGGTGAACGCCCAGGCCAGGGCCAGGCCCGCGCCGGCCACGGCCACCACCGCCGGGTGCCCGGCGATGGCGTCGACGCCCGTCTTCACCCAGCCGCTCACTGCGTCGGCGCCACGGTAGACCGCGGTGTCGATGACGTTCTTGGCCTTGTACTTGGCTTCGGCCGGGACCGCGGTGAACAGCATTTCGCGGCCGGGGCGGGCGAGGGCGTATTCACCGGCGCGGCGCGTCACCATCACCACCGCGAACACGGCGAAGGTGGGCGCCAGCGCCAGCCACAGGAAACCCAGGGCCATCACCACCGGCACTGCGGTCAGCAGCACCGCCAGCCCCAGCCGCTGCACGATGCGGCCGGTGAGGAAGAGCTGGGTGAGGATGGCCAGCGACTGCACGATGAAGTCGAGCAGGCCGAACACCCGCGTCTGGTCTTCGCGGTCCGGGAAGTGCAGCTCCACCAGCCGCGCCTGCTCGAAATAAAGGAAGGTGGTGACGCTGGCCAGCAGCACCACGAAGGTGGCGATGCCCATCAGGTAGGGCGAGGAGAACACCGTGGTCAGGCCGGCGAAGGGATTGCCGCCGAGCGGCTCGCGCCGTGCCATGGTTTCGCCGGCCTCGAGCGGGTGGCGGTCGCGCCAGAGCTGCAGGACCACCGCCGCGCCGGCCGAAGCCAGCAGCAGCGCCGTGGCCAGCACCATCAAACCCGCGTGCCCGAGCGGGCCCACCAGCAGCACGGCCAGCAGCGGCCCGAGCAGGCCGCCGGCGCTGGCGCCGGCCGCCATTAGTGCGAACAGGCGCCTGGCCTGGGTGGCTGCGAACAGGTCCGCCAGCACGCTCCAGGCCACAGAGACGGACAGCAGATTGAACACCGACAGCCAGACGTAGAAGCTGCGTGCCACCCAAGGGTTGTCCGGCGCGCCGGCAATGGCCGCGGCGAAACCCAGCAGGTTCAGCGCGAAGAAGCCGTAGGTCCAGGGCAGGATGCGCCGTCTCCGCGCCCGCGCGGCGAGCAGGCCGAACAGCGGGATGGCGGCCAGCATCGTGATGAAAGTGGCCGTGAAAAGCCACTTCAGGTTTTCCACGCCGCTGGCGATGCCCATGGTTTCGCGCATCGACCGCAGCATGAAATAGCCCGCGAACAGCAGCAGGAACATGGCCACGCCGGCCAGCACGGCCGGCGCTTCGTCGGGCGCGACGCCGAACAGCCGGGACAGGAAACGCGCAACGGGTCCCGGCATCGGGCTCTCCTCAGGTGAACATCGCGACGAGCTCGGCGCACTGCGCCGTCGTCAGGGTGGGGCCGAAGCCCGCGCGCAGGTTGTCGTCCTGGCGGTCGGGTTTGCCGGTGGCGGGGATCACCACCGTCACGGCCGGGTGGGCCAGCGTGAACTTCAGGAACATCTGCGCCCACGAGGTGACGCCGGCTTCGGCGGCCCAGCCCGGCAGCGGCTTGCCGGACACGCGGGCGAACAGCCGGCCGTCGTCGAAGGCGCGGTTGACCATCACCGCCACGCCGTGGTCGGCGGCCACCGGCAGCACGCGCTTGCCGGCATTGGGCGCCGACACCGAATAGTTGATCTGCACGAAGTCGGGCTTCTCGGCCGCGACGATGTCGGCCAGCGTGTCGTGGGCGCTGTCGAGGTAGTGGGTGAGGCCCACGTACTTCACCTTGCCCCGGGCCTTGAGTTCGCGCGCCAGCGCCAGCTGGGTCTTCCAGTCGCGCAGGTTGTGCACGGCCAGAAGTTCCACCCGGTCGGTGCGCAGCCGGCGCAGCGAGTCGGCGAACTGCGCCTCGCCCGCGGCGCGGTTGTCGGCGGCGAGCTTGGTGGCCAGGAAGATGCGATCGCGCAGGCCCAGTTCGGCCAGCAGGTCGCCCAGCACGTCCTCGGCATTGCCGTAGTTGGGCGAGGTGTCGATCACCGTGGCGCCGCCGGCGACGAAGCGGCGCAGCACCTCGCGCAGCGGCTCGCGCCCGGCGGCGTCCACCTCGAAGCTGCCCGAGGTGCCCATGCCGATGGCCGGGATAGTCTCGCCGCTGGCGGGAATCACGCGGCGCGCGATCGGCCGCGGGGCAGGGCGGCCCGAGGCGAAGGCGGGCAGGGCGGGCAGCGCCGCGGCAGCGGCGGCGGCGATCGCGGCGCTGAGGAATGCTCGGCGGTTGGCCATGGCGTGGGACCTCTGTCGGCTGGGGAAGCCCGGATCGTCCCGCAGGCTACGTTAACGCCTTGTCCAGCCGCCCCTGCCGGTGGTCAGGGCGACTTCAGAGCGGTCCGCCCGGCGGGTCGTCGCGGAAGCGGCGCGGCGACAGGCTGCGCGTGAACCGGAACACGCCCTCGCGCACCACGCGCGTCAGCACCAGGTCGACCACCGTGGTCTGGTTCGGCTCCAGCACGGCCAGGAGGTCGTCCAGGCCCTCGCCGAGTTCCGCCGGCCAATGCTCCACCCACCGGCCCGTTTCCCGCGGCTGCAGCCGCAGGCCGTAGGGCGGGCGCGGGACCAGGGCCGGGCGAAGCACGCGGTCGTCGTCGTCGGTGATGGCCTCGCAGCCCGCGAGCGCCGCGTGGTTGAGGAAAAACGCCAGGTGGCCCGGGGCGCGCCGGTTGCCCTGGCGATCCGTGAGGAATCCCGCGGGCAACTGGTTCGGGTCGCCGGCCGGGCCGCCCGTGAGCAGCAGGTCCATGTCGGGCACCCGCGCGCCGTGGTTGTCGAGCAGGCGGAACAGCACCATGGCGTGCGGGTCGTGGAAATAGCGCCGGTCCGGGAGCACCGGTACCCTCTCGAGCTCGACCCGCCGCGCGGGCTGCTGGTGCACGGCGTTTTCGGCCTCGAACGCGCGCCGCAGCGCGAGGTAGCCGGCCTCGTCGGCCACGTCCAGGCAGCGCAGCACCGCGTCCACGGTGGGGTGCGGACGACCGTCGTCGCGCACGCTGGCCATGACGCCCATCGTGTCGCCGCTGTGGGAGAGGCCGGGCAGGATCTTGAAGGCGCTGGGCGCCGCGCGGGTGTCGGAGCGCAGCCGCAGCGCGCGCAGCCGGCGGCGCGCTGCCGCCAGGCTTTCGCCGGCCGGCACCGGGGCCTGTTCCAGCACCACGTGCCGGCAGTTGAGGTTGGCGCTGGCCAGGCGCACCACGCCGTCGCCGCCGGTCTCGCCGGTGTAGGCGTTGACGTGGTCGTAGAGCTTGCGGTCGATGGCGTCGCCGCAGAGCACGAACGGGAACAGCGGGTTCGCGCCACGGGTGGGATGCAGCCCCGGGTAGTCGTGGATCCAGCGCAGGTTGAGCGCCAGCGACTCCGGGCTGCCCAGCTCCAGCCAGTCCAGGACGCCCTGGCCCGGCTCCACGCCGTTGAACCAGGCCTTGATGCCCGCAAGCCGGCTCTTGCCCAGCTGCGCCAGCGCCGAGCCGAAGTTGGCCGGGGCCAGCATGACCAGGTGCGACAAAGGGCATTCGGCCAGGCGGCCGGTCGCCACGTAGTGGCGGTCCAGCCACTCGCGCACCACGGGGCCGCCGGTGCTGTGGGTGATGCAGGCGAATCGCCGGCGCCCGCCGGCTTCGGCGAGCACGCGCCTGGCGGCGTGTTCGAACGCGCGCGCGATGTCCTCGATCCGCACCTCGTCGCGGAAGCTGACGTACTGGCCGAGGTGGACGTGGGCGACGTCGAAGCCAGGGCCGCCACGGCGGGCGGATTCGGACTTCAGGCGGGCGGGCAGTTCGCCGTAGGTGGCGGTGCTGGTGACGCTCCAGCCGTGCACGAAGACGAGCAGGGGCTTGGCCATGGGAGGTCTCGGGGGGCTGTCTCCATGCTAACGTAGCGCCGCCACAGGGAGGGACGCAGGGGATGGCCGTCGAAGAGCGGCAGATGCTGGTGGGTCTGCTTGAAAAGGGGATGTACGTCAATCGCCTCGACCGCGACTGGGTCGGCACGCCCTTTCCCTTCCAGGGTTTCGTGATCGCCAGCGACGAGGACATCGAGCTGCTGGGGCTGTATTGCACCAGCGTGTTCATCGACGTCGAGAAGAGCGCGGCGCCCAGCCGGCCCTCGATGCGCGTCGCCAGCGCCGGTTCGCGCCAGGTGTTCCCCAAGCGCGGCCCTGAATACGTCAACACCGTCGCCGTCCAGGACGAGGTGCCGCGCGCCCGCGAAGCGCACACCGAACTGCGCAAGCTGGCCGAGCGCATCGCCGACGACGTGCGCGCCGGCCGCAGGCTCGAGCCGGGCGTGGTGCAGGAAGCCGTCGAACCGATGGTGGAAAGCCTGGTGCGCAACGCCGACGCCCTGTTCTGGCTGATGGCGCTGATGAAACGCGACGACTACGCCTACAGCCACGCCGTGAACTGCAGCGCCCTGGCGGCCGCCTTCGGCCGGCACCTGGCGCTGCCGCGCGACGTGCTGGTGGAACTAGCCACCGGCGGCTTCCTGCTCGACGCGGGCATGGTCACGCTGCCCGAAGACCTCACCCAGCACACCGGCAAGCTCGACGGCGAAGCCGTCCAGCTCATGCGCAGCCACGTCCAGCGCAGCATGGAGGTGCTCGACCAGGCCGGCATCACCGGCAAGTGGGCGCGCGAGCTGGTGGCCGGCCACCACGAGCGCCATGACGGCAGCGGCTACCCGCAATCCCTGGCCGGCGACCGCATCCCGCTCGCCGCGCGCATGGGCGCGGTGGTGGACACCTACGACGCGCTGCGCAGCGACCGCCCGCACCGCACCGGCGATTCCCGCCATGGCGCGCTGCAAACCCTCTACCGCGCCCGCGACCGGCTGTTCCAGGCCGAGGTGGTGGAACAGTTCCTGCAGTGCCTGGGTGTCTACCCCACGGGTTCGCTGGTGGAGCTGAGCACCGGCGAAGTGGGCATCGTGATGGCGCAGAACCAGGTGCGCCGCCTGCGCCCGCGCGTGATGCTGCTGCTCGACGCCAACAAGCAGCCCTACCAGCCCTACCGCGACGTCGACCTGATGGCCGGCGACCCGAACGTGGCCGAGGGCAGCGTCAAGATCCGCACCGCGCTCGAGCCCGGCGCCTACGGCCTCGACCCGGCCGACCTGTTCCTGCTGTGAGCGCGCCGCGGCCATGGTGATCGAAAGCGGACTGCTCGCCCGGCTCGAGCCGCTGGTGGACGCCAGCCGCGGCAAGGGCGTGCCGCTGGGCGTGCTGATGGTCGGCCTGCAGGGCCTGCGCGAGCTTCGCATCCGCAGCGGTTACGCCGCCGCCAGCGAGCTGGTCGAACGGGCCGGCGCGCTGCTGCGCGAGGCGCTGCGCCCCGGCGACGAGGTGGTCGAACTCGGCCGCGGGGATTTCGCCGTGCTGCTGCCGAACCTGCGCGACGGCCAGCACGCGCTGCTGGCGGCGGCGCGCCTGCTGCGCCAGTTCGAGCAGCCCGTGGTGGCCGACGGCCAGCCGGTGCTGGCGTCGGTGGCGGTGGGCATCGCCATGTGCCCGGAACACGCCGACCAGCCCGACCGGCTTTGCCGCCAGGCCGAGCAAGCCATGCTGATGGCGCGCCACGAACCCGACCGGATGCGCCTGTGCGGCGATTTCCCGGTCGCGCCGGGCATCGACCCGGCCGACCTGCTCGCGGCCATCCACGCCGGCCAGCTGGAAATGCACCTGCAGCCGGTGCTCGACATCCGCCGCAAGGCCGTCATCGGCGCCGAGGCGCTGGCGCGCTGGACCCACCCGGTGCGCGGCGTGGTCAGCCCGGCGGTGTTCGTGCCGGTGGCGGAGAACTCCGGGATGATCAGCCAGTTCACCCGCTGGGCCATCAACGCCAGCCTGCAGCACGCCGCCGAGGCGCGCGCCCAGGGCCTGGCGCTGACGATCTCGATGAACCTCTCTGCCACCGCCTTCGCCGAACGCGGCCTGGTGGAACAGATCCTCGGCGCGCTGCGCCTGTGGGACGCCGCGCCCAGGGACCTGGTGGTGGAGGTGACCGAAACCGCCATCGTCGCCGACCTGCAGCGCGGCGCCGTGCAGCTCAAGCGCCTGAACGCCGAGGGCATCCGCGTCTCGATCGACGACTTCGGCGTCGGCAATGCCTCGGTGGCCTACCTCAAGCAGTTCCCGGCCACCGAGATGAAGATCGACCAGTCCTTCGTCACCCACATGCTGGGCGACCTGCGCTCGATGCAGCTGGTGAAGGCGATGATCGGCTTCGCCCACACGATGGGCATGCGCGTGGTCGCCGAAGGCGTGGAGGACACGGACACGCTGCAGGCCCTGGCCGACCTCAACTGCAACCTGGCCCAGGGTTACGGCATCGGCCGGCCGCAGCCGGCGGCCGAATTCATCGCCGAATTCGCGCGCAATCGCTGAACCTCGCGCTCAGGCGGTTTCCTCGTCGTCCTGTCCGGCCCGTGCACCCGCGGGCAGGCGCCGCGGCACGCGCTGGGCGTCGAGCAGGCGCTCGATGCGGGCGAACACCTCGGCGCGCGAGAACGGCTTCTTCATGAAGTCGTCGGCGCCGATGCGGTGCACGTAGAACTGCTCGGTGGCCTGTTCGTTGCCGCTGATCATGATCACCGGGATGTCGCGCGTGTACGGGTCGCGGCGCAGCTGGCGCAGCGCGGCGAAGCCGTCCATGCCCGGCAGCACGATGTCGAGGAAGATGAGTTCCGGCGACTGGGTGCGGGCGATTTCCAGGCCCAGCTCGGCGTCGCCGGCCTCGAGCACGTGGTAATCGTTCTGGCGCAGCATGCGCGAGAGCAGGGCGACGATGGTGGCGGAATCGTCGATCACCAGCATGCGGGTGCCGGAGCGGGCGTTGGTGCGCGGCTTGCCGCGGCGCTCGGGACCGGCGGGATTGGCCGCCGCAGGCTCGGCGCCGCCGGCGGCCGGCGCGCTGGG